>NZ_JBEEWH010000002.1:197360-383897 GCF_040140305.1 Proteus sp. fly-1008
CGACAGGAACGACAGGAACGACAGGAACGACAGGAACGACAGGAACGACAGGAACGACAGGAACGACAGGAACGACAGGAACGACAAAAATAATGATAAAAATAGAATCAGTCAACAAAATAAAAAGCCATAACACCGAAATGTTATGGCCTTTAAATTTATTAAAATAATAAAATGCTATGTGTAGTTCTCTGCCTTTCACGTTTTATTTTACTCACCGCTTATCAAAAATAAGAAGTGGTTTGAATAAGTAAATAAAATCTACTTATCAGAAATTGGAATGACTGAAAACAACGGTCTACCTGGTGCAATAAAAAAATAAGCATCCAAATACGGATAACTTAGATAATAAACAAATTAGGCGTTCTTGTACGTAACAGAATGTTTCAATTTGTAACGTGGATGCATTATATCCAATAAGATTTTTTACGCAAGTATTTTTACACTTAAATCAAATTCACACAAAAACATTACTAATCATATGGTTATAAGGAGATTTAACTTAAAAAAGAAAATATCAACAAATCAAAAAGTGAAAAAAAATGAAGAGTTAATGAATATTAATGTAAGGTAAGTTGAAATAATAATATCTACTTAGCATTAATTGATTCAGCTCGTTATTACCAAGTAACTTAATTAACTATTTATTCTTAAAATTAATCTATCTATTATTAATATTATTCAACACTAAAGCTAAATTTTATTCTAACTCAATTTTATTAATTGTCTCATTAATAACTAAAAACAATAAAAAATATAAGTATAATTTTTTGTACAATAAAAAAGCACCTTATTCATCATTTTACAACGATAAATAAAGTGCTTTTAAAATAGCGTAATAATACTTAGTTGGATGACGTATTTCTAAACTTTATCCACCTGTAGAGACTGTTTCCATCCCTACTAATCCAACTTTGAGATACCCTGCCTTTCTTAACGAATCCATGGCAGCCATTAACGTTTCATAATCAACGCTTTTATCTGCTTGAAAAAAGATAGTGGTCTCTTTATTTGCTTGTGTCATCGTATCTAACACATTAGCCATCGTTTCATGCGTGACCATCTCTTCACCAATGAAAATTTGCTTATCAGACTTAATAGTCAAATAGACAGGCTTTTCAGGACGTGGCTGTGGTTTTGCACTTGAAGCGGGTAAATTTACTTTTATATCAACGGTAGCTAAAGGCGCGGCTACCATAAAGATAATGAGCAGAACCAACATGACATCAATAAAAGGCGTCACATTGATATCATGTAATTCATTATCATCACCTGAATCATCACCAAGACGCATTGCCATAATTCATTACCTTGCTTTGCTGTTTTCGATATCTAAGTCACGGCTAACTAATGTCACCACACCTGTTGCAATATCACCAATTTCACCACGATAACCTGCGATCATACGAGCAAAAATATTATAAATAATAACTGCTGGGATGGCGGCAATCAGACCAATCGCGGTAGCTAATAAAGCTTCTGCAATTCCTGGAGCAACAACTGCTAAGTTAGTCGTTTGAGAGTGTGCAATACCAATAAAACTGTTCATAATTCCCCAAACCGTACCAAAAAGACCGATAAATGGAGAAATTGCACCGATAGTCGCTAAGTAGCCATTACCACGGCCTAATTCACGAACAATGGCAGCAACGCGACGTTCCATACGCATTTCAACGCGTTCTTTAATGCCTGATGCCACTTTACTTTCTTGAGAGTATGTACGCTCTAATTCAGCATCATTAAAGAAATCAGCAGTCGCGCTCTTATTACCAAATTTTTTGCTAATGGTTAAAGCATCATTGAGTGATTTAGCATCAACTAATTGCGCTGTTTCATTTCTTAATCGACGACGTAATGAGAGTAAGTAGCTTCCTTTGGCGAAAAATAACGCCCACGTCACAATAGAAGCTAACAGTAAGCCAATCATGACACTTTTAACGACTAAATCGGCATTACGATACATGCCCATTACGGATAAATCTTCTGCAAACCCACCACCAGCAACCATTTCTGGCTCTACTGCTGGTGATGAATTTTCTGTCGCTGACGGAGTATTTACCGTGTTTTCTGCATTTTCAACCGTTGCAGGTAAAGTATTTTCACCCTCAGGCTTAGCAGGTTCAGAACCCGGTACTTTAGCCTCATTGCTGGTATTCGCAGATGAGTCTGTTGTTGGTGTTGTAGTTGTAGCAGTTCCCTGTGTAGAAGCTGTTGAAGAAACGGCAGCAGTAGTTGGCTGTTCAGTTGGTGTGGCAGGAGTCGTATCCGCAAAAGCAGAGCCTGTCAGACCGATTGCCAATAGAATAGAAGCTGTCAAATTACGCATCAGTTGGCCTTTTACTCTCTTTTTATCTATTTATTTATTCAGCAATGACGTTTTCCGTCACTACTTACCCAAAATCGTTCGCTTACAATCATCCTGTTTGCCATCAGGAAAGAGAAAACGCTCAAATGATATCAAACATGAAGCATTTTGATAGTAATTATCATTACTATTTGGCTATTTTTTTTTCATTTGTCGATTTTTAAGACAAATTATCGTTATTTCACGTAACGTGAAATTTTATCAACTACATCGATCGTCTTTTGTACTTATCCAAAAAATGAATTAACGTGGAGTAAACACACCATCAATTAAAAGAAGGTATTAAGGATGACGCTAAAAAAACAAGAAACCTCACTCCTCCTTTCTGGTCGAGCTAAAAAATATTCTCACGGCGCAGTAAACCCTATTATACAACGCACTTCATCTGTTATTTTTGATTCAGTTGCACAAAAACGTGATGCAACCAAAAAACGCGCGGAGGGTACACTTTTTTATGGCCGTCGAGGTACAACCACCCATTTTGCCTTACAAGAAGCCTTAACTGAATTAGAAAACGGTGCAGGTTGTGCACTTTTTCCTTCAGGTGCGGCAGCTATTACGCAGTCTATACTCGCCTTTGTTGAACAAGGCTCTCATATTCTTGTGACAGGATCAGCTTATGATCCAACGCAAAACTTTTGTGATCAGATCTTACGTAAGTTTTCAGTCGCAACAACCTATTTTGATCCATTAATAGGTAGAAATATCAGTCAACTACTGCGACCTGAAACAAAAATTATTTTTCTTGAATCCCCCGGTTCAATCACGATGGAAATTCAAGATCTACAAGGAATAATCAGCTCAGTTCGCCAATATAATCCTGAAATCATTATTATGATTGATAACACTTGGGCGGCAGGATTGCTACTTAAACCACTGACTTTTGGTGTCGATATTTCAATCCAATCTGCCACAAAGTATATTAATGGCCACTCTGATGGCATGTTAGGTTTTGCTGTAGCGAATGAACGCTGTTGGAAACAGTTACGAGAAAATACCTATCTATTAGGACAATGTGTTGATCCTGATACTGCTTATATGGCAGCAAGAGGATTAAGAACATTACCAGTAAGAATGAAGCAACATGAGCAAAGCGCATTGGAAGTTGCTCGTTGGCTAAAACAGCATCCATTAGTTGATAACGTTTATCACCCTGCGCTAGCCTCTTGCCCAGGACATGAATATTTCCAACGTGATTTCACAGGCAGTAACGGATTATTCTCTTTTAGTTTGAAAAAAAACCTCTCGCCAGAAGAATTTGAGATTTTTTTAGATAACTTTTCATTATTTAAAATGGCTTTCTCATGGGGAGGATTTGAATCTTTAATTTTGGGTTATCAACCTAATGACATTAAAGCAATGCGCCAATATGAAACACAACCTACATTTACTGGCACATTATTCCGTGTTCATATTGGATTAGAGAATGTAGATGATTTAATTGAAGATCTTGAACACGCATTTTTACGTATTTCTTAATTAATCATTAAATTTTTATAAAAAAAATCTATCCCTGTGGTTCCACAGGGATTAAATCAAACTGTTATCTTTATTTTGCGTTAGAATAGCGAACATAAAGTTCTTTTTAATGCGAGTTCGCTAATGGGTACATTAAAAGAGATAATTCACGCATTAATGCAACACGATTATATGGTGTTGGCTAATCCTAATGTGTTATGGGTTATCTATATTGTTCTTTTTGTTATTATTATGCTGGAAAATGGGGTGTTACCCGCAGCATTTTTACCAGGAGATACACTGCTTATTCTTTGCGGTGCCTTAATTGCAAAAGATGTTTTACACTTCTTTCCGACAATCATTGTATTAGGTACTGCCGCCAGTATTGGGAGTTGGCTTGGTTTTTTACAAGGTCGCTGGTTAAGTGATACAAAAATAGTTAAACGTTGGATGGCTCAATTACCTGAGCAATATCACCATAAGGCAAATGATCTTTTCCATCGCCAAGGTTTGTATGCACTATTAATTGGTCGCTTTATCGGTTTTGTACGAACATTATTACCAACGTTAGCAGGCTTATCCGAATTACAACAACGTCGCTTTCAAATATTTAACTGGTTAAGTGGCTTTTTGTGGGTGGGTATTATTGTGTCACTAGGTTATGTATTGAATTTAATTCCCTTTATTCAAAAGCATGAAACATTAGTGATGAATATTTTGATGACACTGCCTGTATTGCTCTTAAGCGCAGGTTTAATTGGCTCTATCGTAATGTATATTCGCCATCGTAAAAATAGCCCCAGTAATAAGTAATTCAAAAAAACGCCATTATTTTAAACATTATAATGGCGTTTTTAATCATCTAATACTTCAAAAGTTCAGTTGTTCATTGTTTTATCTCCTAATCTATTAATATCTGACTAAAAATCCATTTATATTAATTACAATCATGGTCTTTTTACTCTATTTCTCTTTAAAGCTTAATCGCTTTTGAAGCAAGGAATGTAGGAATATAGCTATCAACAAGAAAACGCGCATGAGGGGCAAAATCTTCAATAAAATCTTGTAATAGAAAACCCGCCGCTAATTGTCCACCAATAAGATCCGTTAAAGAATGACCAAATACAAGCCCATCACCTTTGGCCACTTTTTCTTGCAGAATGTCTGAAGGCAATGAATCTTGATCACTATACGGTAAGCGGTAAGTGGGTCTCATTAATCCCTGAGAACGTAATTGCGGATCTCTATCATCAACAAATACAACGGGATTATAGAAACTCGCCATCAATACACCGCCATTCTTCAAAACACGGTAGCACTCTTGCCAAACAGGATTTACATCTGGTACATATAAATTGGAAATAGGATGAAAAATAATATCAAAACTTTCATCAGCAAATGCTGTTAGATCTGCCATATCTCCTTGTACTGCCACCAAATCTAACTGATGCTTTTGCGCCAATTGGCTATCTTTACTTAATTGCCCTTCTGATAAATCAAATACTGTCACAATACCACCAGCCGCGGCTAAAATAGGCGCTTGTTGCCCACCCGCAGACGCTAAACAGAGTATTTTTTTACCTTTAATATCAGCTAGCCACTCACTCTTAACTGGGTTAGGCGTTAAATGAACTTTCCAGTCGCCTTGCTTTGCAGCGATAATTTCTTCATCGCTTACAGGCTTAGACCACTGATTTTCCATTGCAGCTTGTTTATCCCAATGTTCTTGGTTTAATGTTAAATAATGACTTTCCATATAACTCCTTATAAATTACAACACGATAGGACGTTGTAGTCATTAAGGCAGATAATTCACCTCTTAATTCTACAACCTTACAGTTATAGTTATGTCATGCTATTTCGTCTAGATACAATAAATAAATTTTTCCTGATTTATTGTCATCCCACAGAACATCAATTTAAGGTGGAAACAACATGCAAAACTTTACTTATTACTCCCCTACTCGCCTTCATTTTGGTCAAGGTCAAATCGAAAAATTACGTTCTGAAATCGGAAAAAATGAAAGGATATTACTGACCTATGGTGGGGGTAGTATTAAACGTAATGGTGTATTAGACCAAATTTATACTGCACTTCCCGGCCATCAAATTCATGAATTCGGTGGTATTGAACCCAACCCTTCTTATGAAACATTGATGAAAGCCGTCTCTTATGCAAGATATCACGGTATCACGCATTTATTAGCCGTAGGGGGCGGGTCGGTTATTGATGGGACAAAATTTATTGCAGCTGCTGTTCCCTATCAAGGCGAGCCATGGGAAATTGTTACCAGTCGCGGTAAAGTCGTTGAAAAAGCCCTACCTTTAAGTTGCGTATTAACGCTTCCGGCAACTGGTACAGAAACAAACAGTTTTTCAGTTATCAGTAAAAAACAGACCATGGATAAACAAAGCTTTTCCAGTCCTTATGTCTACCCTCATTGTGCCATTTTAGATCCTACAACTACCTATTCTTTACCCCCAAGACAAACGGCTAATGGGGTTGTAGACGCTTTTATTCATATATTAGAGCAATATCTCACTTATCCTGTGAATGCTCGTGTACAAGATGAATATGCAGAGGGCCTTTTACGTATTTTAATTGATCAAGGACCAAAAGCGCTGACATCACCTACAGACTATGATATCCGTGCTAATATTATGTGGACAGCATCACAAGCCCTTAATGGCATCCTTGGTGTTGGTGTTCCTCAAGATTGGGCTACGCATGCATTAGGTCACGAACTCACAGCTTTACACGGGCTTGATCATGCACAAACTCTCGCCATCGTTTTACCTGCCCTATTAAATGAAAAACGACAGGCTAAATATGAAAAGTTAATCCAATATGCACAAAAAGTCTGGGGTATAAACCAAGGTTCTGACGCTTTTAAAATTGAAACTGCGATTAACGAAACTCGAAAATTCTTTGAATTAATGGGTCTTAGAACTCGACTGGCTGATTTCAAAATCAATGAAGAAGATATTCCCGCATTAGTGCGAAAATTGGAAGAGCATGGACAAACAGCGCTGGGCGAGCACCAAGATATCACGTTAGAAGTCAGCCAACGTATTTATACAGCGGCACTCTAAGGACTTTAATACGACTTTGGAGATATAAATGAATAAACCTAAACTAATCAAATTATCTGATGGCAACGCAATACCTCAATTAGGGCTTGGCGTTTGGCAAGCAGATAACCATCAAGTGGTTAAAGCTATTCACCACGCTCTTGATACAGGCTATCGTCTTTTTGATACCGCGGCAATTTATCACAATGAAGAAGGTGTAGGTAAAGCGCTAAAACAGACGACGGTTCCTCGTGATGAACTCTTTATCACAACCAAATTATGGAACAACGATCAAACCCATGCTCGTGGTGCTGTCTTAGAAAGTCTTCAGCGTTTACAACTTGATTATATTGACCTCTATTTAATACATTGGCCAGCACCATCACGTGAACTTTATGTTGAAACGTGGAAGCAAATGATCATCTTGCAAAAAGAAGGTTTGGTCAAAAGTATCGGTGTCTGTAATTTCAAAGAAGAGCACCTCGAACGTATCATTACTGAAACGGGCGTTACTCCTGTTATTAATCAAATTGAAATTCATCCATTAATGCAACAAGCACCATTAAGAGCATGGAATACGACTCACAATATTGTGACTGAATCCTGGAGCCCATTAGCCCAAGGCGGCGAGGGCGTATTTGATCAACCAATTATTCAAAAACTGGCTGAAAAATACCATAAAACACCCGCTCAAATTGTGTTACGTTGGCATTTAGATAGTGGACTAGTGGTTATTCCAAAATCTGTCACCCCTTCTCGTATTGAAGAAAACTTTCACATTTTTGATTTTAAATTAGAAAAAGAGGAAGTTGCGGAAATAACAACACTTGAGCAGAAAAAACGTTTAGGACCTGATCCTGATGTTTTTGTTGATATCTAATATTAATTCACACGTTAAAAGTCAATAGTGTTATTTCCTATTGACTTTTTTCTTATTCAATTCGCTCATCCTCTATTCTTCCTTTTTTTGACGATATATTTTTATTTTTCTGAATGCATTTTTTTATATCTTTAGAAATTAATTAATTCAAGTTCACTTTCTGATATAAAAAAGATATATAAATACGAGAATCTCATCATTATTTGTAACGGTGAGTTTAAAAATGACAAAATTTAAAAGTGAGCTAACACCGCAACTTTCCTCCATTACAAAGAAAGTTGCTTGGTTTAATATTATAATTCAGTTAGCTTTTCCTATTTCAGCAACAATACCTGTCAATGTTTTTGCGGATGGGAATATACAAGAAAATCAACTCATTAATAAAGAAAATACGTATCAAGTTAAAGAAGGTGATACCCCTGAGTCTATTGCAAAGCAGTTTAATATAAAGCTATTTGAGTTAATTGAAATAAATCCTGATTATGTCTCTTTAGTTGGTAATTTAAAGATAAAAACAGGTATTACACTGAATATCCCTAGTAAATCTTTATTGACAAAAAAATGGTTAAATAATAACAATCAAGATAATCCTATTCCTTCAACAGACGGACAAGAACTCGCTCAAATTATTGTTGATAACTCATCTTTATTAAATAAAGAGACTGATGCAACACAATATGCAATTAGCCGAGTATCAAGTAAAGCCAATCAACAAATAGAACAATGGTTAAATCAATTTGGTCATGCTCGAGTATCATTATCCACAGATAAAGATTTTACGTTAGAAAATAGCTCGGCCGATTTATTAATTCCCATTTACGATCAAGAGAAAAATTTAGTTTTTACTCAAACAAGTTATCACCGTAAAGACTCACGTAGCCAATTCAACCAAGGAATTGGTTATCGTCATTTTACCGATAAATTTATGGTGGGACTTAATGCGTTTTATGACTACGACCTCAGCCGCTATCACAGCCGATTTGGTGTTGGTGCTGAAGTTTGGCGAGATTATTTTAAACTCAGCATGAACCACTACCATCGTTTATCCAATTGGCGCACTTCTGATGATGTCATGGATTATAACGAACGCCCAGCTAATGGTTGGGATATCAGAACAGAAGGCTATTTGCCAGCATATCCACAATTAGGTGCAAAACTTATTTTTGAACAGTATTACGGCAAAGAAGTGGGTTTGTTTGGCAAAGATAATCGTCAAGAAAATCCTCACGCTTATACTGCTGGACTCACTTATACCCCCGTTCCTTTGCTCACTTTTGGTGCAGAGCGTCGCTTTGGTTTAAACGACAATGGCGATAATCGCTTAGATATTAGCTTACAATATCACCTTGGTGAATCAATCTCATCACAGCTTAATCCTGATAATGTGCGAGCAATGCGTTTAATGTCGGGTAGCCGCTATGATTTTGTCGATAGAAATAACGATATTGTTTTGGAGTATAAAAAGAAAACGCTGGTTTTCCTCTCCATGGCACCTTCACTTTCGGGTTATGCCAATGAAGAAAAAGATCTCAATGTTTATGTTCACGCTAAATATCCCGTGAAAAATATTGAATGGTCTGCAAGTCGCTTAATCACCAATGGCGGTAAAATTAATCATAACGGTGGCTTTAATTATTCAGTTATTTTACCTCGCCATGTCACTGGTACTGAGCAACAAAATAGCTATACCATCAGTGCAATTGCTATTGATGAACAAGGTAATCGCTCTGATCCTGTACAAAGCAAAATTATAGTTTCTCAATCGGCAATTAATACGCAAAATAGCCAATTTACGCCTAAAATAAGCCAATTAGCTGCTGATGGGCACTCCACGCAATCATTACTGTTAACCGTACTGGATAACGATAAATTACCCGTTGATATTAATCTTAAAGAATTATCACTAAACAGTAGCTCGGATAACGCAATAAGCACCAGCCGAATTTCCGCGTTTACTCGTCTTGATGCAGGGAAATATCAGCTTACTATCACGGCAGGAAGTTCACCTGAAACGGTCACATTAACGCCGAAATTTAGAGATGATACCTTTAATTCGGCAAAGGTTGTTTTTATTGCTGATGATATTACTGCGCATATTGCCAAGGGTGAGTTAACAGTTGTTAAAGATAACGCCCCTGCTGATGGTAAAAGTCAAAATAAAATCCAAGCGATAGTCACTGATCTTAACCATAATCCAATTCCTCATTATCCCGTTAGCTTTAGTGCTGATAATGGTGCAACGATAATGCAACAAGGTGAGACTGACGCACAGGGTAAAATTATTGTTCCTATTACCAATACACTGCAAGGTCAAACAAACATTGAAGTCACAGTGAAAGATATTGCTTATGCGGCGAAAGTTAATTTCATTGCTGATGTTCATACGGCAAAATTAGAGACTTTCACCATCACGCCTTATCGCTCCTTTGCCAATAATAGTGATGAAAAAACGTTGGCATTTAAAGTCCTTGATGCCAATAAAAACCCCGTTCCAGATATCACAATTCAATTAACTGCTGACAATAAAGCGCAACTAAAACAAACCACATTAACGACTGATAAACAAGGTCTTGCCTCTACCACAATGACCAGCAAAATATCAGGAATTGTGACCGTTAGTGCTGAAGTTAATAACGTGGTTAGCCAAGAAAAAACACAATTTATTGCGGATATGTCAAATGGAAAAATCACGTCTATCACCGCATCTGCGCCACCTTATATTGCTGATGGTAAAACCCCAGTAACCTACACCGCTGTGGTAAAAGATAATAATAACAACCCATTAATCAACGCAAAAATTATTTGGTCAACTGATGGAGATCCTAATAGCGTAAAAATTGATGATATGTCTGTTACTGACGATCAAGGGATAGCGACGACGCAAATCACCAGCACCAAAGAGTTAGATGTAATAGTGACCGCCAGCATTAGCAACGATACTGTTGATGCTGCACCTATTCATTTTACTGCTGATATTCAACAAGCTCTTTTTGCTTCATTAACGATTGATAAAAACCAAATTACTGCCGATACCAAAGACAGTGCATTACTCACAGCGGTTATTACCGACAATTTAGGCAACCCGTTATCGGATATGTCAGTGCAATGGCAAGGCTCTCAAGGTGTAGTATTTAGTGCACCTCAGACACGAACTGATAAACAAGGACAAACTCAAACACGTATCACGACAAATCAAGCTGGTTTAACCACCATTAACGCCAAATTGGCAAATGGTAAAACAGCACAAGTTACCTTAATGGCCGTTGCTGATCATAACAGTGCAACTGTCACCATTACTCCACTGAATGGTAAAATCAGTGCAATTGCTGATGATAGCGACACCCTGACATTTACAGCTCATGTTGTGGATTCACATCATAATCCATTAATGCAGCACCCTGTTTTTTGGCAGGCAACACACAATACATTAAGCAAAAACTTAGTTAAAACTGATAATAACGGCGACGTTAATATCGAATTAAAAGGAACACAAGCACTACCAACAACACTCACCGCAACGCTGTTAAATAAACAACAAGCGTCATTAGATGTTATCTTCACACCGGGTAATGCTGCCAGTGCACACAGCAGCATGATACTCAATCCACAATCGATTATTGCGGATGGTAAATCGGTTTCTACTGCCACTATTACGTTAAAAGATAAATTTGATAACCCTGTGCCTCAGCAAGCAAAAACACTGTTATTAACTGGGGATAACAACACCATTCAATTTAGTTCTATCAAAGAAATTGCCAAAGGAATTTATCAACTCAATATCAGTGGTAAACAAGAAGGAATAAGCACCATCAGTGCGCAATATCAGCAAAGCAATACCAAATTTACCTTAACTCAACCATTAGGTTTTGTTGCTGATACCCAAAATGCCGTGATTAAAAGTGTCACAGTTATCAAGCCTTATGAAGTCATTGCTAACGGTCATGATAAAGTTACACTTCGCGCAGAAATAGTTGATAAGCAAGGGAATCCAAGCATGGCAAATGTTGCTGTCGGTTGGATAAGTCCATTAGGCACATTCTCTTCCCCTCTCAGCAAAACTAATGCGCAAGGTATTGCCGAAACCACCATTTCCAGTACACAAGCGGGTGTAACACAAGTCAGTGCACTGTTAGACAGTCAGCAATCTTTAGATGCAGACCATATTATTACCTTTAATACTGATGTTATTTCTGCGGATCAATCTCAGTTATCGCTCACCCCTGATAGCATTGTTTCCACAGTAACAAAAGCCACATTGACACTCACATTAAAAGATAAAAATGGGAATTTACTCAAAGGATTAGCAAGTAAAATTAATGCTCGTTACAGTACGGATCTCACGTTTACAATCTCTCCTTTTACTGAAACGGATAAAGGTATTTATCAAGCACAAATTGGCGCGATAAAAGCAGGACAGACGGTCATCAGTGCCGAAGTCAACGCAGTCACTTTAACGCAAACCGCACCATTAACTGTCTTACCTAATGGACAAACGGCAAAAGTCAGCAAATTTGTGATCAGTGATAGAACACCTCATGCAGGAGATACCATCACCTATGATGCTTACTTAATTGATGCCAATGACAACCCTATTATTGCGGGTATGCCTGTCACATGGACAACAAACAAAGACAGTTTATTAGCTACACCGCTCACTTTTACTGATAGTAAAGGTGTAACACAAGCTAAATTAACCCGAGATCCCGCTGGTATTGCCAAAGTCAGTGTTGTATTAAGCACGGGTACTTATCCTGCAGATGATGTTAATTTTATCGCCGATGATGTTGACGAAAATCGCTCAGAAATTGGTTTATTGCCTTCAAGTATTATTGCTAATGGTAAAGATAGTGCGGTACTTTCATTAACGGTTCGTGATAAAGGAGGCAATATTCTGCCAGATCAAACTGTTGAAGGTATTTCAGCTAACCCAACCTTGCAATTTAGCACAGCAAAACAGGTGTCCCCTGGTCATTATGAAATCACCGTCACAGGGACTCAATCAGGCACCACACAACTCACTGTTAAAGTGAATGGAGTCGAATTTAAGAAGCAAAAAACCTTACAACTGCGCGCCGATCCAGCAACATGGCAAGTTAAAGCTGTTGATGTTGATAGAACAACCATAATTGCCGGTGACAAAGGCGTTAATTACCAAGCCACCATTGTCGATGCCAATGACAATATATTGCCGAACGTTATCGTCTCGTGGAAATTACAAGGCTTGGCGGATGATTATGACTTTAGTACCTACACCGATGCAAAAGGTGTCGCAAGAACGAAAGTCACAAGTCATGTTGCAGGCACATTAAAAATGAGTGCTTACCTTGATTTAAATAATCATAAACCTATTCATGATGTAGTTGTCACACCAGCTGATATTGACGCCAATAAATCAACCTTTAGCAGTAGCCGTCAATCTATTGGTGGAAATGACAAAGATAGCGCCTTACTCTCTGTTAAATTAATAGATAAGTATGATAACGCCATTGAGGGTAAAAAAGTGTCGATTACCGCCACCAGCGGCACACCTCACTTTAGCGATAATCCGTTAAAACCCGTGGGAAATGGAGAATATCAAACCAACCTCACGTCGAATGTCAAAACAGATATCGTATTAACGGCAAATTCAGAGGGGATAACGCTTGCCAAACCTATCACCATTAAAGTGACTATTCCTAAACCTGAGATTATTTTTGATAAGCCTATTCAGCAAGAAACCTATGCTTCTGCACCCATTAACGCATTAGGTTATACAGGTATTCCAAATAACATTAATGTGATGTGGTCTAGTTCTGATCCTTCAGTAGCCTCAATTGATGCTCTTAACGGTGAAGTATCGATGAAAAAAGCAGGAACCGCGATTATTACGTTACAAACGGCGGGTAATGACCAATATCAACCATCTCAAAGCAGCTATCCTTTGGTGATTGAAAAAGCGAAACCAAATCTAAAACTAACGTCCCCACTCTCTATACAATCAACATGGAATGATGGGGTAACATATAATGTTAGCGTTACTTTTGACAATGCTGATGCAAAAAATATTCCTTTAAATTATGTAAGTGATGACCAACACGTAATGACTATTGATACACAAGGTACTATTACGGAAGTCAAGCCCGGTAAAACAAAAATACATATAAACAGTGATGCCACCGAACAATTTTTAGCAGATACCGTGACCGTTGACTATCAACAAGATAAAGGAACACTGTCCATTCAATTTGCATCAAAAAACATGATATTATATGAAAATGATACCAATATTAAGGTTCAACAACCCATATCCCCTTTACCTAAAGAGGCGCAAGGTGTTTGGTCAGCAAAAGATCCTAGTATTGTTTCGATAAAAGAAGATGGAACCATTATTAAAGTCAGCTCAGGTAGCACAGAGATTACATTAACATCAAAAGAAAATGACTATTTCTATGAATCAGAAGGGTATTATTTTGTTAATGTAAGAAAGGTGCCTCATGTCACAATTAATTATGTCTCACGAAGAGTGGATAATAATAATAAAGCTCAAATTATTCCAAATACCAATACACCAATAAGTTGGACACCGGTTTATGAGGATGATGCGTTAACTTTTTCTTGGATACCGCCTAAAACATCCGGAATGGAATATGCAGTTAACTTTGAATTATGGGACGGTAACAAAAAAACTAGCAAAATATTTGAATATCCAGCAAACGCAATCGCTTCGGGGAATACAGTCACAACGCGATTAACGATGGAAAAAAATTCATTACAAAGCACTGATCTTAAAATCAAAGTTATTGTATTTGATCTTGCTGACAACAATAAAGAATACCCTACTTTCTACCCTTTAAATGTTAAAGCAATCTCTCCTAAATATATGGATTTTACATTAGCTGGAAAAATCTTATTTATTGAAACAAGTAATAATGGCACACAAACCAGTTCGTGCCGAACATTACCAACAGATACAATGACACATGTTATGGCTTCTCCTGTTACCTCATTAGGGTTATATTCTGAGAAATTATTATACCCTATAGCAGTTTCTCATAAACTCATTAATATTCAAGGTGATGCAAGTCGTAGTGAAGTCGATTATCATGATGAATACGTGTATAATACTTCAACTCAAAATAATTCTTTCAATAATACGTTTCCTTCATTAGCGATGAAAGAAGATTGTTTTCAACCTCTAGCAGGTGATCCTGATTCAGGCTCAGCGACATTAATCACAAATATCACGATCAATGGAGTAACCAAAGAATATCAACAAACAGTTCAATGGGACGGCACAGGTGATCCAAATAAAAATAAAGTCAGCACTATTTATAATAAAGCAGTAAATTAAAAAATGACTGATTAATATAAAACCCTCGTAAAGTTTACTTTTTACGGGGGTTTTTTAATCATCAATGCTTTTATCTTTTCTAATTTTAAGAAATCGACACTTTCTCTTGGTATTTTACATTCATCAACGTCACTACCAATGCACAAACTGCAATTATAGCTGCCAAACCAAACCCACCACGATACCCTATTGTTGCCGTTAAACTCACCAACATCATTGCACACGCCATTTCACCGATATCACGCATACTTTGTACTGCGGTCATATCAGTACCGGCTTGATTATCGGTTGACGCAAAACGCATGCCTGCGGTCATAATAGCCACAGAAGTGATCCCTGATGATAAAGAGCCTAATACAATACACACAGTAACTATTGTAAGACTGATAGAGCCTATTGATTGTGAAAGCCATAATAATGAGGAACCTAAAGCACACAGTAATCCTGCAGAAAAAGCGCGCCACACACCAATTTTATTAATTAACCAAGCACCACCGCCACAACCAAAGAAAAGGGTTACCATGCCACCCATCATGCCCATTTTCCCAATCTCTGCTAAAGACCAACCACTGTCACTTAAAAAGAGCTTTGCTAAACCAAAGCCTGATACTGCGGTTACTGCTGAAAGCAATGTCAGTGTTAATAGTCTTACCGCTCCTTTTCTCCGTACCATTTTTAATAGGCTTGCATTAGGTGAATCACCATTTTCACCCTCATCATATTTTGCTTTTTGACGAAATAACGTAATAAAAAATAAACTGATAGCGGGCACTAAGGCAAATAACAGTAATGCGGTATGCTGGCCTAATTTATCAGTGAGGATCATCATACCTGCTCCTCCTAAGAAAAAGCCGCCCATCACGCCTGCAATTTGAACAGCATTTATTTTCGATAATAACGTGCCACTCGCATGTTCAGCGGCCATACCATCTGTTGCAATATCCTGTGTAGCACTGGCTAATGAAGCGATAGCTAATAAAGTGACACCCCATTTTGCCGTTTCGATAGAAATACCAAGGATTGCTAATAATAATAAACAGAACGTCACAATGATCTGCATGGGAATAATCCAGCTACGGCGACGACCTAAAGATTTAAACCAATAATTATCAACCACTGGCGCCCATAAAAATTTTAATACCCATGGCAATCCAACTAATGGAATAAATGCGATTGCACTTAAAGCCGAACCTTCTTGGCGTAATAATGTAGGCAATGCATCCATCGCAATTCCCATCGGAATACCTTGTGCTAAATAAAGTAAACCTAGCGTTATCACTAATTGCCGATGTTTTAATAATTCTTGCATAACAGACTCCAATTACTGTCTTTTTAGTAGAAAAAGACCTATCAAAAAATAAAAAATAGCACTGATCAACAAGGCACAACTTATCCACCACAAAGCAGCGTGGGTTATAAATAAGTGACTAAAGACACTGATAAATAAAACCACACTACTGATGGTTAAAATAAGAAAAGTAAGTTGGATCACTTGCGGATAAAAAAAATAAAAAAGAAGCGTTATCAACCAAACACCAAAAAAAGGCAGTATCGGTGATAACGCGGAGAAAATAGCGAAAGGAAGTAAACATGTACTGGCAAAAATTAAGCCAGAACAACTTCCTAACACTAAACGGGAACTGATATTAATAGGCTTTTTTAATGCCCAAATTACTAATCCACTAAAGGTCAATACACAGGCCATCATTCCCATTAGGCAATGAAGTACCGATAAACTAAAATTTGCTGAACCTGCCCATAAATATTGACCATAATGCAAAGGTTGAATGGCAATAAAAGCACGTGTCCAAAATTGCTGAGACACAGAACTTTTTTCCGCAATCCAATGGTTATCTAAGCCAGAAAAAAATAACTGCTCAAAATTAGCGGTGCTGGGTAAATATAAATGAATACCACTCACTGTAATTTGCTGCTCAGTATTACTTCTATTTTTCCAATTAATAGTTTCAGGAATAAAGTCTGGTTTTTCTTGTGAAAGTTGAATTAATAATGAGCTAGGAGAAGATGCAATAAACTCAGATGAAACAGGCGTTGATTGTCCCATTAATTTCATCATGACTTGTACTGGAGCATCTGGCTCTACATATTTTGCGAGCATTAATGTACCAAATGCCCCTAATCCTGATAATGCTCCAGTTAATGCAAACATTACTAGCCAAGGATAACTCCATAATCCAATTACATTATGTAAATCAAAGAAAAACAGCCTACGCCCTTGATTAAAACGGAGTCGAAATAGTTGATAAACTTTACGGTGATGAATAACAATGCCCGTTATTAGTAATAGCGCAAACACAAAACCAAATAAACTAATAAATAACCGCCCAGAAAAACCCATAAATAGATTTTTATGTAAATTAACAATAGGAGAGATAACTTCTCTTACTGTAATTTTTTCACCCGTTTGTGCATTTAATTGCAGTGAACAATCGCCCATTCCTTGGCAGAAAGTAATAATTGGATGGTCTATAGAGGGTAATTTCACACTATTGAAACCGTTTTGACCTAATAGATATTCGCCTTTTACTAATAACTGATCTAACGGCAATAACTCTCTATCTAATGGCTTAAATTGAGCCCATAAATTTAAATTTTCATGTGCTAATGACCATGTTCCTGTCAATAGAATAATAAATAATAGAATACCAAACAAAGAACCCACTTGGTGATGAAGTTGTAAAAATTGGCGCTTTAATATTGCTTTCATACAATAAATTCCATCAATATTAAAGGTAATGGCCACCAGCTCCATGCGCGCCAAAATACCTGTTTTCCATTTAGTGAGAATAAGCTAAAACAGAGCAATCCACATAAACAGACAACGGGTAAAAAGACGGCTGCATATAGGCGATTAAGGGGGTCAGTGCTGGGATAAAATGTTGCTATCAATAATGACAGCGTAATACTCCCTATTACGCTGCCTAAAACAGCACAACTGATCAGCAGTGCCTTTTGCATTAGAAATCAGCCTTGATATTCAACATAACGTTACGAGGTTCGCCGTAACGGTTATTCCATTGAGGTGAGAAAAGGCTTGAGTAATAACGTTTATCAAAGACGTTATTAATATTTAATGCAGCAGACCAATGTTCATTAATTTGGTAACCTAAACGCGAATTGAATACCGCATAGCCACCTTGGCGTAACGTAACTTCACCGTTTGTTTTGCTATATTCACTTTGCGCTTGAATACCACCACCCACACTCCACTTACGCGCATCCCAAGGTAACTGATAATTTGTCCACACTCTTACCATGTGACGAGGCACTAATGAGTTAAAGCTATTACCTTTATTCAAGGTATCTTCTTTATATTCCGTATCGGTATAGGTATAACCGACCGAGAGATCCCAAAATGGCGATAAGTACCCCATTCCTTCAATATCAAAACCTTGACTAACAACTTTGCCGCCACTAATAAAATAGGTATTAAAACCACCGCCAGGATGTGCCGGATCTTCTTGTGGATTATTTTTCATGTCGATACGGAAAACAGCGGCTGATACATTAAGCCCACCGTTCATCAACGCTCCTTTGATCCCGGTTTCAACTGTTTGTCCTTCCACTGGTTTCAACATGTCACCACTCCAGGTTTTCCCCGTTTGTGGTTGATAAACCGTAGAATAACTGCTGTACCATGACCATTGAGGTGCAAAGTCCCAAATCAAACCACCATAAGGGGTGATTTTTCCATTTTCAGTAAACTTAGCTTGGGGTTTTTTCACTTCCCACCAGCTCGCTCTCGCCCCTGCAATCAATGTTACTGGCTCAATAAGCTTGATCCGCCCCATTCCATAGACACCAGTTTGTTCCGTTTTTGTCGCGCCTTGAGAGGAATAACCCGTTATTTGTGGTTTCGGTACACTATGAGGATCCCAGCGATAAATATTTACAGGAACATTGAGAGGATCTTTAAATTGCCCAGTGTGCTGTTCTTCACTGGCTTTTGAGTAGCTCATTCCCACTATCAGATCATGTTGTAAGCCCCAACCGTTAAGTTTTCCTGTGACGTTGGTATCAAGACTGGTTTGATAGTTATGAAACTTGTATGCTCCTCCCATTAGCATGGCACCATCACCGGTTTCAGGATCAATATTTCCCCATGCCCCTGCATACAACAAACGCGCTTTAGCATATTGATAATCACCGTTGATTTTAAACAACCAATCATCATTAATTTGATGTTCAATTCCGGTAAATAACCGAGTGGTATCCCATTTAAAGCGATCCCAATCAGCATCTAAATAAGTTTTACGAGGAAGGTGTAAATCGCTACCATCTTTTCCCATTGGCACACCTGCCATATTGGTGATGGAGTCTATTGTTTGATATTGAATACCGGTACGTAATAGTGTGTTAGTCGTTAAGTCTGCATCCACTGTGGCATAAATCAAACGCGTCTTTTGATCTGAAATATCATAGAAAAAATCTTTATCTTCCCATGCCATTACGACACGACCGCGCACACTACCTTCTTGATTTAGACGTCCGCCCACATCGACTTCACCGCGATAACGGTTCCAACTCCCAGCCGTAAATGTTGCTTTTAATTGTGAGTCTAAAGGGGCGTGTTTACGTACCATATTGACGGTTGCCGCAGGATTTCCCATTCCATGCATTAATCCGTTAGAGCCTTTTAAGATCTCTACACGCTCATACACTGCCATATCTTGTGGCGAACTTGCCATATTTCCCATTAATGCGGGAACACCATCAAGTTCAAAGGAGTTAATTTGAAAACCACGTGCGTAATAAGCCGTTGTTAATAAAACAAAAGGTGCACTAGTAACCCCATTAGCACGAGTCATCACTTCATCAAGAGTATTTAGGTTTTGATTTTCTATCTGCTCTCTATCTATCACAGAGACAGTTTGTGGGATCTCTCTAGGTTTAAGCGCCATTTTACTTAATGTACTAACACCAGGAGCAAGGTTATTTCGGTTTTGTGCTACGCTTTCAGTCACAACCAAAACATCGACTGCTTTATTATTTTCTGTTGCTGTATTTGCGATGGCAGAAAGTGAAAATAAAGCGGTAGAACACAAAATAGCACATTGTGTTAATGCCAATTTATTTTGTGTACGTTGATTTAATACTGGCGATAATTTCTGTGTTTTATCTAAGCCAGCTAAAGAAGAAATGCAAACCATATTCATCCCAAAATATTCAAATGATAATGGTTATCACTCTACCAATTTTAGGATTACGGTATTTTAGATTGCCAGATTATCTCTTTCGATTGCCAATCGATATTGATTGGCAATCAGTAAAGATCTAACACTCACAATGAGCCACAAAAATTCAGAAACCATGTTGAAGATGTCAACAACGTATTAGGCGAACCTTCAGCAATAACTTTTCCATTATCAAGCACAATCACGTGATCAGCATGTTTAGCAATATCAGGATCATGCGTGATCACAACACGAGTAGATGTTAGCCCTTCAAGATAACGTACCACTTTCTCACGACTGACGATGTCGAGGCTCGCTGTTGGCTCATCTAAAAATAAGATCTTAGGATCGGCTAATAATGAACGCGCTAAACATAGTCGCTGTTTTTGTCCACCGGAATAACGATCTCCCTGATCGCCCACATCTTCATCTAAATCTGTTTGAGTCACCGATAAATTCAATGCATTAAGTAGATGCAAAATATCATTATCACTGACAGTTGAGTTATCATCTTGTAATAATGACCAACGCAATGTGCCTCTAATTAATTGATTATGTTGAAATACAATTTGTCTTGTTTGCGCTAATACACTCTCAGATAAATCATTGACCCTTTTGTCTCCATAATAAATCTGCCCTTTATCAGCATCCCTAAGACGTGCCAAAACATGTAATAATGTTGTTTTACCCGCACCAGAACTGCCGACAATTGCCGTCATTTTTTTATCAGGGCATAGCACTGTTATGTTAGAAAGGATCAGCGCTCCTAAACTATTATTCACCTCCAGTTGTTCACAACGAATGTCATTGCTTTTAGGAGTATCACTTTGTTTTGGGCTTTGTAATGTGGGAGCATCCAACGTATTTTTTATTAAAGTAAGTGATTGTTTACTCTGCCTTAATGCTTGATCAATATGAGAAAGCTGAAATAAAGGTTCAATAAAACGAGCGATTAATACCACGACAGCCAACCACTGCGTTAAAGTAAGAGTATTAATATCAACATTCACTACACCAATAACTAAAACAGCAATGAAAATAACCTGAATACATAAAGAAAAAATCAGATGATAGGGTAAGCTTCGTTGTAATAATTGCACTTGTTGGTGGTGTTGATCCAATAAGTCTTGCTGTAATTGCTGTGAAAACAGCGTATTTCTCCCACTTTTTCGCAATAATACCTGATGTTGTGCAAAATCAGCCAATGTTTTAGCCACAACAGACTCTGCTGTTTGCAGTGTCACTTCTTGTCTATACAGCCCCTTGGCACTGATCCGCATCACTGCAACAAGTAATAATGCAGCTACGATAAAAATCAAAGCAAAAATGATGTTATAAAATAAAAGCCCAATAATTACAGTTAATGGCGTCACTACAACACTAATAACAGGCGCTAATAAATGGGCAGGGATACTCATTGCACTCATTGCAGCACCTGAGCATAACGTGTGTGCTTGAGGTGGTGGTGTTAAACTACGAGGTAAATGGCGGATCAACGCTTGAACTAAGATTTTCATCACCGTTGTACCCGCAAGAAAACCTTTTAATGTCGCAATGTACTGAAAAACAAGTGTAATTAATGTTAATCCCGCTAACATCCATAAATATTGGCTAGCATCCTGATCCCAATAGATAATAATCGGCAATAATAATAAACCACACAGCCCTTCTAAAATGGCGCTCAATACCATAAAACTGAGAGGATATTTTAAAGATAAGAGTAATGAAACAAAGGGATTAGTCTTCATTTTGCTCTCCTTGTTTCTGAACAAAATCACTATAGCGCTCACAATTGAGTAGCAAATCATCATGATTTCCCATTGCTACTAATCTTCCATCAACCATAAATATCACTCTGTTGGCTTGTTGTGCTAAAACCAGTGAATGTGTGACGATTATCCGTGTCATGGTTTTATTTTTTAATGCATTAAAAATATGTTGGGCATTATCAGGATCTAGTGCTGAAGAAGGTTCATCAGCCAATAACAGTGGGCTATTAGCAATGAAAGCACGCGCTATTGCCAAACGTTGTGCTTCACCGCCAGAAAGTGGCGTTTCATCATTAATTAAAGTAGATAAACCTCGGGGTAAGTTAGTAACGACTTCAGCAAAATATGTTTCATTCATTGCTGATTGTAGTTGCTCTTCACTGCAATGGGGATTAAATAACAATAAGTTATCTTTAATTGAATAAGGCAATGGTTGACTGTTTTGCATCACCACTGTAGTAATTTGATTTAATGTATTACGTGAATACGCCTGTAAACGCTTATTCTCAATAAAAATCTCACCTGATGTTGCATCCATAAATCGAGCAATCAGTTGTAGTAAAGAGCTTTTTCCTGCGCCAGAGGGGCCTACAATGGCAATAAATTCTCCTTTCTTAATTTCAAAATTAATATTATTGAGGATCTCTTTATCACCATACGAAAGGCAAACAGAGTGTGCTGTTAACGCTACAGCGTGAGATATCGTCTCTGTTGATAAATCACCATATTGCATTTCAGGCTGATTTAATAATTGCTGTATCCGCTGCGCAGATTTTTTTGCCGCACATAAGGCATCACCGCCATGCCCCATAGCCATAACAGGCTCTGCAATACGTCTTAACAATAAAATAAACAGTAATAAATCGGCCAATGGTAACGCTTGTTCAAAAATAGTAGCACCCAATAATAGCCATCCTGTTAATAAGGTGGCACTCAATAATAATTGGGTAAGTGATCCTAATAATCCAACTCGTTTAACCCAATTTTGAAAATGAAAAACAAAATTAAATAGTGCTTTCTCTGTTTTATCAACAATTCCTTTATGCGGAAATTGGCGTGCTACGAGAGGATTTTCAGCAAGAAGTTGATAATCTTCAAAGAGCATTTTCATTGCCTCATCACGCTGTTCACAATAGGTTTGATAACGTGATGATTGTGTTTGTTTAAAACAAAAATAAGCAATGATTAAAGGAATAAGAGAGAAAACCAGTAAAAAAGGATTTAATGTTGATAACACAATAATAGCAATAACAGGAACAACCATTAATTGCACGATATCAGCAGGTGCATGAGCAATTAATTGATGTAATGCTTTAATATCGCGCTGAACATATTGGTTGATACCATTTTTTCCTTGGCTAACAAACCAATTTAACGGTAATTTTTGCATTTTTTCTGATAATGCTAATCGTAATTGGTAGGTTAATTTTGCATCCATTAAATGTGTTAAATGAAATGCAATGGTTTGTGATATTAGCCATACAATGCCACCAATAACCGCAATAGTTAGCCAGAATGTATTAGTAGAAGGAAAAGAAACAATAAGTTGATAAAGTGCTAACCAAGGTACTAAAGAGCTAAAACCTGCAACAGCTTGTAGTAACAGCGCACCTATTAATAAAGGGCGATAAGGACGCAACAACATCCATAATTCATTATGCATAATAATCTCCACAACATCTTGTGGCACTATAGCGAAAAGGGTATTTTCCCTCTAGCAACAAGACTTTAGATTGCGTGACTATTACTTTCGATTTAGACGCATTTTGCTTATTTATTAAGCAAGATGGAAAAGATAGAATTAATTAAGTGTTTAATAGATGACAAATCAAGCGATGAAGATAATAAATATACCGATAAACCTAATAAAATCAATTAAGGCGTAAAATGCCCTTTGCGTACATCTCCCGGTAATATACCAAAACGTTTACGAAACGCGACGGAAAAATGAGCGGGTGTATAACCAACATAATAGGCAACACTTGAGATAGACTCCCCTTCATTTAGCAACATATTATATGCGGTTTGTAAACGATATTCTTGTAGCCAACCATAAACAGAATTGCCAAATAATTGACGAAAACCTTGAGTAAGTTTTCGAGTATTTAATCCCACACGAGTTGCTAATATTTCAAGCTTTGGTGGCGTTTCCATTTCAGCAATTAAAATTTCTTTGGCTTGTTTTAAACTGTTTTTTTCACGCTGACTTAATGGCCGATTGGCTGGCTCTTGTTCATGACATAAATATTGCAAACTTAATGAAGCAAATTCGCAAGCTTTACCTGAGTAATAAAGTGGTTTTAAGGAATCATGAACCGGATTTTGGAATAACTGCATGGTTAACGCTAAAAACGTATTATCCAAAGTCAGATGATGCAGAGTTAATCCTTGATTTTTCTTTAATATCTCAGGTAATAAAATATATTGTTGCTCAAGCCACTGAGATGATAATTGCAATAATGTGTATCTTAGAGGATCGCCAGATTTAAATTGATTCAATAAAGAATAACGTTCAACACTATTAGCAATAAAAATACTCGGTGTTGCTATCTCTATTTTCTGCCCATTGACACTTTCACTAATCACACTTCCACTATGAACTGCCACTAAATTAAAGCCGGCTTGATAAGTCTCTTCAATATGCAGATCTTCTGTAGTTTCTAATACACCTTGGCGTAATAAAATTTGGTCTTGAAAGCGATATTCTTCAACCTGTTGATGCTTAGGTTGATAACCAATATATGAATAGAATGAAGAGTGTTGAGACATAATAGAAAGATATCAGCAGAGTAAATAATCAGCTATGTTGTCAAACATTCAACGAAATAGCAATCATTATCATTTATATCCAACTATCACAAAGAATAATTTAAAAGACAGGGTGCTTGTACCAAAACTCTGACAACTTGAAGAAAAATTGGGAGGGAGAAAACCTCCCTCCAACCAAGCTATTTATTACACATCAAAATAGCTTGAACGACTGTGTTTCCATTACTAATGTTAAGTGAACATAATCGTTCGCCTACAATTATTGTAAAACATAGAACAGTCACACAGATAACCGTAATGCCAAATAAGGTTATTTTCGTCAATTTGATTGACTCCTTTCGGAAAAGGAGACAGAATCAAGTTGTTGAGGTTTGAGTCTGTCCCCGGATTTTATAAAAATAGAATTCGGGGCTTTTCTCTTTTTGGCTCTTGCAAAATGCTTGAACCAAAATGATCCAAGCACCCGCCAATATAGTAACAGAAATTTCTCTATCCCCTATACCTCTTCCGTAGCAAATAACAAATTTAAATCAATTAAAACAACACGTTACTTAATATCGTAAAATAATTTTCTCTTGACTCAAGCGACAAAAAAAGACAAAATCAACCCGCTAAAACAAAGAAATTAACTTATTTTATTTTCTTGACTCCTTACTTGAAAAAAAAGATCCGCACCCACCTCTTTGTTTTGCAATCGCCCCAAATAAATTTATTTGGGGCTTTCTTTTTTCCGTAAAATTTTCTTTTTTTTAATAGCGATAAAAAATAAAAAATCCCGAATACAAGTTTCCTCATATTCAGGATCATTATTACGGCAACAAATAAACTTAAGCTTTATTTATCTTTTTATGCATTTCTTGAACTGAAATAACACTCGCCGTAGGATCGGCCGCTAATGACAACGTTGTTGCAAATCCGCCATTTAACGTCGTGTCATAATGGACTTTATATCTTAATGCACTGCGACGAATAATTTTAGAATCTTCAATGGCTTGGCGACCAGATGTGGTATTAACAATATAGTCATATTCACCATTTTTAATTCTATCTTCAATATGCGGTCGCCCTTCATGTACTTTATTGACTAAACGTGGATTTATTCCCGCCTCACCTAATACAATGGCTGTACCATGTGTAGCATCTAATTCAAATCCACTTTTTAGTAATTTCGTTGCCAAATCAACAACACGCTTTTTGTCACCTTCACGCACAGAAAGAAGTGCTCTACCTTTTTTCTTCATGGTAGAACTGCTGCCTAACATTGCTTTAGCAAAGGCTTGTGCAAAGGTTGCACCGACGCCCATTACCTCACCTGTTGAACGCATTTCTGGCCCTAAAATGGGGTCAACGCCTGCAAATTTATTAAAAGGTAAAACGACTTCTTTTACTGAGTAATAAGGGGGAATAACTTCTTTTGTAACGCCCTGCTCTTCAAGAGTTTGGCCAATCATCACACGCGCGGCGACTTTGGCTAATGGCACACCTGTGGCTTTTGATACAAAAGGTACAGTACGAGCAGCGCGAGGATTGACTTCGATAAGGTAAACATCATCACCTTTTACCGCGAATTGTGCATTCATTAACCCTTTTACACCTAACTCAAAAGCAAGTTCACGAACTTGTTTACGCATCACATCTTGAATTTCTTTGCTTAGGGTATAAGCAGGCAATGAGCAAGCTGAGTCACCAGAGTGAACACCCGCTTGTTCAATATGCTCCATAATGCCGCCAATCACGACTTGCTTACCGTCACAAATCGCATCAATATCGACTTCAATCGCATCATCAAGAAAACGGTCTAACAACACTGGCGCATCGTTTGACACACTCACCGCGGTTTGGAAATAGCGACGTAAATCGACTTCATCGTAAACAATCTCCATTGCGCGTCCACCAAGTACATAGGAAGGACGAACCACCAGTGGATAACCAATTAACTGTGCTTTTTCTACCGCTTCTTCTAAAGCAGTCACCGTGGTATTTTCAGGCTGCTTTAGCCCTAATTTATCAACCGCTTTTTGGAAACGCTCACGATCTTCTGCTTTATCAATAGCATCTGGTGTTGTGCCAATGACTGGCACACCTTCAGCTTCTAGCGCTCTTGCTAATTTCAGTGGGGTTTGCCCACCATATTGCACGATAACCCCTTTTGGTTTTTCGATACGTACAATTTCAAGCACATCTTCTAATGTGACTGGTTCAAAATAGAGTCTGTCAGAAGTGTCATAATCTGTTGAAACTGTTTCAGGGTTACAGTTCACCATAATGGTTTCGTAACCGTCTTCACGTAACGCAAGCGCCGCATGAACACAGCAATAATCAAATTCAATCCCTTGACCTATACGATTGGGTCCGCCACCTAATATCATGACTTTAGGTTTATCTTGATGTGGATTTGCTTCGCACTCTTCTTCATAAGTCGAGTACATATAAGCGGTATCAGTCGCAAATTCTGCCGCACATGTGTCAACACGTTTATAGACTGGATGTAGCTGATATTGCTCTCGTAATTGACGAATAGCGTGCTCTTTTATATTAAGTATTTTAGCTAAACGTGCATCAGCAAAACCTTTACGTTTTAACTGACGTAAGAAATCAGCACTTAAGCCTTTTATACCGACTTCGCTGATTTTTTCTTCAAGGCGAACGATTTCTTCTATTTGAACTAAAAACCAGCGATCAATATTGGTGAGGTTAAAGACGCCATCAACGGATAATCCAGCACGGAAAGCATCTGCGATATACCAAATTCGGTCAGAGCCTGCTTCTTTTAGCTCTCGACGGATCTTGGTTAATGCTTCTGGGTCGTCTAAATCGACTTTAGGATCAAAACCTGTCGCCCCCACTTCGAGGCCTCGTAATGCTTTTTGCATAGATTCTTGTAGCGTTCTACCAATTGCCATCACTTCGCCAACAGATTTCATTTGCGTTGTTAATCTGTCATTGGTTCCTGCAAATTTTTCAAAGTTAAAACGAGGAATTTTTGTCACAACATAATCTATTGAAGGCTCAAAAGAGGCAGGTGTTCTTCCTCCTGTGATGTCATTCATCAGCTCATCGAGGGTATAACCTACCGCTAATTTTGCGGCAACTTTAGCAATTGGAAAGCCTGTTGCTTTGGATGCCAAGGCAGAAGAACGTGACACCCGAGGATTCATTTCAATAACAATCAAACGTCCTGTTTTCGGATCAACGGCAAACTGAACGTTAGAACCGCCTGTTTCAACACCTATTTCACGTAATACCGCCATCGAGGCATTACGCATAATTTGATATTCTTTGTCAGTCAATGTTTGCGCAGGTGCAACAGTAATGGAGTCCCCTGTGTGAATGCCCATTGCATCAAAGTTTTCAATAGAACAAACAATAATACAGTTATCATTTTTATCGCGAACAACTTCCATTTCATACTCTTTCCAGCCAATCAATGATTCATCAATTAATAATTCATTGGTAGGTGATAAATCTAAACCACGAGTACAAATTTCTTCAAATTCTTCACGATTATAGGCGATACCGCCCCCTGTACCGCCCATAGTAAATGATGGACGAATAATACAAGGAAAGCCAACCTGTTGTGCGACCGCAAACGCTTCATCAAGGTTATGTGCAATACCTGAACGTGCTGTATCTAAGCCGATTTTTTTCATCGCTTTATCAAAGCGTTGTCTATCTTCTGCTTTATCAATTGCATCAGCTGTTGCACCAATCATGGTGACACCAAATTCAGCTAAAACACCTTGGCGCTCCAATTCTAAAGCGCAGTTCAGTGCTGTCTGCCCGCCCATTGTTGGTAATACCGCATCAGGACGCTCTTTTTCAATAATCTTTCTCACAACTTGCCAGTGAATAGGCTCAATGTACGTTGCATCAGCCATTTCAGGATCGGTCATAATGGTTGCAGGATTTGAATTTACCAAAACAACTCGATACCCCTCTTCACGTAGCGCTTTACATGCTTGAGCGCCTGAATAATCAAATTCACACGCTTGTCCGATAACAATCGGCCCTGCACCTAAAATCAGGATTGTTTTGATATCTGTTCTTTTAGCCATTTTCTTTCGCTCCTGATTTATTTTGTTGTTACTGATTGCAGGTTTTGACGATATTGCGCGATAAGTTCGATAAAGTGATCAAAAAGAGGTGCAGCATCATGTGGCCCAGGGCTGGCTTCTGGATGGCCTTGAAAACTGAATGCAGGTTTATCTGTGCGATGAATGCCTTGTAAAGAACCATCAAATAGAGATTTATGTGTCACACGTAAATTGGCAGGAAGAGAGGTTTCATCAACGGCAAATCCATGATTTTGCGCTGTGATCATCACCGTATTTTTATCTAAATCTTTAACAGGATGGTTACCACCATGATGCCCAAATTTCATTTTGATGGTTTTTGCACCGCTGGCTAATGCTAAAAGCTGATGACCTAAACAGATGCCAAAGAGAGGAATATCGGTTGTTAAAAATGTTTGAATGGCGTTAATGGCATATTCGCAGGGCTCTGGATCCCCGGGACCATTTGAAAGAAAAATACCATCAGGTGAAAGTGCTAAAACATCTTGCGCAGGTGTTTGTGCTGGTACAATGGTAACTCGACACCCTCTATCCACCAGCATGCGTAAAATATTACGTTTCACACCAAAATCATATGCCACAATATGCAATGGCAATTCATCTACTGATTTTGCTTTGGGTAACTCACCTTTTAATGTCCAACTTCCTTGAGTCCACTGATAAGGCTGTTTCACTGTCACCGTTTTTGCTAAGTCCATTCCTTTTAAACCAGGAAATGATCTGGCCTTTTCGAGAGCTTGTTGAGTATCAAGGTGATTGCCTGCGATAATGCAACCGTTTTGCGCACCTTTTTCTCTCAATAAGCGCGTTAGCTTGCGTGTATCAATATCTGCAATCGCAACGATATTATGGCGTTTAAGATAATCAGATAATGTTTCTTGTGCACGATAGTTGCTCATCACTAATGGTAAATCACGAATAATTAAGCCTTGAGCATGAATGGTTTCTGATTCTTCGTCTGAATGATTAACGCCGGTGTTGCCAATGTGGGGATAGGTGAGAGTAACAATTTGTTGAGAGTAAGACGGGTCGGTTAGTATTTCTTGATAACCAGTCATTGAAGTATTAAAAACGACTTCACCGATGGCGGCGCCTTCTGCGCCAATCGACTTGCCGTGGAATTCGGTCCCATCTTCTAGAACCAGTATAGCTGATTTAATCAAAACGCCCTCCAGAGAATAATAAATCACATTTCATGCATATTAATTCAGATTTAAGACTCTAAATCAATGCCAAAAACATAAAATTGGGCAAATTTTTGGCAAATTGGGCGCATTCTAAAGATCGAATGGACAGATGTCTAGAAAAAACACCTTTTTAATTAAAAAAATATCAATCATTAGCAATTTAATCAACCAAGTGACAATTAATATAACAAATCTTGCAAATTTAACCGTTTGCTTACTAAGATAATTTAAAAATGAGATTTTAAAAGAAAAAACAGAAGAATTGTGTCTTTTTTTAGAAAAAAAACAGAAAATATAAGAGATAATCAATATAAACAAGAAAGAATACAATAAAAATAAAAAATCAAATAAAAAAACTCACAATTAAAAAATAATCATGAGTTTTCAATTGATTATAAAAAACAATAAATCACAAATCTTCTAAAGAAAGAACATCTTTCATATTATATAAACCTGATTTTTTAGAGCTTAACCAAATAGCCGCCTTTACTGCGCCATTTGCAAATGTCATTCGACTAGAAGCTTTGTGGCTTATCTCGACTCTTTCGCCAATATCGGCAAAAATCGCAGTATGTTCACCCACAATATCACCTGCACGAATAGTAGCAAAACCAATACTTTTAGGGTCACGCTCTCCCGTATGCCCTACTCGCTCATAAACGGCACACTCTTTAAGATCACGACCTAATGCATCTGCAATAGATTCACCCATTGCTAATGCTGTGCCTGATGGTGCATCAACCTTATGGCGATGGTGCGCTTCTACAATTTCAATATCACTATAAGATCCCATCACTTTAGCGGCTTTTTCAAGTAATTTAAGCACCAAATTAACACCAACACTAAAGTTGGCTGCAAACACAATAGGGATGATTTTTGCTGCATCATCTATGGCTTTCTTGCCTTCATCATCAAAGCCTGTCGTACCGATAATCATACCTTTTTGTTGTTCTACACAAAATTCAATATGCGAAAGCGTGCCTTCTGGACGTGTAAAATCAATTAATACATCAAATGAATTAGCTTGTGCTAATAAGTTATCAGTTACCGTGACACCGATATGGCCAATGCCAGCCAACTCGCCCGCATCTGAGCCAATTAATGAAGAATTTGTACGTTCAAAAGCAGCACCTAGCACAGTTCCTTCTTGTTGAGAAATTGCCTGAATTAATTGGCGCCCCATGCGTCCACCAGCACCTACAACAGCAAGACGAAGTTCTTTTGCAGACATAACTAAATTTCTCCTTAACAATGCTTATGATCTCTATTTATTATTTACAGATTAGCGATGTCATCCGTTTGATGCCAGTATTTAACGTTCTAGATAAGAAAAACACACCAAACAGCGCTAATTATCAGTAAAAGAGATGAATAGCATGATTATTCATTTAACTTTAGATATAAAAAAAGCAGAGATTTAAACTCTGCTTTAAAAACCACGCTTTCTAGATGTCTTATTCGATAACTTTATAATCAAGTCGAAGTTCTTTAGGTACTTCAAAAACAATATTTTCTTCACGCCCTGATAATTCGATCACTTCATCAGCACCAAAGCTTTTTAGACGCTCTAATACCTGCTGTACTAAAATATCAGGGGCAGAAGCTCCTGCAGTCACTCCGACAATATTGACATTAGTCACCCATGACTCATCAATATCTTCAAAGCTATCAATAAGATAAGAAGGTTTTCCTGCACGCTGAGCCAATTCTGCTAAGCGGTTTGAATTTGATGAGTTCTTAGAACCAACAACAAAAACAACATCTGCTTTTTCAGCAAGTTCTCTCGCCGCTTCTTGACGATTGGTTGTTGCATAACAAATATCGTCTTTACGAGGCCCAATAATTTTGGGAAAACGTGCATTTAAAGCATCAATAACTTCAGATGTATCATCTACAGAAAGTGTTGTTTGGGTCATAAAACAAAGATTGTCTTCATCTTTGACTGTTAGCTTCCAGACATCAGCAGGTGACTCAACTAAATACATCCCTCCTTCAGGGTTATTGTATTGCCCCATTGTACCTTCAACTTCGGGATGCCCTGCATGACCGATTAGTATCGCCTCTTTACCTTTACGGCTAGCTCTAGCTACTTCCATATGAACTTTAGTTACTAATGGGCAAGTTGCATCATAAAGCATTGTTAAATTACGTGAACGAGCCTCTTGACGAATAGCTTGAGAAACACCATGAGCCGAAAAAATTAAAATCGCGTTATCGGGTACTTCTGAAATTTCTTCAATAAAGATAGCGCCACGTTCGCGTAAATCGTTAACTACATAACGGTTATGAACCACTTCGTGACGAACATAAATAGGTGCGCCATAGATTTCCAGAGCGCGGTCAACAATGCTGATAGCTCGGTCAACACCCGCACAAAAGCCTCGTGGGTTAGCCAGCAGTATTTGCATGTGTTGTTTCCTCCTCAGGATTGATGCTGACAACTTCAATATCAAATGTCACTTCTTCTGACGCTAATGGGTGATTAAAATCAACCGTGACAGAATCTTCAGTGACATTTTTTACAATGCCCGGCATTTCACTGCCATTCATTGCTGTAAATAGCATAATAGTGCCCGCTTCTGGCACCCCAGACTCTGCAAAGTCAGAAGGCATAAAGTATTGGATCAAGTCAGGGTTGTATTTACCAAAAAGATGTTCGCCCGCAAGCGTAAAAGTTTTTTTATCTCCCGTTGATAACCCCAATAATTCAGCTTCTAAGGCTGGCGATAAACTTTCATCACCTAAACGAAAAAGAGCGGGTTTACCATGTGCTTGCGTAGATTCAGCAACAGAGCCATCGGCTAATTTTAAAGTGAAATTCAGCAATACCGCACTATTGTTGAGTACCTGCATAACCATACTAATACCTTCTATTAAGCGTAACCCCCGCCATAAGGCAGGGGTTATTTTAGTTAACTCATTGTCTGATTACTTTTGCTTTTTTGTATCTTGCGGACTGACATTTTTATCAGGGAAAAAGCTTTCAATGATAATAAGTCCAGCACCAATACAAATACCCATATCAGCAATATTAAAAGTGGGCCAATGCCAATCTCCGACATAAACATCAAGGAAATCGATAACAAACCCGTGGATCAGACGATCAGAAAGATTACCCAATGCTCCGCCAATAATAAGCGCATAAGCAATGTTACTTAGTTTGGCGTTCGCTTTATTTTTATACATCATTACTAATAAAGTAATGCAGATTGCTAATGCAATCAGTGCAAAAAACCAACGTTGCCATCCCCCTTTATCCGCTAAAAAGCTAAAGGCAGCACCATAGTTATGTGCGTAAGTGAAATTGAAAAAAGGCATCACAGCAACAGATTCATACAGACGAAATGTCTGCATGAAATACTGTTTTGTTCCTAAATCCAACACCACTACAGCAATTGCTAACCACAACCAGCGTAAACCTGTAGAGCAAAGTGTTTTCTTCATTAATTAAGCAAACTTACGTTCTTCACCGTTACCGGCTACGTTAGTAACACAGCGTCCGCATAATTCAGCGTGTTCCGCTACTTGACCGATATCTGTCGCATAATGCCAGCAACGAGGACATTTTTCGCCATCTGCTTTATTAAAGGCGATTTTTAAACCCGCCATATCAGAGGCTAATGCTGTTTCTGGTGCTTCACTAATATCAGCTACTGTCGCTTGAGATGTTAATAAAACAAAACGCAGTTCATTACCTAATGCATTTAATTTATCTGCTAAAGCGTTATCTGCATACAGTGTGACTGATGCTTCTAAAGAGCCACGTAGTTGTTTATCTGTACGTGCTTGCTCTAACACTTTATTGACTTCACCACGAACAGCCAGTAATTCAGCCCAGTAATCGTCATTTAAGGTTTCTGATGCATCTAAACCAAATAAATCGGTATACCACTCTTCAGTTAAGACATATTTTGCACGCTCACCTGGCAGTTCATTCCAGATTTCATCAGCAGTGAATGACATAACTGGCGCCATCCAACGGACTAATGCTTCACTGATATGGAATAATGCTGTTTGGCAACTACGACGAGCAACACTGTCGCTTTTCGCTGTGTATTGTCTGTCTTTAATGATATCTAGATAGAAAGAACCCATTTCCACTGAGCAGAATTGCATTAAGCGTTGAATAACATTATGGAAATCATAGTTTTCATAATGTTTTAAAATTTCTGCTTGGGCAGCTTGCGCACGCCCCACAGCCCAGCGATCTAACGTGACCATCTCTTCTGGTTTAACTTGATGTTTTGCAGGATCAAAACCATTCAAGTTTGCTAAGAAGAAGCGTGCAGTATTACGAATACGACGATAAGTATCCGCAGAACGTTTTAAGATCTCATCAGATACGGCGATTTCACCTGTATAATCTGTTGAGGCAACCCATAAACGTAAAATATCAGCACCTAATTTATCCATCACATCTTGAGGACTTACTGTGTTACCGATAGATTTAGACATTTTACGGCCTTGTCCATCTACGGTAAAACCATGTGTTAATACTTGGCGGTAAGGTGCTTTACCTTTGATTGCCGTTGAGATCATCAACGAAGACATAAACCAACCACGATGTTGGTCAGAGCCTTCTAAATACATATCGGCTGAATTACCATGGTATTCTGGGCGAGCATCAACAACGGTTGAGTGTGTTGATCCTGAGTCAAACCATACGTCCAGCGTATCTGGTGTTTTCATGTAATCGTCAGCTTCATCACCCAACACGTCACGAATATCTAAATCCCACCATGCTTGGATACCGCTAACTTCAACACGTTTTGCAACTTCTTCCATCAACTCTAAAGTACGTGGATGTGGCTCTTGTGTCTCTTTATGAACAAACAGAGACATTGGAGTACCCCAAGTACGTTGACGAGAAATACACCAGTCAGGACGGTTTTCAACCATTGACTCAATTCGTGCTTGACCCCAATCAGGTATCCATTTAACACCCTTGATCTCTTTTAATGATTGTTGACGCAACCCATTTTTATCCATGCCAATAAACCATTGAGGTGTTGCACGGAAAATAACTGGAGTTTTATGTCTCCAACAGCAAGGATAACTGTGCTGCATCGCTTCGTGATGTAACAGAGCGCCTTTTTCTTTTAGCAATTCAACGATGACATCATTCGCTTTAAAAACAAAAACACCGTCTAATATTGGGTAAGTGCCAGGTAAATAACAACCATTTGGCCCAACTGGGTTTGCAACTTCTAAACCATATTTTTGACCAACCACAAAGTCATCCGGACCATGGCCTGGTGCAGTATGAACAGCCCCTGTACCTGCTTCTAAAGTAACGTGATCACCTAAAATAGCAGGAACATCAAAGCCCATAAATGGATGATTAAAGCGCAACAATTCTAGATCTGTACCTTTACATTCACCTAAAACAGCCCAGTCAGTTACGCCAATACGTTTCATCACATATTCAACAAGATCAGCAGCTAAAATCACACACTCATCATTAAATGAGACTAAGGCATAATTAAATTCTGCATTTAAGGCGATAGCGCGGTTAGCAGGTAATGTCCAAGGCGTTGTTGTCCAGATAACCAAAGAAATTGGTTTATCTGTTGCTGAGCCAAATTTAGCAGCAACAGCTTTTGAATCTACGGCGGTGAAACGTACATCGATAGAAGGGGATGTTTTATCGTAGTATTCGACTTCTGCTTCAGCCAATGATGAGCCACACGCGGTACACCAGTGAACAGGTTTAGCGCCTTTTAATAGGTGACCATTTGCAATGATACGCGCCAAAGCACGAATAGTATTTGCTTCGGTTTTATAGTCCATTGTGAGATAAGGTTTATCCCAATCACCCAAAACACCCAAACGAATAAAATCTTTTTTCTGTGCTTCAATTTGTTCGTAAGCGTATTTACGACATTCCTCGCGGAATTGTGCTGCAGATATCTTCTCTCCTGGCTTACCTACGATTTGTTCAACTTTTAGTTCAATAGGTAATCCATGACAATCCCATCCTGGAATGTACGGAGAATCAAAGCCTGACAGCCCTTTGGATTTAATAATAATATCTTTGAGAATTTTGTTTACTGAGTGACCAATATGAATATTGCCGTTGGCGTATGGAGGGCCATCATGCAAAATAAATGTTTTTTTACCGCTTTTCGCCTGACGAATAGCTTGATACAAACCTTCTTTGTACCAACGTGATAACATCTCTGGCTCGCGCTTTGCTAAATCCCCGCGCATAGGGAACCCTGTTTCTGGTAAGTTCAGGGTATTTTTATAGTCACTCATTCGATTCTCAGTTCCAATTTTCCGCTAGTTTATGACTCCGACTACTGTGATAAAAAATCCCTAGCAGTAGCCACATCATCTGCGATTTGCTGCTTCAATGCATCCAATGATGCAAATCGCTGTTCATTACGCAATTTCTTTCGTAACACAACATCAATACAACGTCCATATAAATCCATATTAACGTCGATTAAATGAACTTCTAATTGTACGCCTTTTCCTTTTACAGTTGGACGACTTCCGATATTTGCCACACCTGGCAAAGGTAATTGATTATCTGATAAATAGACATCAACGGCATAAACACCTTTCACTGGTGCAACTAAGCGCTTCATTGGAATATTGGCTGTCGGAAAACCAATAGTTCTACCCAATTCATTACCATGAACAACTCGTCCACAAACACTATAAGGATGTCCAAGGAGTGATTCAGCAAGAACTAAATCATCATTGAGTAACGCTTCTCTTACTGCGGTGCTACTGATACGTAACCCTTTATCGCAATAACTTTCTGTATTTGCGACGTCAAATCCATACCGAACACCTGCTTGTTGTAAAAAATGGAAATCACCTTCACGATTTTTGCCAAAGCGAAAGTCATCACCAATAGCAAGAAATTTCACCCCTAATTTATCGACCAGTAGAGATGAAACAAACTCTTCGGGTGTTTGTGCCGCAAATTGTTTATCAAATTTGACACACAAAAGGTAGTCAATACCGCATTCAGCCAAATACTTTATCTTATCTCGTAAACGAGTCAGACGTGCTGGTGCTTTTTCTGGTAAAAAAAACTCAAGTGGTTGAGGCTCAAATGTCATCACAACCGTGGGTAATCCTCTCTGTGAGGCTTCTTGCTTCAAGTGTTTCAATAATGCCTGATGGCCTCGATGGACACCATCAAAATTCCCAATTGTTAAAACGCAACCATGATGTAGCGCTCTAATATTCTGTATACCGCGAATTAGCTCCATAACTGGCTCAATACCGTGGAAATTATTGGATTATACCTTGTCAAAGGCTTGAGAGTAACCCAATATATCAATGTTTATTGATGAGTAATATCTCGACAAGTCGATTCACTGTTGTTCTTAAATTTGATTGCTCACATCAAACAAAAATGGACTATCACTCGCTTCTTGGTTATAAAATCGCATAAAATCAATCGTAGATCCTCTTAGAATCTATTATTTATTACTCATATACACGATTTTGATGATTTTTTCACTCAAAAGACTGTATTCTACCCGCCTTAACTGATAAAATCTTGCGCCATCACAACGAAACAAGTGTCGCGTACAACGACGCTAATTTTGTATAAATCCATTGACAAACTTAGGTTGAAAAGGCATATTCCTTCACCTTTGTATTTGTCCTCGCTAGAATATATTTGGGAGTTGGAACTTGGCTAATATCAAATCAGCTAAGAAGCGTGCGGTTCAGTCTGAAAAGCGTCGTCAACACAACGCAAGCCGTCGTTCTATGATGCGTACTTACATCAAAAAAGTATACGCAGCAGTTGCTTCAGGTGATAAAGAAGCAGCACAAAAAGCATTTAATGACATGCAACCGATTGTTGACCGTCAGGCAACTAAAGGCTTAATTCATAAGAATAAAGCAGCACGTCATAAAGCTAATCTGCAAGCACAAATCAAAGCAATGTAATATTTGCTTTCTTGTGTTATAAAAAACCGGCTTATGCCGGTTTTTTGTTTTCTACTTTTTAACCATACTCACTTATGGATTTACAATACTCTTCTTATTCCCATTAAAAAGATCTGAAAAATCAGTATTACAAACGCGCTGAACCGCTGGATGCTGGATCATTCTCTCTGCAAAAATCGCGTAATACTCTTCTTTTACTGTATCAAGCATTCCAATTTCTTCGATATTACTATGAGCAAAAGTTTCATCAGTATACAGTGAAGGTGCTACAAAAATGGCATTATAATTTAATCCGAATGCTTTCATTAATGCCGCATCATCAAACTCTCCCAAAATTTCCACTTGCAGATTCTTATTACGTATCCACGTTAACAAATGGCGACCTAACATATATCGACGACCAGGGATCAGTAATTTTCGCTCTTCTAAACATTCAGGAAACGGTTTTTCAGGAAGTGGATGGCTACAAAAGAAACTCATATTACATTCACCGAGTTTTACAGAAAACAAGCCTTCTTGTTGTGAAGAATCTACTGGGCAATCCGATAAAATCATATCCAGCTTATGCTGGCTTAATTGTTCTAATAATAATTCATGCGTTGATTCAAAACAGCGCAAATGGATTTGCTCATGATCAATCACGGCCGTTTCTAATACGCGACTGACTAATTGTTTAGATAATGCATCCGCAACACCGACATCAAACAACAAGTTCGATTCACGACTATAGTTGACGATATCCAGCATCTCTTGGCTTAACATAAACATTTTATCGGCATAGCGAAAAATAAGTTGTCCCAATTCTGAAGGAACTAACCCCCTTCCTTGGCGTTTAAACAACTTACCACCCAATCTCTCTTCTAATGCTTTAATTTGCCCTGTAATTGTCTGAGGTGTAAGATACAGAGCTTCTGCTGCACCTACAACAGAGCCTTCTTTACACACATGCCAAAAATAATAAAGATGGTTAAAATTGAGATGTGACACCCGCATAGTTATCTTCCTTTCAACTTCTGTGCCTTAAACACAGACTATGTAATAACGCATTAGTTTGCGATTGGCTTTCCTTGCATCCAATCCTCATAAAAACATCTACGGCACAATACACTGTATTGCACCGTAGATTTAAATATATAGCTCGGTATTTATTGTGTTTAGAAACTCAAATCCGTAATAAATTTCCTTATATTGACTTCGTTTTTGACTTCGGTAAAACAGAACGAAGCAACAAATATCCCACAACTGCAGCTACCGTTGAACCTACTAAAATACCCAGCTTAGAGTAGGTATTATAAGCTTCACTTGCACCATCAAATGCTAATCCTGCGATAAAGATAGACATAGTAAAACCGATACCACAGAGCACAGATACTGCAAATATTTGCTTAAGATTAATCGCATCTGGTAATTTTGCAATGCCTAGTTTTACCGAAACCCAACTAAAGAGGAAAATTCCAATCGGCTTACCCAAAAATAGTCCTAATGCGATACCTAACGGTAATGCGGATAACATGCCATCTAATGTCACACCATTTAAGGAAACCCCCGCATTACTAAATGCAAAGAGTGGCAAAATTAAATAGGCAACCCAAGGATGTAACACATGCTCTAATTCTTCAGAAGGCGAATCACCTTCTTTATTTCTTAATGGGATAATGAATCCAACTATGACACCCGCAATAGTGGCATGAATACCCGATTTTAAAATACACACCCACAAAACAAACCCAAGAACTAAATAAGCGGCGGTATTGCCAACTTTACGCCAGTTCATTATGCCCAAAGCAATAACAATCACCCCAGCCAAAGCCAACGGCATCAGTGCAATACTCTTTGAATAAAAGAGTGCAATAATCACAATAACGCCCAAGTCATCGATGATCGCCAAAGCCAATAAGAAAACCTTTAATTCAACAGGGACACGCTTACCTAATAACGCCATCACCCCCAATGCAAATGCAATATCTGTTGCCGCTGGAATTGCCCAACCTTGTTGCCCAATAGGATCGGTATGATTGAACATAAGATAAACTAATGCAGGAGCTAACATTCCTCCTACAGCAGCAATTGCAGGGAAAATGGCTCTATCACGTTGAGCTAAAGAGCCTTCTTTTAATTCACGCTTAACTTCTAATCCAACCACCAAAAAGAAAATAGCCATTAAGGCATCATTTACCCAAAGCAGTAATGGCTTATCAAGTTCGAATGCACCAAACTTGAGCATAATAGGAATAGATAAAAACTCATTATACAAAGCACTTAGAGGTGTATTCGCCATAATCAATGCGATAATAGCAGCAATAATCAGAAGAATACCGCCTGATGCCTCTAATCTCAAAAATTGTCTAATAATTGCCGTCATAATATTAACCTCAAAATTACTAATCTTGTTAATAATATGCTAACCATGGATTCGTAAAAAACAGTTTATTTATGGATAACAATTCGTATTTTTCGAGTTAATTGAGAAATATTAAGTAAAACAAGATAGATAGTCGAAATTAATAAACATTAATTCTTAATAAAAAAACAAAACAATAATTTAAAAAATAATTTATAACATATTAATAAACATATATTTTTTTAAATTATTAGTAAAAATAAGCATCTAATTCAATAAACGACACCAATCGATAAAATAGATCAAACATATTAATTTTTAATTATCAAAAAATAATACTATGTTTATCTTTTCCGTTTATAACACCCTTAGATTATGAGGAAAAAAATGTTATATATTTCACTATTTACCCATTGTGTTATGGTTTTATAAAAATAATTTTCGCTTTAGTACAAAGGCCTCTATCAATATGTCGATTACCGTTTTTATTGCTGTGCTATTTGCCGCTGTCTTCCATGCATGTTGGAATGCATTAGTCAAAGTAGGTAGTGATCGATTTCTTGGGATCTCGTTACTTACCTTTTTTTCAGGTATTGTGACAATCCCAGCTCTGTTTTGGGTTGGACTTCCCGATATAGGAGCATGGAAATGGCTTATTCTTTCCGTCCTATTTCATATTGGGTACACCCTTTCTTTAAGCCGGTGTTATACCTTGGCAGACTTTAATCAGGTCTATCCGATTTCTCGTGGTAGTGCGCCATTAATGACCGCTGTTCTTGGTTTTTTTCTTTTTCATGAGACACTTCCTGTTACTGGCTTAATCGGCATTTTATTGATTATTTTAGGTATTATCCTTATTTCACGTAGCCGAAAAATAGCGACGCTTAATTTACGTAAAGATGCACTCTTTTTTGCGCTCCTTACCGCATTATTTACCGCAAGTTATACCCTATCTGATGGTAATGGCTCCCGAGTGGGAGAAACACCTTTTGCTTATATTTTATGGCTCTTCTTTTTAAATGGTATCGCAATGTATTTGCTGGCATGGCTTCGTTATCGCCAACACTTAAAAACTAAAATAAAAAATTATTGGAAGCCCGCATTTTTAGGTGGTGTCATGCAATTAATCAGTTATGGCATAGTGATATGGGCAATGAGTCATGCTTCTATTGTGCTTGTAGCGGCATTAAGAGAAACCAGCGTACTATTTGCCATGGTCTTATCTGTTTATTTGCTAAAAGAACAATTTAACCGCAAACAATTATTAGCGTGTTTAGTCATTTTAGCCGGTATTGTCGCCATCAAGATGGGATAATCTTGAGCCACATTCAAATAAAAAGGCCTGATGATAAATACTGTCATCAGGCCTTTTTGAAAGGAGTAATGAAGATTATTTCGTTAAATCATCAAAGAATTTTTTCACACCATCTAGGAAACTTTTAGAGCGCGGTGTATTTTTCTCACCACTTTTACCACCAAATGATTCACCAAGTTGTTCCATTAACTCTTTTTGTTTTTCATTGAGCTTAACAGGTGTTTCAACAACAACACGGCACATCAAATCACCGACAGTGCTACTACGTACAGACTTGACACCTTTACCTTTCATACGGAACATTTTGCCCGTTTGTGTTTCTGCTGGGATTTTAAGTTTTACACGGCCATCTAGTGTAGGAACTTCAATTTCGCCCCCCAAGGCAGCAATCGCAAAGTTAATCGGAACTTCGCAATAAAGGTTATTACCATCACGCTCAAATATATGATGTTGGCGAACATGAACCTGTACATATAAATCGCCTGCTGGTGCACCATTCTCGCCCGCTTCACCTTCACCGCTTAAACGGATCCGATCCCCCGTATCAACGCCAGCTGGGATTTTAACAGACAGTGTTTTATAACGCTCAACACGACCATCACCATGACATTTAGAACAAGGCTCTTTAATCACTTTACCGCGACCATGACACGTTGGACATGCTTGTTGTACAGTGAAGAAACCTTGACGTAAATGAACCTGACCCGCACCATGACAGGTAGAGCATGTTTCAGCCGAGGTACCTTCTTTAGCACCACTACCGTGGCATTTATCACAAGTTTCTAATGTCGGTATACGAATTTCTTTGGTTACACCACGAACCGCTTCTTCAAGCGTTAAATCCATGTTGTATTGTAAGTCAGATCCCCGTGATGCTCGTTGTTGACGGCGACCACCACCAAAAATATCACCAAAAACATCACCGAAAATATCACCAAAGTCAGCGCCACCACCGAAACCACCACCACCTTGGCCACCAAATCCGCCTTGCTCAAAAGCAGCATGACCATATTGATCGTAAGCTGCACGTTTTTGTGCATCACTTAAAATTTCGTAGGCTTCTTTGATTTCTTTAAATTTTGATTCTGACTCTTTATCACCCTGATTACGGTCTGGGTGATATTTCATTGCTAAACGCTTATATGCACGTTTAATTTCTTTTTCATCGGCGTTTTTGCTTAAACCGAGAACTTCGTAAAAATCTCTTTTTGCCATTCTAGATTACCCTTGACATAAGCACACGGGCGTAGAGTTTCCTCGACGCCCGTGTTCGGTATCAGTAACTATTCACAAGTGAGTTACCGTGGCCCGTTAAGGGCATTATTTCTTGTCTTTACCGTCAACTTCTTCAAATTCTGCATCGACAACATCATCATCTTTCTTCGCACTTGCATCTGCGCCAGCAGCATTACCTGCAGCACCAGCTTGTGCTTGTTGTTGTGCGATTTCTAACAGTTTCTCAGAAGCTTCAACTAATGCTTTAATTTTTGCTTCGATAGCGTCTTTATCTTCACCTTTAGAAGCAATTTCTAACTCACTTACCGCTTTTTCGATAGCTTCTTTATCGTTCGCTGGTAATTTATCACCTGCTTCTTCAATTTGTTTACGAGTACCGTGAACTAATTGGTCAGCTTGGTTACGAGTTTGCACTAATTCTTCAAATTTACGGTCTGATTCTGCGTTGGCTTCTGCATCACGTACCATTTTTTGGATTTCTTCTTCATTTAAACCAGAAGAGGCTTTAATTGTGATGTTTTGCTCACGACCACTGTTTTTATCTTTAGCTGATACATGCAAAATACCATCAGCATCGATATCAAAAGTAACTTCGATTTGTGGCATACCGCGTGGCGCAGCCTGAATACCATCTAAGTTAAATTGACCCAGTGATTTATTATCACTAGCACGTTTACGTTCACCTTGTAATACGTGAATAGTTACTGCAGATTGGTTATCTTCTGCGGTAGAGAACACTTGGCTATGTTTAGTAGGAATTGTGGTATTTTTTGCAATCAGGGATGTCATTACACCACCCATTGTTTCGATACCTAAAGACAGTGGAGTTACGTCAAGTAACAGAACGTCTTTAACATCACCCGCTAATACACCGCCTTGAACAGCCGCACCCATTGCAACCGCTTCATCTGGGTTAACGTCTTTACGTGGTTCTTTACCAAAGAAGTCAGCAACAGTTTTCTGAACCATTGGCATACGAGTTTGACCACCAACCAGAATAACGTCGTTAACTTCACTTACTTTCAGGCCTGCATCTTCTAATGCAACACGTACTGGTTCCATTGAACGCTTAACTAAATCTTCAACTAAAGATTCTAGTTTTGCACGAGTTACTTTGATATTTAAATGTTTAGGGCCTGTTGCATCGGCAGTAACGTATGGCAAGTTAACATCTGTTTGTTGTGCTGAAGATAATTCAATTTTCGCTTTTTCAGCAGCTTCTTTCAGACGTTGCATTGCTAATGGATCGTTACGTAGATCAATGCCTTGTTCTTTTTTAAACTCATCAACTAAGTAGTTAATTAAACGGCTATCGAAGTCTTCACCACCTAAGTGAGTATCACCATTGGTTGACAGAACTTCATAGGTTTTTTCGCCATCTACTTCATCGATTTCGATGATAGAGATATCGAATGTACCACCACCTAAGTCATAAACTGCGATAGTACGGTTACCAACTTCACGATCTAAACCGTAAGCCAGAGCAGCTGCTGTTGGTTCGTTAATAATACGTTTAACTTCAAGACCTGCGATACGACCCGCATCTTTAGTTGCTTGACGTTGCGCATCATTAAAGTAAGCAGGAACAGTAATCACTGCTTCAGTAACGGCTTCACCTAAATAGTCTTCTGCTGTTTTCTTCATTTTTTTCAGGACTTCAGCAGATACTTGTGGCGGAGCCATTTTATCGTTACGAGCTTCAATCCAAGCATCACCATTATCAGCCTTAATAATTTTGTAAGGCATGATAGCGACGTCACGTTGAACTTCTTCATCTTCGAAACGACGGCCAATTAAACGTTTGATGGCAAATAAAGTATTTTGTGGGTTAGTCACAGCCTGACGTTTTGCTGGCTGACCAACTAAGATTTCACCATCTTGTGCATATGCAACGATTGAAGGAGTAGTACGATCGCCCTCACTGTTTTCAATAACCCGAGCAGTTTTGCCATCCATTACAGCAACACAAGAGTTAGTTGTACCCAGGTCAATACCAATAATTTTACCCATTTAAACGCCTCCAAAGAGAATTCTTTATCAATTTGACTACCAATCTATATGAGGATGAATATTCATTTTTCAAGTCAAAAATTAATAGACTTAACAATATCATTTCAAAGCGGATATAAAATCAACGCAACTCAATAGTGGTAATTGCAGTTGAAAAGAAGATGGGGTCATAAATACATTCATCAAGGGGAATCATAAAAAAAAATGCAAAAAATGCGAAAAAATTGGATCAGCCATGTCTAAATAAATTAAAATTTATTATTTATCAAACAGTTATATAACACGCAAATAATATCATGACGAATTAACACACAAACTTTAAGACTTAACTCAAAACACAATCATAATTAATTGAAAATTAAGACTTTTAACAAACAAAAAAGAAAAAGAGATTGAATAGAATGAGGTTATTTTTGTACTACTTGAATACAGTACGAATTCCAAGCATTCATACAAACAGTTCAAATAACCTCTTAAATTATTTATGCAGAAGTAGAACGGCGGGCTGATTTTGGTCTAAATGCTGTCACAATATCTTCGTTTGTTTCAACGTAAGGGCCATCTAACAATTGGATACAATAAGGCACGCTCGCAAAAATACCACTAACAATCACTTTGCCTTCGCTGTCTTTTAACCCTTCTAACGTTTCTGCAATCGCTTTAGGTTGTCCGGGTAAGTTTAAAATTAATGCTTGGTTACGAATAACCCCCACTTGTCGGGATAAAATTGCAGTAGGTACAAATTTCAAGCTAATTTGGCGCATTTGTTCACCAAAACCAGGCATTTCTCTATCTGCAATGGCCAACGTCGCATCAGGAGTAACATCACGGCGTGCAGGCCCCGTTCCTCCCGTTGTTAGTACTAAATGGCAACCTGATTCATCAACAAGTTCACAAAGCGTTTGCTCAATCATCAATTGTTCATCTGGGATCAAACGAGATTCGATATGAAAAGGCGTTGTTAACGCAGTTTTTAGCCAAGCCTCTAAAGCGGGTAAGCCTTTATCTTCATAAACCCCACTTGATGCGCGATCAGAAACAGAAACTAACCCTATGCGTAATTCGTTCATATCAACCTCAATTAATCAATGACCATCTAACTTGCGCGCAGATATTACCATGAGAACACAAGAGAATTAAAAATAATCTCATTATATTAATGATGTTTAATATTTGATTATTGAGGACGGATAATAAAAATTGATAACTCTCTATTTTATTTATCGTTAACTAAAATAGAAAAAGAGAGCATAAGCCCCCTCTCTTTAATCCTAAATAATATTAATCAATATCATTCATCAATATATTTAGCTATATAAGATGCCGCTAAACTTTTAGCTTCTGCTAATTGTGCCGCATTTAATGCACGAGCAGTGCGTTTTAGCATTGCTTCATCACCATCGCCATTTTCAACAGCAACAGTAAACCATGCATAAGCTTGTTTCAGATCACGTTTAACACCTTTGCCGTAGTAATAGTTTAACGCAAGATTATTTTGTGCAAGACCATTACCTTGAATAGCTGATTTTCTGTACCATTCAACGGCTTTACGTGCATCTTTAGCCACACCATCACCTTCATCGTACATCACACCTAAGTTATTTTGTGCGTCACGATTACCTTGGTTTGCAGCCTTCGTATACCAGAAAACAGCTTTAGCACCGTTACGCTCTACACCCTCACCGTCATCATAAGAGACAGCAAGATTATATTGCGCATCAGAGTGGCCTTGTTCTGCTGCTTTCGTATACCAGACAACCGCTTTTTCATGATCTTGTGCTACACCGATACCTTCATCATAAGAGATACCGAGATTGTATTGCGCATCACTATCACCTTGCTCGCCAGCTTTAGTATACCAATACACGGCTTTCTCATGATCTTGCTCTACACCATCACCATCGTCATAAGAAACAGCAAGGTTGTATTGTGCTAAAGAAACGCCTTGAACCGCAGCTTTGTTATACCAATAAACTGCTTTTTCTGCATCGCGATCAATATCATCGCTCATGTCATACATAAGTGCTAAGTTTAACTGCGCTTCAGCATGACCTTGCTCTGCAGCTTTGGTATACCATTCCAGCGCTTTTTGTGCATCTTGTTCAACACCTTCGCCATTCTCATATTTTACGCCCAATTGATATTGAGACGCTGAGTTTCCACCTTCAGCACTTTTTTCAATTGCAGGTAAAGAGAAAGCGGTTTTACTCTCTGCCATTGCAGCGCCACCAAAAAATAACGATGCAAGTACCGTTGCCAAGACAATCTTTTTCATAATTCACCAATAATAAATAGAGTATTTTAATAATATATTTTTATAATTATTACTGGATAAATAATATATTCCAATCAATTTAATCTTAAAATCTTCTTAAATGTTATTTTGAGAAGAAAAAAATGAAAATACCCACCTATAAAAGATGGGTATTTAAGATTTTTATAAGAATTTAACGACGAATTATAATAAATCCGCAATCATTTTCTCTAATTTTTCCTGATCGACAGCAAATTTACGAATACCGTCAGATAATTTATCTACTGCCATTGGGTCTGCATTATGCTCCCAATAGAATTGTGCTTCAGTGATAGCTTCTGGACGTGCTTTCACTTCACCTTTATAAGATAACTTATGTTCAACTTCACCTTCAGCTTCTGATAATTCTTTTAACAGTGCTGGTGCGATAGTCAGGCGATCACAACCTGCTAATTCTAAAATCTCACCCATATTACGGAAGCTTGCGCCCATAACTACGGTGTTGTAACCGTGTTGTTTGTAATAGTTATAGATTTCAGTCACAGAAATAACACCTGGATCTTCAGCAGGTGCAAATTCTTTTTTATCTGTATTAGCTTTATACCAATCCATGATACGACCAACAAATGGAGAAATTAGGTAAACACCTGCTTCAGCACATGCACGCGCTTGAGCGAAAGAGAACAGTAAAGTCAGGTTACAGTTGATACCTTCTTTTTCTAATTGCTCTGCGGCACGAATACCCTGCCAAGTAGATGCTAATTTGATAAGAATACGATCGTTGCTAATACCTGCATCGTTATAAAGCTTCATTAAATGACGCGCTTTAACAATACAAGCTTCAGTGTCATAAGAAAGACGTGCATCCACTTCTGTTGAAATACGACCAGGGATCAGTTTTAAAATTTCTAAACCGATATTTACTGCCAGTTTGTCACAAGCATCAACGATTTGTTGTTCACGAGAATCGCTTTGTGCGCGTGCCCATTCAATCGCTTCATCAATTAATTTACGATATTCAGGAATTTGAGCTGCATTTAAAATTAAAGATGGGTTGGTAGTTGCGTCTTGTGGTTGATACAGTTTCATTGCTGCAATGTCACCAGTGTCAGCAACAACCGTTGTCAGTTTACGCAAAGAAGTCAATTTGTTGGTCATTTTGTTTATCTCATCTACTAGGTAAATCTGTTTGCAGTCACCTGCGGATATCTATTGATAATAACATGGACTGCTCACACTACAAGACGCTTAGATTCATACAAAGCAATTATTTGAATGCCAAACGTTTTCGCAAAGCAAAAGCGGAAAAAAACAGAAGAAGATCATAAGCTGAATCGTTTAATTTGTCGATTTTTACGACAAATTAGCAAAATCATTGTTTTTTCCTATTGCTATAATTTAGTCTATCATCGAAAGAATTTGTTATATTCAGTCAATATTAAAATAACGTACCGAGGGAATTATGCTAATTACTATTTCACCAGCTAAAACACTGGATTTCGAATCGCCTTTAGCAACAACGCAGTTCACCCAACCTGAATTGCTAAAATATTCCCAGCAACTTATCGAAGAGTGCCGAAAATTATCTTCAAGTGATATCGCTAGTTTAATGAAAATAAGCGATAAATTAGCAGGATTAAATGCAGCACGTTTTGGTGAGTGGCAACCTAATTTCACACCAGAAAATGCACGCCAAGCTATTTTAGCATTTAAAGGTGATGTTTATACAGGCATGCAAGCTGAACTCTTTTCTGAAGATGATTTTCAATTTGCTCAACAACATTTACGCATGCTTTCTGGCTTATATGGTGTATTGCGCCCTCTGGATTTAATGCAACCTTATCGCCTTGAAATGGGAATAAAACTAAAAAATAAAAAAGGGAGTGATTTATACCAATTTTGGGAAAACACCATTACAGAAGCGTTAAACAAAGCGATTGAAGCACAAGGTGATAACGTTTTAGTTAATTTAGCCTCTGATGAATATTTTAAATCAGTTAACCCGCAAAAACTCAATGCTGAAATTATTAAGCCTGTTTTTCTAGATGAGAAGAATGGGAAATACAAAGTCATTAGCTTTTACGCTAAAAAAGCGCGCGGATTAATGAGCCGTTTTATTATTCAAGAAAAACTCACTGACAAAACACAACTTAAAGAATTTGATTTAGAGGGTTATCAGTTTAACTCAGCAGAATCTGAAGGTAACACCTTAGTGTTTAAACGCGCAGAGCAATCTCTTTAATGAGCAAAGCCCACATTAAAATGTGGGCTTTATTACTGTTCTCTAATGCAAAATCAATACATAACGATCAATTTAAATGATTAATTATGACGGGTAATAATGACCAATCAGGTGTACTAGGAAGCTGCCCCCCGACCATCGAGGAAAGTTGTGTCTGATTAAATTGTGCCATTTCATAAATAATTGCCGATAAATTGACACTGTCTACTTCTTTTGCTTTCTGCTCAACTTGACATGAGGGTGAACTTTTGAAGTATTGATCTTTAATAGTTAACGTAAATTGATTATCCTGAGAACGTAATATTTCATCATCTCCTTCTCGTAATGAGATTAACGGTTTATTTTTATCAACCCCAGTAATAAATACCCTATTATGGCCTTGGTTATCCATGATAACCACATTTCCTTCACGTTGTGCTACCACGTAAATATCATTACCTACACTACCGCTCAGATAATCATGACCTTTATCTGAAATAAGTAAGTCATTACCCTCACCACCATAAAGTTTATCATTTCCCTCTTCGGCTAGAAGAATATGATGCCCTTTTTCTACAATCAATATATCATCACCGGCTCCCCCCGAGATCACTGAACTTGCTTCATTATGATTAATGACAATATCATTCCCTTCAAATACATCGATAATTGGTAATAATTCAATATTAGGAATATCTTGCTGTTTAAATGTCTGAGATAACAAAGAGGGATCAGCATTATGATGGTATACGCCCGATCCATTCCTAAGAAATTCATTAAATATAATATTATTTTGAATAACTAAATTATCATCACCCGATGATATTTCAAAAACATCAGGTACTATAGGAACAAGTAATCCATTTTCTTTATATTTATTAGGTAAAGAAAAAACCTTACTATCTTTATCAATAATACGAAATGTTAAATTTTTGAATAAATTATTTTTTAATAATATTTTATTTATATCTAAATATAGATGTCCATTAGGATTGTAGCGATGAGCAAGAATACCGTTATCTAACTTAAGCTCATAACCACTGACATCGGAAAGAATAATATTAGCACTGCTTTCTTTACTTTCGTCAAAATTAGAGGAGTTAATAAGTATATCAATATGCTCACCATCAATGTTCGCAATAAATGTTTTTAATTGATAAGCATCTTGTCCATTACTCAGTTTTATTTTTGAATTTGGAGTCACTGAAAAATAAGCATTATCATCAGCACTACCTTCTAAAGTAAAGGAAATAGCCTCACCCAAAGCAACACCGCTATATTTTAACTCAGGTAATAAGCTATATGTTTCATTATAATGAGAAAAAGTTGCTATAAGCTTTTTTTTGACTTCATCCAAATAAAAATGTGTCATTTTCTCCTTACGTTTTGAATAATTTTCCAAATAGCTAAAATTAAATAACACATTATTATTTGGCATCAAATTATCATTTATTGTTAACATAAAACCATCATCCGTAATCAAGTTATAATGATGATTAACTTCAGTACTTGTAATATTTTTATATACATTTTTTAATCTAATAAATGTTGGGATAATTTTATTTTCTTTATCCGAAAGAATTATTTTATTATTAATTTCAATAATAAGATCTTCTTTATCACGAGTTATTTTTTTTATATCATTAAAGTAGTGCTCTAACTTTACAACACTATTGCTTTTATTTTTTATATTTTCAAAAAGAGTAATATTAATCTGTTTTCTATCACTGTAATGTTCTGGTGCCAATGCGACAATATAAGTGTCATCGCCATCTCCTCCTTCAGCAATCCCTTCGACTAACCGAATGACATCATTACCTTGATGACCATAAATCGTGTCATTACCCGATACTCCATCAAGATAATTATCTTGGTTATTACCAACCAATAAATCGTTCCCTTTATCACTGCCAATTACATTTTCAATACTGTCTAAATAAGCAATAACTTCATGAGATTGCAATTTTATATTCGGCATTGTATCAACAATCACTTTTGGAGCCCGTGTTTGTGTCTTTTTATCATGATAGAGATAAATTTTAGAGCCAAAATTAAGGCTATTAGAGGGATTAAGTACATGAGTAAATTTTACGAAATTTGCCAACAAATTTACTTCATAACCTGAATGTATTTTTGATTTTTCAGCAATGCAAAGTGTATCATTACCTTCTCTCCCATAAAAACGGCTCGCAAATTGCGGAGATTTTGTCGTGTAAAGATTAAAAATATCATCTTTAATTCCTCCGCTTAACCGTTTAGTGCCATTATAAATATCAAAGGTATTTTTTGCGTTTTTCGGAGCTGCTATAATGTCATTACCATTTTTAGTATTAAAATAGAAATCTTCATTTTCTTTGATTTGATAATAATCATAATAAATTTGCTGATTATTAACACAGTGTAACTCTTTATTTAAAATTTTTTTCAATGGCAAGATCTTATTTTCCGTCATAGTAATTTTATTGAGAAATTCATCATCAATCATTTCTAAATGACGAGCATCTCCTTTTTGAGGGACTATATCTATAGTATATTTTTTTAGTTGATGGATATAAAAATCAAGATCAAATATCAGTGTTTCATCTGTCTTTATTGCTTCTTGAGGTTCATAATATTTATACTTTGTTTCCTTTGAAACAAAATAAGGGAATAACTTTGCAAAGTTCTCTGCATCTTCTTTAGACATCAATTTAGCTTGATTTTCTGCAATAAAAGTTGCTATTGGAGGGATCAATAATCCTGTTGGATCATTAAATAATTCATACACGACTTTATAATAATTTTTTTCTTTATAAAGATAGTCTTCATTCGTATAAAAATATTTACTATTAGGATTATATTTTATTAATTGTTGATAATAATCCAGACTGGCTTTTTCCGTTGATATTTTAATCGATTCTTTAGTCTCTAATAAGGTAATTTCATTTTGTTTTTTGGCGGCAATCTTGCCAGTAAACGCGGCAAGAAAACCACTTTCTATTTCCTCCCATACAGTAAAAGAAACTTTATTTTTTGCTTCTTCAACAACACGTACCGCATTATAAATAGTCGTTATTAATGCAATGGCGGCCCCCACAACAATCCCTATAGGACCAGCAACAGTGCTTCCCGCCAAAATAGCAATAGAAACACCAATAGTAGCTAATGCTGATACAATAGCGAACGTACCGTTAACAATGTAATCATCACGTTTTCTCGCATTCGATTCTGATGATATTCGACTGAAATTATCGTACATGTTATAAATATCAAATCCCACAGAAAGTAGGTTTAATGCCATTCCCACACGAGTACTCATCTTTCCAGCATATTCCAAAGCATTTGTACGGTGTTTTAACATGCCTTTTGCTACCGCAATTTCAATGATTTCAGATAACCCGTTATAGGTCATTTCTGTCCATATTATGGCAAGATTAGCGCGGATCTCTTTTCGCTGATCTTCGCTTAAATTGTTATCCTTTAATAATTCCATCATATTTAAAGTTGAATTTATAGATTGCCATATACCAAAAGTAATATTTCCATAACCAATACCAGATATAATTTTCATATAACGTGGTATTTTTAAGGTTGGATAACGTAATTTATCCCAATAGTTTTTATTTACGTCTACTTCATTTAATTCAATAATTTTTGCTAAACGCTCTTTTGCTGCTAAATAATCCATTCGGTTTATATCTGGTGAAAGTATTGAAGTAATATTTTTTTCTTTTTGATTTAATTGCTTTTTTAATAAAGAAATGATGGCATTATCATCATCACTACCTGATGCAGATAAGAAAAAATCATTAAGTTTATCTGCATAAAAGGTTAGCTTTTCATTTTTCAATGAAAATACTTTTAGATCTGTTTTTAATATAGGTACATCATTAACATAACATCCTAATGAAGATAATATTTTTTTATTAATTTCAATATCATCAATTTTAATTGTATTTTTATTATCAAAATCAAGTTTTATCTCTTTCCCCATAAGTGCGAACTTATTAAATAATGATATTGATTTAGTATCAAATTCGCTAATATGATAAATAGAACCTACTGTTTTATTACCCTCAGTTCTATTTTTATAACTAATGTTATTTATTAAATTTAGTAAATCAGAGGTTATTTTATTTTTATCATGACCTATTATTTTTATATTACCGACCTTATTAATAAAAACATCAAATATTATTTTCCCTTCAGGAGAAATATTAATGGTTAAATTTATTTTTTCGCGATCTATCTCTAAGATATAATTCCCTGGTTTTAGTCCAATGATTATTTCATCTAACATGCCATAATTTAAGTGTTTAATATTTTCTTTTAGATCTTTACTCTCTGAAAGTGTTGAAAGCAATGTTTCAAAAAGAGATAAGTAGTTCTCTTCATGACTATTAATGTTATCTATCGCATTTTTATAATACAATTCTTCGATCATAGACAAGTGATCAATGCGCTCGACTTTATCTCTTATTTCACTGGATAAGTAATTAAATAAAATTAAAGAAGAGAAGTTTTCATTACCTGAAAAAGAAAAATATTGAGGTAAATTTAAAAGTTGCTTTTGAAATTTATGATAACTATTTTTTTCTTGTTTATTTAAATCAGTAATGAATTGTGTAGTGATTTTTTTAAGATCTGTAGTTTCATTAATTTTTTGATTTGCATCATTGAAATTAGTACTTAGTGAATAAAACAGCATCATATCTAGTTGATTAATAGTATATAAATACTTTTCTTGTGTTGATACTATTCGTAAAATCTCACCAATTAATTCATCCCCAGATAATGAAAAGAAATCAGATAATAATTGTTTAGAATTTTCTGATAGCTTTTTTATTACTCTGGGATCATCATTAATAGAACTAATTAATATTTTTATAGATACAATTTTATCTTTATTAAATAAGTCATGAACCTTATTATCAAATATATTCATGAAATTATTTTGATCAACATCATTAATAACAAATCGATTGAATCTCTTACTTACTAATGGATCATTAATTATTTCAATTAATTTATTTTTTATATCTTCATGAGATTCAGAATGAAATAATTTAGAAAGTTCATCATAATATTTATATACTGAATAATCTATCGAAAATTTATGATAAATAATTCCATCAATAATTTCACTCGGTATCGCTAACTGAATTATTCTAGTTTCATCAATTAACATTTCATTTGTTATGTGTCTTTCAAAATCCTTATTAGAGTTAGTCATAATATCTAATTTATGTAAATCTAGAGGTTCTGTAATAAATTCCCTCATAGATTTACCATTTTTAAATTTAAAATTAATTAATGCCTCTGCGTTAATACTTAATATTTTATCAAACAAAAAATCGTCTGATTTTATTTTTTCTAATTTATATATTTTTTTAGCATTAATATCATCACCGTAAAAAAATTCTGTTAAATAATGTTTAAACTTATTTTCTTCTGAAAATTCAGCTAAGCCAAAATTAGGATCGTACAATCCATAATTAGAATTATTTTTATTGCCCCATACAAATAAAGCATGATCTTTCGTATAAAGTTGTAAATAATTAGAAGATGCATTCTTATTATTAAAAAGACGATGAAAAATAGAGCTTAATGTTAGCTCATGAGTTTCTTGCTTAATACCCTCGGTGATTGAAGATAACGATAAATTACCACGACTAAGCTCTTGAAGTATAGAAAGTAAATTTTTCGTTGACTCATTTAATTCTAATTCATTATTTATTATTTTCTGTTTATTTATATCAGCATCAAAAAAATCAATTAACCAAGCCAGCTTTTTTAAAAATAATTGGCCACTTTGCTGATTTCCTTGATGCTCAAAATATTTCACTCCTGCAAATAACATACTTAATGATTCACAAAACCCTTCACCTCCCTCTTTTAATTTTGATAAAACAATCTTTTGAGGAAAAGAGAGAGATAATGCTTTACTATCAACCATTCCTTTCTTCTGAACTTTATTAAATAACTGAACAAATCGCTTTCTTTGTTTACCTAATTCTTCAAGACTTAATACTCTGTTATCTATTTCTCTAAGCAGTGCTCCTAGCTCCTCCATTTTTAAATTATATTTATTTTTTTCTATATAATTTAAAATATCATTTTCAGTCATATGACTTGAGAAATCATTAATAAAGTTAACAATTTTATTTCTATATCCAAATAGAAAATCGTTATCCTTTCTATAATCAGGATAAATAGAATTTATTTTTTTATATATTTTATTTGCATGATAAACACGATGATATTTTTTATTTTTTTCGATCGATGATATAGATTTTTCCGTCACCACTTCATTTAATATAAAGTCATTTATTATTTTATTTATTATATTTTTAGCATCAACAGGATCACTATAAATAAGTGTTCCCTCAGTAGATAACATTATTTTATCATTGCTAATTTTGTATACTGGCACATTTATTTTTTGAGCAATGCCTTCAATAAATTGCTCACTATAAATAGAATTATAAATATTTTCTTTTTTACCTATATAAATAATTTTTTCGCTTGGAATGGTATTTTCATAGAGAGTATCGTATACATATTCAATTTCTTTTTTCTTCTTTACAATTTTACCAAAAACCCCCTCACTCTCCTCATAACTAATCATTGTGAATTTTATTTTTTTATCCTTACAAAAAGAGATAAATTCTTCTAATTGTGGATATTTTTTAAATAAATTATTTATTAATTCATTCTTCACGCCTGTGATATTAAAAAATCTAATTTCTTGATTTAGATCTGTGGGAAAAATATCAATAAAAACATGAGATATATCATTATTTAAAATAATATTCTTATTATCTAATAAATATTTAATTATTTTATCATTATATTCAAATAATACATTATGAGTATCTAGTTCAGAAATATATAGTTCAATTGATTTATTTATTAACTTCTCTGGATCTTCTTCTTCAATATAAAATCTATTTGGGAAATATTCCGCATCATTATCTTCCTTATAGATACTTTCTAATTCAGAGATCTCTTTTTGTAATAAAAAATCTTTATAAGTTTGAGTGGAATATGTGCTAATATAGATTTCATTATAAGTTTTATCTTTATAAATTATTTTTTTATCCAACTGATTTTCTATTACTTCTAATAGATAATTAATTGCAGGATCTTCCCTGTTATTATTTAATTGATTATAGGTAATATTAGTATAAACTTTATCATTTGAAATGATAAAAAAACTGTCCTTTATATATTTAATACTGATCCCATCAATAATATTTTTTATATTTTCATTTTCTAACATGAAATAGTAGTTTTTATAATTTATTTCATCGACATTAATTCCATTATTTAATAAAAAATTACTCTTTATATTATTATAAATAAAATCACTGATACCAAAATAACTTCCATTATTCTCTGACACAATGATTTGATAAATTCTAGCTGCTACTGAGCTATTTTTTGATGCTATAGATAAAAAGTTATCTTTATTAATATTTACAAAATAATTAAAAATCTTACTTTCTAATTTTTTGTATATTTTATTTAATATTTCATTAACTGGGCTATTTTCATATTTTTCAATATAATCAGGAATAAATTTCAACAATTCAATACTAGCAACAAGCTTATTAAAATAAACATTTCCATGTAATATTTTAAGATTAGATAAAATAGCTGACAATCTTATTTTTGACTGCCCCCTTGCTAAATCTTTATTTATGTTAATTAAATTCTCAAAATAATTATCTTGAAAATCTATATATCCTTTATTATTATTTTCTCTTACACTAGGGAAATTAATTAATGTTGGTGTGATAATAACTTCGCCATCACTATCTTTGCCTAAAATCATTTTATTTATTGATTTATCATGGGTGATTTTATCAATATTTTTTTGAATATATAAAATAGTTTCATTAATAGAATCACTTTCAATACTTACTTCTATGATCCTATTATTTTCTAATATTTCAATAATTAATGTATTCCCATCAATTAATTCAATTACTTTCCCTTTAATATTATCTTTAAATTCTAAAGAAAAACCTATTTTTTTTAAGTTCTCAACTAAATTTTTATTTTTTTCTGCTAAACTTTCACTCCATTTAGTTTGGTAAAATGGGTTACTATTTTCTTCACACTCAACAATCCCAATATATTTTTTTCCTTTCCTAATTATGGGTTTATAATTAGACAACAACCATTTAAACTTATCTTTAAAATCATCAAAATGATAGAATTCAAATACTCCCAAGTTTGCATCAAACAATGAAAGAAAATATTCTTTCTCTGTATACACCTTTAATGAAAAGGCAATGTTATGAACATCAGTTTGTATATGTGAATAATAGTTTTTTTTATTAATTATATTATCCATGATGATATTTAAAAAATCATCTATAGTTGATTCCCTTCGTTCTTTTAATGTTAATCCCATACTATAAATATATTGACTAAAATTAATCTCTTTATTATTAAACATCTCTCTTGGATCATAAATATATAAATCAAGATATTCTTTATATTTTTTAACCCTCCAATAATCATCATAATGTGAAAACTGAGAAGATTGAGAATAAAATATTTTTTTTGTTTCCTCCATTAGTCTCATTAAATTGTATTCAACTTCATTATTAATTAAAATATTTTCCAATGCTTTTATTTTTTTATTTTTAGTATTAAAGTCAAGTAACTCTGCGCATTTTTTCAACCATATAATATAGTTAGTTCCATATTCCACACCATTATTTCTTATTTCTAATAAATAGTTCATACTTAACCCATAACAGAGCCCTCCTATCGCTTCATCATGCGAGAATTCATAGGTCGATTCAGCCGTTCCCAGTATACTAATATGTTCCATTATATTGCTCATTGGTATAATGAAATCACTATCTTGATTAAATTCAATGTATCTATTATTTTTTGAAATCTTCGTTTTTATCCATTTATTTCCTTTTTGACTAAAAATGGTTTCAATTCCATCATCCGCCTCTTTATAATATTGCATTGCTATATTTATACTTAACTCTATAGAGTCACTATAAATATGTAATATTGTTTCTATTTTTTTCTCTTTATTTTTAACAATAAAAACAGATTTACTTTTGTTAGATTCTATCATTCTTAACGTATAATTATCATCCAATTCTCCTTCACCTTGTTTTTTTATGCTTTCTACCCATTCATTAAGCATAAAGTCTTTATTTACAATCCAATCACTTCTATAATAATAATTATTAATAAATTCATATTTTTGATATGAATTTACCTTTAAAGTCTCTAACTTATCTATATCTTTTAAATTTATAATGACATCACTAACCAAGTCACTTTTGGTATTAAAAAATTTAACAATATTATCAATAGAATAAATCGATATATAAACACCCTCACCTTCATTTATATAACAATAATAATACCCATTATTAGTAACGATACTATGAACACCATCATTTTTATTTTGAAAATATGTTTCTATTTTATATTTCTTTACTAATGAAGGTTTCATTTCCTTTTGTTTTTTATAATTAAAAATAAGAGTATTTATATTTAAATTAATATTTTCTTCTATTTTTTTTATGACATAATTCTCAATTCTATTATTTTTAACATTCAAATCATATAAATCAATAGTATTTTTAATTTCTAATAAATAATTATTGGAAAAATATTCTCCTTTATCTATTAACTTATTTATATAACTTAATAACAGCGCATTTTTGATTACATCATTATTAATATCTCTATTTCCAATAATTTCTCTTATAAACCTTTCAATATCATTTGAAATTTCATTAATTATGTTATTTATTACAATACTTTTATTATTTTTCATATTTCATTTCTTCTATTCTTTATTAAAATAACAACATTAATATTATAAATAGATAATACTCTAATTATTAAAATATTAACTTTTATAAATATTATTATTAGATATTTTCTGTTTGTTGATTTGTGTAAGTTTTATATTTGAAAAATTAATAGAAAGAAATAACTATAATTGCTTATTTAAAAAAAACGCCAGTATTTCACTGACGTTTTTTATTGAGATCCTAGTAAATTATTTTATTTCGGTGCGCGTTCTAATAAAAACTCACGTAATTTAGTAAAATCAGCGGGTAAAAAATGTGATAGTAATTCTTTATCTGCTCGCTCTGCTAATTCTTGAGGTAATGGTAGCTCCCCCCCTAAAATGCGCTCTACACTTTCTTTAAACTTCGCTGGGTGCGCAGTACCTAAGAATAAGCCGTATTCATCCTCTTGAAGCTCATCACGTAATAAACGATAAGCAACAGCTGCATGTGGCTCTGAAATATAACCTTTTTTTGCAAGCTCACGTACTGTCTCTTCCGTTGTTTCATCACTAACAGCACCATGAGCCAGATCAGAGAGATCCCACTCTTTGCGACGGTACAATTCTTCAATACGTGGCCAGTTATTAGGCTGGCTAACATCCATTGCATTAGAAAGTGTTGCAACAGTACGGTGAGGTTCCCATTTACCATTATCTAAATAGCGAGGAACTGTATCATTTACATTTGTTGCTGCAATAAAGCGTTTAACAGGTAATCCTAAAGATTTCGCTAATAGGCCCGCAGTTAAATCACCAAAGTTACCACTTGGCACAGAGATCACGAGTTGTTCATGTTTTTCAGCAGGAATTTGGGCAACGGCTTCAAAGTAATAACAAATTTGAGCCAATAGTCGGCTGATATTGATGGAGTTTGCTGAGTTCAAATACATAGTTTTCTTTAAGAACTCATCATCAAAAGCTTGTTTTACTAATGATTGACATGCATCGAAGTCATCTTTAATTGCAACAGTGTGAATATTTTCACCTAATGTACAGAACAATTTTTCCTGTAATGGGCTAATTTTGCCTTCAGGATAAAGAATAACAACTTGTACATTTTCTAATTTGTAGAATGCGTGAGCAACGGCAGCACCAGTGTCACCAGATGTTGCAGTTAAAATAGTTACAGGTTGATTGCCTGCAACTTCTGACAACATCTGTGCCATAAAGCGGCCACCAAAGTCTTTAAATGCTAATGTTGGACCGTGGAAAAGCTCTAAACAACTAATGTCATCTTCAACCTGAGTCACTGGTGCAGGAAATGCAAATGCAGTGTTAATTCGTTTTGCTAATACATCAGCAGGAATTTCATCACCTATAAATGCCGTTAAAATACGGCTACTGCGTGTTGCAAAATCAAGCGCTAATAATTCATCAATTTCAGCTTTAGTAAACGACGGTAAGTCCTGTGGAAAAAAGAGACCTTGGTGCTTACCTAAACCTTGCTTTACCGCTTGAGCAAAGCTAACTTGCTCTTGATTATCTTTCAAATTGTATAATTTCATGACTTACCCTATCTGTCTTGCGCCACGCGTATCTAAACGGCAGATATGTACAAAACCTTCACTGTTTTGTACATAGTGTTGTTTTAACCATTCGGCCATATCTTGTGCAATTTCTAATGAATCGGTAATGGTAAAAAGAGTAGGGCCTGAGCCTGAAATGCCACAAGCCAATGCCCCTTTCTTTTGTGAAGCTTCTCTGGCTTTTTCAAATCCTGGAAGCAACTGAGTGCGGTAAGGTTCAGCTATCACATCTTTCATTAAATTTGCTGCTAATTCAGGTTGTTGAGTATGACAAGCATGAATAAAACCAGATAAATAGCGTCCGTGATTAATGATATCTGCCTTAGCATATTCTTTTGGCAATATGGCTCTGGCTTGTGCGGTAGAGACTTTAATTCCAGGATAAGCCATTACCCAGTACCAATCTTCAAATGTCGGTACAGATTGGCAAATGATGTCATTTTGTTCAAGAATGAGTTGTAGACCACCTAAATAGCAAGGTGCAACATTATCATAGTGCACACTTCCTGAAATACGCCCTTCCAACTCACCCATCATTAATAATAATTGTCTTTCATTGAAAGGCTTTTTAGCGAACTCATTAAGTGCAACTAATGCAGCAACAACAGAGCAAGCACTTGATCCTAAACCAGAACCAATTGGCATATTTTTTTCTAAAACCATTGCCACAGGAAGTTCTTTGCCTAGTTTCTCACAGAATAACTGCCAGCATTGATACACTATATTTTGTTTAGGATCAGTGGGTAATTTGCTGACAAAGTGCCCTTTACTTTCCAGTGTAAATGATGAAGCAGCATTAACGGTGACACAATCGCCAAGCAATTGCCCATCAATAGGTGAAACCGCAGCGCCAAGAACATCAAACCCGACACTCACGTTACCTATTGATGCCGGTGCGTAAACTTTAACCACGCTTAAACTCCCAATTTCCATGATAAGGTACGTAATACATCTGCAAACACTCCAGCGGCAGTAACATCATTACCCGCACCATATCCACGTAACACTAATGGAATTGGCTGATAGTAGCGAGTGTAAAAGGCTAAAGCATTTTCACCATTTTTTACTTTAAACAGAGGATCATTAGCATCAACAGCCATCATTTTAACTTGGCATTGACCTTCATTAATAACACCAACATAGCGTAATACTTTGCCTGCTTTTTGTGCTTCTTCGACTTTAGCGTCAAATTCAACATCAACTTGAGGTAAACGATTTAAGAAACTTGCAACATCACCTGTGCTGTCAAATGAAGTCGGTAACACTGGCTCTACATCGATATCACTTAACTCTAATTTATAACCCGCTTCGCGGGCTAAAATCAGCAATTTACGCGCAACATCCATACCCGAAAGATCATCACGAGGATCAGGTTCTGTGAAACCTTTTTCTTTCGCTGAAAACGTTGCTTCTGACAAGCTCTTACCCTCGTCTAATTGACCAAAAATATAAGAGAGTGAGCCTGAAAGAATACCATTAAATTGAACCAATTCATCACCTGCATTAAGCAAGTTCTGTAGGTTTTCAATGACTGGTAAACCTGCACCCACGTTAGTGTCATACAAAAATTTACGACGCGAAGCTTCAGCAGCTTGTCGGATTTGATAGTAATAATCCATCGACAGCGTATTCGCTTTTTTGTTTGGTGTAACCACATTAAAACCATTTTGTAAGAAATTTGCGTATTGTTGCGCAATTTCCTCGTTTGATGTGCAATCAACAATCACTGGATTTAAGAAGTGGTACTCTTTTTCTAAGCGAATAAGTTGACTAAAACTAAAAGGAGCTTTGGCTTCTTTTAAGGCTTGTTGCCAATTATCTAAATCAATACCTTGCATATTCGTTAACATGGCGCGTGAATTGGCAATACCACATACACGAAGATCGATATGTTTATTTTTCAACCATGCCTGTTGACGATGAATTTGTTCAATTAATGCATTACCTACACCACCCGCACCAATCACAAAAACTTCAACGATTTGATTTGTGTTAAATAGCATTTGGTGACATAACCGTACCGCATTAGTTGCTGAATCATTGGCAATAACTGCAGAAATAGAGCGTTCAGACGATCCTTGAGCAATGGCAACAATATTAATATTTCCTCGTGTTAACGCAGAGAAGAATCGTGCTGAAATCCCTTTCAGAGTACGCATGCCATCACCTACGACTGAGATAATCGCTACGTTTTCCATGATATCTAATGGATCAAGCACACCATCTTTTAATTCTAAATAAAATTCATCTGATAATGCTTTTTGCGCTCTTATTAATTCTTTTTGTGGCACACAAAAGCTGATGCTGTATTCAGAAGAAGACTGTGTAATAAGAACAACAGAAATACCTGCTCTCGACATCACAGAGAATACGCGAGCAGCCATCCCTACCATACCTTTCATACCAGGGCCTGATACGTTGATCATCGCCATGTTATTAAGATTGGTGATCCCTTTAACAGGAGTACTCTCATCTTTTTGGCCATCGCCAATCAGTGTACCCGGTGCATCAGGATTACCTGTATTTTTAATCAAACAAGGAATTTGGAATTGGGCGATTGGAGCAATAGTGCGAGGATGAAGTACTTTAGCACCGAAGTAAGACAGCTCCATTGCCTCTTGATATGACATGCCCTTTAATAAACGAGCATCAGGTACTAAGCGTGGATCACAAGTATAAACACCGTCAACATCAGTCCAAATTTCACAGCATTCAGCACGTAAACAAGCTGCTAATACTGCGGCTGAGTAGTCTGAACCATTACGGCCTAATACAACCAGTTCACCTTTTTCATTACCTGCGGTAAAACCAGCCATTAAAATTATATCGTCTTTTGCGATATTAAGTTCCAAGATGCGACGAGTAGATTCAGGAATATCAACGGTAGATTCTAGGTAGTGACCTTGTGCGAGTAAGTTTTTTACAGGATCAATAACGGTGACATTATAACCACGAGCTTGTAAAACAGACTCCATAATGGCGATAGAGAGCTTTTCACCACGGCAAATCATCGCTGCATTGATGCTATCAGGGCATTGACCTAATAAAGAAATACCATGAAGAATATGTTTGATCTCGGCAAATTCACGTTCAACCTTATCTTTTAGGCGCTCATAGTCAAAGCCTGACTGTTTTTCTCTTAATCCTTGTAATAAATTAGCAAAAATTTGCTCGGCTTCTCGTACTTGAGTGAGAGGATCTTCACCTTCTGCCGTTTTTTCAATCATTGCAACCAAATAATTCGTTATCTTGGCTGGTGCTGATAATACAAGAGCGACTTGTCCTTGTTCTCTTTTTTTCTCAGCGATATCAGCAACATTCAGCACACGCTCTGCATTAGCAACTGAAGTTCCCCCAAATTTTAACACTCGCATACAACTCTCCTGATTTTTCACCCAAAAAAAAACCCGCATTTCTCAATGCGGGCTTTTTCGATTTTCGTTTTTTATATGCGACAGCCCGTCCCGCAATATAAAATTCCGGTGGTGGTGGTAATAATTGTCATTTTAGCTGGGCTGTAAATACGCATAACTATCCTGTCTGTCTCAAATTTAGTTTGACTATATACTGGTTAAAGCAAAGCGAGAGAGATGTCAAATTTTTTCTTTTTTTTACACAAAAAATAAATCTTACTTAAATGAAATTTTTTCGAACACTACCTCTAGTGTGGTATAGATATTCCTACCACAAAGGGATAAACAAAGAAAATAAAGCTACTATTTTGGGGTTATTTGGGTATTTGTACTTTTATAAGGAATAAGGTATTTTAGGCTCCTTTAATTTGTGTAACAAAACTGGTAAAAAAAATAATCCCCACTATATTTAACATATATTTTTCTTTTACATTACATAAATCAAATTATATAGTTAACTATTGAAATCAGGGTTAAGCTGTTATCTTGATTTTGATATGTGTCAACAAAAGTTAGCTTTTTAGATGGTATTTAATACAACTGGTGTTATATTGCTGTTAATAGACTATGGGCGTTTTGCATTCTGATTTTAGCGTTCATTGTCGATTAAAATCGTAATTTTTTTGTAATAACGTGATGGTTATTTATCGAATTTCAATCTGGGTCTAGTTTTTGCGTGCTAATAACAAAAATGAATAACCACACAAGTGCACACACAGAAGTTAAACACAGATTTCCTTTTTCTATTTTTGGTAATTTTAGGTAGCAAATATGCAAACCCCGCACATTCTGATTGTTGAAGACGAAGTAGTTACTCGTAATACCCTGAAAAGCATATTCGAAGCTGAAGGGTATATCGTACACGAAGCCACTGATGGCAACGAAATGCACAATGTTCTATCTGATCATGATATTAATCTGGTTATTATGGACATTAACCTTCCTGGTAAAAATGGGCTGTTACTGGCTCGTGAATTACGTGAACAGGCAAGTGTTGCATTAATGTTCCTAACAGGTCGTGATAATGAAGTAGATAAAATCTTAGGCCTTGAAATTGGCGCTGATGATTATATTACTAAACCATTTAACCCTCGTGAATTAACGATTCGTGCTCGTAACTTATTGTCACGTACCATGAATTTAGTTAATGGCACAGAAGAACGCCGTTTAGTCGAGAGCTATAAATTCAATGGTTGGGAGCTCGATATTAACAGTCGCTCACTGATCAGCCCTGCTGGTGAACAATACAAATTACCACGCAGTGAATTTCGTGCGATGCTACATTTCTGCGAGAATCCAGGAAAAATTCAAACTCGTGCAGAATTACTGAAGAAAATGACAGGCCGCGAATTGAAACCTCATGATCGTACTGTTGACGTTACTATTCGTCGTATTCGTAAGCATTTCGAATCTACACCAGATACACCTGAAATCATTGCTACAATCCATGGCGAAGGTTATCGTTTCTGTGGTGATTTAGACGAGTGATTTGATTTCATCTCAAACACTTACTAAGAAAAAAACCCCTGAATGAAATTCGGGGGTTTTCTTTATGTAGTATCGTATTAATAAAATAACAAAAGGTGAAAATTGATCTCAACAACTATTTTGAAAAAAAATATAGCTATTTTTTAAAAAAAATTTTAAACCTCATTCATATTAATTTTATTAATCATTAAGTTATCTAATTAATAAAAATCACTCTTTCCACGGCATAATAGGCACGGCACTGATCGCATTTTTTGGCGAGCCATCAATGACCTTATCGGAATAAGTTAAGTAAATCAGTGCATGACGTTCTTTATCGTAAAAACGGACAACTTGAAGTTTTTTAAAGACTAAAGATGTTCTTTTTTGGAAAACTACATCACCTCGATTTTTTCCTTTAATCACCTTTTCACTTAACTCAATAGGCCCCACTTGCTGGCAAGAAATTGCCGCATCCGCCGTATCTTCAGCAAGACCTAGACTTCCTGAGATCCCACCTGTTTTTGCACGACTTAAATAACAGGTCACATTTTTAACTTCAGGATCATCAAATGCCTCAATCACAATTTTATGATTAGCACCAAAAAACTTAAATACAGTATCGACATAACCAATTTCTTCCGCTTTTGCCATGAAAGAAAAAGGGAGTAAGATAGACACAGCTAGCATCTTTTTGAAATTTAACATATTTACTTTGTTCCATTGAAAAGATGAAAGAATAATTAGGTCTAGAATAAAACAATCTTTTGCTAACTGATAGAAGAATTTGTGTACATCAGTCGTTGAAAAAGACTATATTTTACGACTGTCTAACAATATAACTTGTTATAGATGTTCAAGCTATTTAACATCTACCGCAATAAATAAACGAATATGACTAAGGGAGATGTATGGATCAAACCAACATCATACGTGATTTGCTCGCTTGGCTTGATAGTAACCTTGATAAGCCATTATCCCTCGATAATGTCGCAACCAAAGCAGGTTACTCCAAGTGGCATCTACAACGCATGTTTAAAGAAGTTACAGGACAAGCGATTGGTTCTTATATTCGTTCAAGGCGTCTATCGCGCGCGGCTGTTGCATTACGTTTAACGAGCCGCCCCATTTTAGACATTGCTTTGCAATATCGTTTTGATTCTCAACAGACGTTTACCCGTGCTTTTAAAAAACAATTTGATAGGACTCCGGCACTTTATCGTCGTACTGATGAATGGTGCGCGGTGGGAATTTGCCCACCTATTACCCTAGAACCTCAAAATTTACCAAAATGGGAATTTGTACAATTACCTGAGAAAAAACTTATTGGTATTGAGCAAACATGTAGCCATACACTTGAGCAATGGGCTGAAGCTTGTTCCGATATGCGCCAAACATTCTGGCGTTACTATATGAGCAAAATAAATGCGGTTCCTCACCAAGTTTATGGTCTTCATCATGCACAACATAGTGATGAACATGAAGATGAGCAACGTGTGCTTTATACCACTGCCGTTGAGCCTGACTATGCAACATTTATTGAGGATGATGCAGCCCATGAAGTCTCATTAGCCGGTGGTGATTACATTCGCTTTGATTTCGAAGGCGAGGCAAAACGAGGGGCAATGCAGGAGTTTTTATTCCTAATTTATGGTGTTTGTTTACCTAAAATGGGATTAACTCGCCGTAAAGGTTATGACGTCGAAAAATACTACCTTAAAAATGTGCGTTACAGCAATGAGATGGTGACAGAGCCACAAGATCATATACAACGCTTTGAATATTACATCCCCATTAAACGTGAAGATGTAACCGCATAAGAAAAAGCTCTCTTGATAGTCACGTCAAAGAGAGCTTTTATTTTTTAGCGTTGAACTTCATCTAGTGCTATATCAGTAAGATGACTCACATCTCCAGCCGTTTCAATCACCCAACCATTGGCAAGCCAAGGGCTATTTTGATAATCGACACGAGAAATTGAACAATTACGCAGTCTTAAACGGCGTTCTGCATATGCAGGTAATCCCAAGACGGTACTCAGCAAACATCCTAATGCAATACCATGGCTCACTAAGAGTGGGCGACTATTTTCGGGTAAATCAAGGCATTGATTTAACGCAGCCTGCATTCGACTCGCTAATTCTGCCATTGATTCTCCTTGGGGAATTCGCCCATCAGGTGTACCATCAATCAAACTCTTGCGCCAAGCCTCTTCTTGTGTCTTTAATGTTGCGATCTCTCGTTGTTCAAGAACGCCCATATTGAGTTCACGTAAACGTGAGTCAGTTATCACTTCACAACCACAAGCTTGTGCAATGATTTCTGCCGTTTGACGAGTACGGCCAAGATCGCTTGAGATAATGTGGGTAATACCCGCTGATTTTACTTTTTCAGCAACTTGCTGTGCTTGACGCACACCATTTGCTGTTAGTGGGCTATCAGATTGCCCTTGAATACGTCTCGCCACGTTCCATTCAGTTTCACCGTGGCGAACAAGATAGACCTGTAACATACATTTTTTCCGTTATACTGCTCTAATTTTTCAAAGGATGATTAATTCATTATGTATCATGTCATTGCAGCCACTACGAATCCAGCAAAAATCAACGCGATAAAACTCGCTTTTGAGCAAGTGTTCGGTAAAGATACCTTTGATATTGAAGATATTAATGTCGATAGCCGTGTTCCACAACAACCTATCGGAAATACAGAAACGAGAACTGGCGCACGTCAGCGTGTAATGGCGGCTCGTCAAGTTCGCCCCGAAGCAGATTTTTGGGTAGGTGTTGAAGCCGGTATTGAAGATGATATGACTTTCGCTTGGATTGTTGTCGAACATGGAAAAATTCGTGGAGAATCACGTTCTGCAAGTCTTATGCTACCAGAGCAGATCTTAAAAGGGGTCCGTGAAGGCAGAGAGCTTGGTGATGAAATGGCTTTTTTAACCAAAATTGACAACATTAAACAACGTGGTGGTGCAATTGGTTATTTTACCGATGGCCTACTCAGTCGTACTTCTGTTTACCAGCAAGCATTAGTTCTGGCATTAGTGCCAGTGACTCATGATATCTATAAAGAACTCAATCAAAAAGAAGATTAATAATTAATCTGATATGTGTTTTTTTAGATAAAAAGAAAGCAAAAAGCCATTTAATTATTTGATTAAATGGCTTTTTATCTTTCTAGCCCACATTATTATAATACAATTATTTTTTTGTCATTAGCTCTTTTTCTAGCCATAACTTCACTTCATGTGGTGCTGTTTTTAAGCTATTAGAGCCTCTAGTAATAGTCGCAATACCAACACCTAGCTCTTCTTTTAGCTCACGCTGACTTAAGTCTCCCCGCATTAGCTCTTGCACAATCCGTACTCGTGTCGCCAAAGCACTGCGTTCATCAGGTGTCATTAAAAGCTGTAAAATAGGAAAATGCACATCTTGCTCAAATGCATGTTGTAATAACTCAACGAATCTTAGCCAGTGTTCATTCTCTTCAGGTGATAATGCAGGATCTTGCATCGTGAAAGCCTCTTTTTGCCACACTCATTAACTAGTACAAACTATATCATACTTTGCTAATGTACAAAGAGGCTCCCACGACAAATCGCCTTTTTATCCCTTAATAACGACTATTCCATTCATTCTCGGTCAACACCGGTTGTTGTTCACCCGCAAAATAGCTATAAAAAACAGCAAAAGAGAGTACATTTTTGACATAACCACGCGTTTCTGCAAAAGGAATACTTTCTACAAACGCAATAGCATCTAATTGACCATTTGCATCAGATAACCAACGATCAACACGCGCAGGCCCTGCATTATATGCAGCACTTGCCAAAATACGGTTTTGGTTAAATCGTTGATAAACAGAATCAAGATAAGCAGTACCAATCTCAATGTTTTTTACCGGATTAGTTAATTGCGCACTACTGACATAACCCGTAATACCTGCTTGTTTTACCGTAAATTCAGCCGTTTTTGGCATTACCTGCATTAAACCGGTTGCACCAGCTGAAGAGCGTGCTTGTGGGTTCCACGCGCTTTCTTGGCGAGCGATGGCCATTGCATAATTACGATCTATCGATTTATCTTGCGTGTATTGTTCAAACTCGTTTTTCCAGGCAAGAGGAAAACGTTCTTCTAAGTGATCCCACATTTTTCCTGTAATAGTGGCTTGCACTGCTAAATCAGCCCATTTTTGTTCAAATGCATAGCGTGCTAATTCAGACTGCATTTGTGCGGGTTGCGAAGCAACATAGTTTGCCCACTCTGAGCGCGCTAAGTTGTCCATTTGCCAATACATTAATTCGCGAACACGTTGTACTTCTGGCTGATTAGGGATGCTTGATGAAACACTCGGTGCTTTATCTATCACCATCACATAAGGCTTACCTAATTTGGTTGCAGCAACCATTGGATAAAAACCACGATTTTGCGTCAGCGCTTCTAAAATAGCTTGTGCTTCGCTATTTTTACCTTGAGATTGCAATACCATTGCACGCCAATAACGCCACTCTTCCTTATTTTTACTTTCAGGAGAGAGTCTTTCTAACCACAACGCCAATTCCGCTGGTTGGTTTTGGCTTAATGCTAAGCGTACACGACGTTCACGCAGTGTATCTGATGCGGTATCTTGAATAACGTTATCACGCCATTTTACCTGCTCTGGTGTGGCATAAGGCATATATTGCCACGCTACAGTATCACGCATTAATTGGCGTTCACTCGCCGTCATTTTTTGGGCATGTGCGATATTATCCAGTTGCGCTCTAGCCGCATCTGCATCTTTTCTTGCCCAACGTGAAAATGCCGATTGTATGATAGAACGAGTAAAATCGGTTGGTGAAAGCGCAGTTGCATAGCGCCCAACTAAGTTTGGATAGTCTTGTAATTCAACTAAAGCATCACTAATCGTTTGATAGTTTTCTGGAAGGCGTCTTGCTAAGTAAGCCGCAAGTCCTGTATTTCCATTTTTAATTGCTAAGTTAATTCGTTCTAATACTAACTCTGGTGTTAATTGATTAGCTTTTTGCCATTCATCAAAAAGGGGATCACAACTTGATGGCATTGATGTGCCATTTAGCCATGCTTCTTTAGCCCCTATCCATGCAGTTTGAATATCACCGGTTGCCCACTTGGCATAATAATAGTTACATCTAGCTGCTTTGGGGTTAGGTGGATTAGGGCTAAAAGTCAGTAAATTTTGCCATTCTTGACGCTTAGCCAATTCATTTACAAATAACGAAGGAAGTGCTTTTGCTGGCGGTAATGTCGGATATTTCGCAACAAACTCACTCACCGCAGCAGGCGCAATAACATCAAGATTATCGGTGATTTGGCGATATTCCAGATAGGGATAAAGTGGATAGTTTTCTAATGTTGGGAGTAATTTTTCAACTTCATCTATTTTTTTAAGATCCCATGCCGCTTTAATCTCTTGATAGCGAACACGTTGTTCACTTAATGAATCCGCTTGTGTCCATGTTGAAAAACACAAAGCCCCTATTGCGACTGCTAATGACCACTTTTGCTTAACCACGTAATGCCTCCCACCTCAAATAGAACCACCAAATACTGAATACATTAGCTAATATGATAATCATTAACAATGTAAGTTCCCCTCTTTAAGAGAAATTTTCATTACTTTCAGAGGAAGCACGAAAGGTAGATAAAAACCTCGCTTTTGACTAAGGTTTTCTTTTATAAATCGGGTATACTGGCGACTTTCATCATTTTCGGGTCTTTGGCAAATTACTGACATTGACTTTGCTATTGTTCATTTAGGTGCCCTAAAAATGCGGCTTAATTACAAAAAATTTGTTTTTATTGCGAAAAACGGCACCTCAGAGAAAATCTCTTTTATAATCAAAGGGTAATTATAGTGGCTCAATACGTTTATAGTATGTTGCGTGTCGGGAAAATTGTCCCACCCAAACGACATATCCTTAAAAACATTTCACTCAGCTTCTTTCCGGGCGCGAAAATTGGTGTGCTTGGTCTAAATGGTGCCGGTAAATCAACATTACTTCGCATTATGGCGGGTATCGATACCGATATTGAAGGTGAAGCACGTCCACAACCAGGTCTTAAAATTGGTTATTTACCACAAGAACCAAAATTAAATCCTGAACATACCGTACGTGAAGCCGTTGAAGAAGCCGTTAGCGAACTAAAAAACGCATTAAACCGCCTTGATGAAGTTTACGCAGCTTATGCCGATCCTGATGCTGATTTTGATAAATTAGCTAAAGAACAAGGCCAATTAGAAGCGATTATTCAATCTCATGATGGTCATAACCTTGAAAATCAATTAGAGCGTGCAGCAGAAGCACTGCGCTTACCTGAGTGGGACGCTAAAATTGAGAAACTTTCAGGGGGTGAACGCCGCCGTGTTGCTATCTGTCGTCTTCTGTTAGAAAAACCAGATATGCTGTTATTAGATGAACCAACTAACCACTTAGACGCAGAATCTGTGGCTTGGTTAGAACGTTTCTTACACGATTATGAAGGAACTGTTGTTGCAATCACGCATGACCGTTACTTCCTTGATAACGTAGCGGGATGGATCTTAGAACTTGACCGTGGTGAAGGTATTCCATGGGAAGGTAACTACTCTTCATGGTTAGAGCAAAAAGACGCGCGTCTTGAACAAGAAGCAGCAACTGAAGCAGCCCGCCATAAATCAATCCAAAAAGAACTTGAGTGGATACGCCAAAATCCTAAAGGCCGTCAAGCAAAAGGTAAGGCTCGTCTGGCTCGCTTTGAAGAACTTAATAGCGTTGATTATCAAAAACGTAATGAAACCAGTGAACTCTTTATTCCACCTGGACCGCGTTTAGGGGATAAAGTGTTAGAAATTAATAATCTAACAAAATCTTATGGTGATCGCGTTCTGATTGATGATTTAAGCTTCTCTATTCCTAAAGGGGCTATTGTGGGTATTATCGGCCCTAACGGTGCGGGTAAATCAACGCTATTTCGTATGATCTCCGGTCAAGAACAACCAGACTCAGGTACTTTAGTACTAGGTGATACTGTTAAGTTAGCATCTGTTGATCAGTTCCGCGACAGCATGGATGACAGTAAAACTGTTTGGGAAGAAGTCTCAGGTGGCCAAGATATTATGCGTATTGGCAACTTCGAAATTCCAAGCCGTGCCTATGTTGGTCGCTTTAACTTTAAAGGCGTTGACCAAGGTAAACGTGTTGGCGAACTTTCTGGTGGTGAACGTGGTCGTTTACACCTCGCTAAATTGCTACAAGTTGGCGGCAATATGTTACTGCTCGATGAACCAACCAACGACCTCGACGTTGAAACTTTACGTGCATTAGAAAATGCCCTGTTAGAGTTCCCAGGTTGTGCCATGGTTATTTCCCATGACCGTTGGTTCCTTGACCGTATTGCCACACATATCATCGATTACCAAGATGAAGGTAAAGTGGAATTCTTCGAAGGTAACTTTACTGAATATGAAGAATACAAAAAACGGACATTAGGCAAAGATGCTCTTGAGCCTCGTCGCATGAAGTACAAACGAATGAGCAAATAATCGAATTTATTTACTCTATTTTATAGCAAAAAAAGCAGAGATTATTCTCTGCTTTTTTATAGTTATATAACTATATGAGTTTGAAATTTAATAAATAATTGTAGAACCGTATTAATTAACTCTCTTGCCTGTAATCAAAACTTAAAGGTGCCGTAAATGAAATATTCCCATTAACTAAACGATTACTCTCCGGTGCAGGAAATGGTGAAGCTCGCTTAATGGTATTTAACGCCTCTCTATCAAGAATTCGATTACCTGATGATGTTTCCACTTTCGCATCTAATAACTCACCTTTTGCATTTAACACAATAGAAACTTGTGTCACGCCTGTCGCTTTAAAACGTATTGCGGTTCTTGGGTAACGTTTATACATCTCAATATGGTTATGTATTAAACTTTCCCATCCCATTTGTCCACTTGCCGAAGAAGAAGAGAAACTATTAAATTGAGCACTACTGCTTGTATTAGAACCAGAAATAGGTGCGCTTGTTACATCTGATGGGGCTTCTGAGACAGGAAGATCATCAGGCACTTTCACCGCAACGGGTTTTGGCTTCACCACAGGTTTTACTTTCGGTTTTTCTGGGATACGTTCATAAGTACCTTGTGCTACTACTGGCATTTTAGGTAAATCCAATACTTCTTTCACAGGCTCTGGTTCTGTTTCTGCGGGTTCAGGAACAGACATCACTTTTTCAGGCCCAACAGGGACATCTTTTGTTTCTGCCTTAGCTAATTGATAGATACCAAGATCCATTGTCATTGCGGGTGGTAAAACACCATGGCGTTCATCTTTAGAGGTTATCCAGCCAATGGCGACAACGACTAGCGTTGTATGAAATAAAATACTGGCAGTTAATCCACCAATAGAAAATGACCCACGGCGTGAAAAAGTCGCCGACATACTACTCATAATTCTTGCCTCTGATTTTCTTTCTGATGAATTATAGGCATAATATAAACACAAATGATATTGCTTATTATTAATAATACAATAAAAAATTAGCTTGATAATTATCATAACTTGTTCGTATGAGAAGCAGTAAGAGCTTATTATTTCACTCTTTTTTAGACACCAGAGATTATGGCTAGCGATAAATCATTGGCACAAAAAATTAGTTGTGCCTATCAATCAACCTATGGACAACTTGTGCGTTTTTTCCACAAACGTACGGGTAATTACCATGATGCAGATGATTTGTCTCAAGATGTGTTTACACTATGGTTAAACAGAAAAGAACAAACACCTGTACAAGAACAGCGTGCTTTTTTGTTTAAAATAGCGAACCACGTTTTGATTGACCATTGGAGAAAAAATCAAAAGCAGAAAAATATCTATCAGGATGATTATGAATTAGATGATGCAGCTCAAAATTATACTACTGAGCTTGATCCGGGATACGTCCTTGAGCATCAACAACGTTTAGATCTACTTAGTGAAGCAATTGCAACTTTGCCCCCACGCCGCCGAGAAGCGTTTGTTCTTTATCGTTTTGATGGTTTATCACAAAGCGAAATTGCAGAACAAATGGAGATCTCAATTAGTATGGTGGAAAAACATATTGCGGCTGCTCTATTACATTGCAAAAGATACGTCGATGCAGGACAGGAGAAATGCACGAATGATGAGTAAGCCGGAAAAAAACATACCGGAAACTAAACCTCACACAGATGAGGGCGCAGATCCTCTTTTTTTAGAAACTGATGATGAATTACTCAATGATACTATTGATGAGCAAGCCGCTCTTTGGTTCACCCGACAACACAGCCAAAGAATGACCTCCAAGCAACGCCAAGAATTTAAAGAATGGATAGAAAATGATATAAATCGGCAAGCATATCAAGATATTGCGGGTATTTGGCGTCAATGTGATGCATTATCACGACCAACAATAACCACCATTAAAAAGAAAAAACGTTCTCTTTGGCGTCCCGCTATCCACACTACCGCAACTTTTTGCCTACTCACTGTTTTATATCTCCCTTATAGTCATTTACCTGCGTTACTAATGGATAATATGACGCTTGCAACCAGTGACTTACCAAAAGAGATGACCTTAGCTGATGGCTCTAAAGTCTATTTAGACAGAAACACGCAAGTCAGAGTCGCTTATGTACAAGAAGAAAGGCGATTATGGTTAGATAAAGGCCAAGCTTATTTCAAAGTAAAACCAAACCATTACCGCCCATTTTATGTGCATGCAGATACACGATTAATTAAAGTTGTCGGTACTGAATTTGAAGTCAGTCGATATGATGACAACCAAATTAACGTTGCTGTACATCAAGGGATCGTCGAAGTTAAAGCAACCCCTAAATCCTCTCCAGCCTATTTGTACGCAGGCTCTCAGGCCACCAGCAAATTAGCCAGTGATAGTTTTGTTATCTCTTCGGTTAATATTGATTCCGTAGGAAGTTGGCGTTTTGGTCAACTGCATTTCTTTGAACAACCATTGAATGAAGTGATAACGAAACTGAAACCTTACCTAGATATCAATATTCAATTTTCCTCCCCTGATATTGCCAAAATGAAAGTCTCTGGCGTTGCCAATATTAGCGATGCAAAAGGCTTTATTACCGCAATTCCACTTATATTGCCGGTTAATGTGGTTTTCACTGATAAAAATAATGCGTTAATTATCAATAAGTAAAAAGAAATATGAAAAATATTCTTTTTTACAGGTGAGGATAATTCTCATTTCACCCTCTTCCCTAATAACAACAATTATTAAGTTAGTGAATGGGATTGGTGAAATGAGAATGAATAACAAAAAAGGGACCCTCAAGAGGTCTCTGCTAGCATTGCTAATAAGTACCACTATTGCCGCACCTTGCGCTTATGCATCTGCAATTTCAGTGGCTTTACCAGAACAATCTTTAGCTGATTCATTAAGTGCCATTGCAAAACAAGGGCAAGTCCAAATTTTATTTGATGCTAATTCGGTCAAAAATCTACGTGCTCCAGCACTTTCAGGTCAATTTGAAACCCAAACTGCATTACAAAAAGTCTTAATTGGTAGTGGGTTAGAGATTATTCCACAAGGAAGTGGATTTGTTATTCGCCCTCTCGCAACGACTAATGCGATTGTTATTCCTGAAGTTAAAGTCACGGGTGTAGGTAGTGCTTATCATCCTGCTACCGATGTTGTTTCCGCTCCGCAATACATCACCGCAGAAGAGATCAAACAGCGTAATACGGGTGATGGTAACATCACTGACTTACTAAAAAGTAACCCCGCGGTTCAATTCTCTAATAATGACAGCACATCAATGAATCAGGGTGAAATTAAACCTTCACGTATTTCTATTCATGGTTCTAGTAGTTATCAAAACTCTTATAAACTTGATGGTGTCAGTTTTAACAATGACTTTGATCCGGCTAATTCTGGTAATGGTGAAACCAATACTCGTGTTACTAGTGATGATCAAGGGATGTATCTTGATAGTCGCTTAATTGATAGTGTCACGGTTTACGATAACAACATTCCTGTAGAATTTGGCGGATTTACAGGCGGAACCGTTGATGTACAAAGCCGTCGCTGGTCTGGTGAAACGCATGCCAATGCCTATTACCGCACAACGCGCTCAAGCTGGAACAATATTTTCACTGATCCAAAACTAAATTTTGATACAGCAAACAATGATTTTAGTAATCCCGCTCGTTTCCAGAAAAAATATGATAAACAAAACTTTGGTGGTTGGTTTGAAACAGGGTTAACTGAACATACAGGTTTAATATTCTCTGCATCTCGCCGTGAATCAACCATTCCTATGATGATGAGTAGCGCAGGTGGCTTTATCCATACACCTGACTATGAATTAGAACAAGTTGAACAAAACGCAGGTTATCGCGATCAAACTCGAACTTCAGATAACTATTTTATTAAATACTCTTGGGATATTTCAGATACTCAATCTCTTGATTTATCAAGTAATATCGCGCGTTATAAAAGCTATCTATTCTCAGGTTCAGTCTATAATTCAGGCTATGACAATGAGCATAATGGTTTAAGTTTTACTGCGCTTTATAAACATCGATTAGATCTTGGTACCTTAGAATTAACAACAGGTTATCAAAAGTTAGAAGATAAACGAACGAATGATCAAAATTACTTTATTCGTTTAGATGATGCGATTACCGGTTGGTCAACACCAACAAGTTATAACAGTGGTGGTCAGGGTGACCTAAAGAGCAATCAAGAAACCGTAAGTACTAAAGCGATAATGCGTTTTAACTCTTATGACTTAGGTTCAACTATACACCAACCTACAACAGGCTTTGAAGTTGCTAGAACCAAAGGCTCTTATATCAGAGATAAAGATTTTTATAGTTACTTCTATACGGGAATAACGGATCCCGATACAAACGAGTGGAGTGGCGGACGCTCAAATACAACGCGCTTCCAATCAGGAAGCCATAGTGCAACCTATACAAATTATGCAATCTATCTTGATGACAATATTCAATATAAACGCTTAACACTGCGTCCTGGTATTCGTTTAGATAGAGATGATTTTGTTCAAAGAAACAATATTTCACCTCGTTTAAGTGGTACTTATGATATTTGGGGTACAGGCAATACCCTCTTAATTGGTGGTGTAAACCGTTACTACGGTCGCTCCATGTTAACTTACGCATTATATGGAGCACAAAATGCAGGTTTGCAACACTGTTACTTCGATTGTGAATCATCTGACGCCAGCTGGAATAACCGTACCGATTTTGACGGTCTAGATTCGTTAAAAACACCTTATAACGATGAATTCACTCTAGGTTTACAACAAGAAATTGCCTCAACCACTTGGCGTTTACAATACGTTCATCGTAACGGTCGTGATGAAGTGCGTAGTGATACAAAATATCCTGATAGCACTGATTACGAAAAAATGAATATTCGTGCATTTAATAATAATGGCCGTAGTTCACACGATACAGTGACTTTATCAGTGAAAAATAGTCAGCCTTGGGAATTGGCGCAAGCTGATCATGTTTTCAATGCTTCAATAAGTTGGCAACAAAGCAAAACCAATACCCCGAAAGATTCAGGTTATGCCGACTTTAGTCCAAACACTCAAAACGTTAACCGGAACAAAGTGCTATATGATGGAAAAATCATCGATGCCAAAGACTTACCTTCTGGCAACTTTAACTCGCCATTAAAAATCACAGCAGATCTCACGAGCGTTTGGGATGAATGGAATGTGACTTGGTTTAACCAATTGCAATGGAATAGCTGGCGCTCTCAAGCAGAAAAAACCAATAACGGTAACCCAATTCAAACGCCTGAAGCTGGTTATATTTATGCCTATAAAAAACAAAATTACAGTAGCCGCTTTACATGGGATACAAAGTTAAGTTGGCAGCCTGAGTTTGCTTATGGTGTAGGTGTCTCTGTGGAAGTGAATAACGTCCTTAACACTAAAAACGTTGCCGATCACTTCACTTATAAAAATAACGATTACAAATCTTATGAACCAGGTCGTCAGTTCTGGTTACAAGTCAGCTACGACTATTAATAAATTGACGAAGTTAATGTGAGCAACCAAGTCGATACACAATAAAAATATGACCAATAAGCAATGAAAACAATAAAACAATTTTTCTATTTAGTTTCACCTTTTTGGGGGCGGCGTGCCGCCCTTTACTGCTGGTTTCTATTGATTGTCTCTTTGACCTTAACCCTGTCATCCGTCTGGTTTAACGTCAAAATGAATGAATGGAATGGCGGTTTCTATAACGCATTACAACAACTTGATGGGCAAGCACTCTACAAGCTTCTTCAACAATTTGTCATTATTATTGCAGGATTAATTACTGTTGTGGTAATGGGCGATTTCTTACGTCAAAAAATGGTTATTCGCTGGCGCGAAGGCATGACTGAACAAGTGCTCGATCGCTGGTTATCAAAAAACAGTAAACACTACATGTTAAGGCTGACTTCTCAAGAGCCTGATAACCCGGATCAACGTATTGCAGAAGATATTCGTTTACTAATCGAATCAACAATGCGTTTAACCGTGACATTTTTACACTCGTTACTCACCCTTATTTCTTTTGCCACCATTCTTTGGTCACTGTCTGGCGCTATCTCTTTCACATTAGGGGGCAGCGAGTGGACAATTCCCGGCTATATGTTCTGGGCTTGTATTATCTATACCATTATCGGGATCACCATTACGCAGTTTATTGGTTCACCATTGCGTAAGATTAATATGGATAAGCAACGCAAAGAAGCTGATTACCGTACTGCGCTTATCACCCGTAAACAACATGGCGATGCGATTGCAGGTCAGCGTGGTGAAATGAGTGATCGCAATGAATTAATGAGTCGCTTTTTAGGGGTTATTCATAACTGGAATAACCTTATTCGCTACGAAAGAAATCTTGCATTCTTCACTGTCGGCTATCAACAAGCTACTGCGATGGCACCGATTATCTTTGCCTTACCTAAATTTCTTGCTGGTGAGTTAATGCTGGGGGGATTAATGCAGTTGAGACAAGCATTCTCTAGTGTTGCAGGGGCATTAAGCTGGTTTATTTTCTCGTATAAAGAAATTGCGGCATGGCAAGCAACGGTGACACGTCTTTATAATTTCGTGGTACTGTTAGAGCACGACCATGAGCCAGAAGTCGCTGATTTAAATGATAAACAGATTAAATTAAAAGCCAATCTTTCTCTGTTTATGCAAGATGACAGCCTGTTAATCCAAGATATTAACTTCTCTGTAAAAGCGGGTGAATTAACCGTTATTGAAGGTTGCTCTGGTTTAGGAAAATCAACACTGCTTAGAGCATTAAGTGGGCACTGGCCTTATTTCAAAGGGGAAATTCAACGTTCACCAAATGTGTGTTGGCTCCCACAGCGTATGTATCTGCCTTTTTCACGTTTAAACAGTTTGCTCGCTTATCCTTGTCAGCCTAATCAATTCTCCGCTAAAGAGTATGAAGACGTACTTCATTTGGTGGGCTTAGATAAAATAAAAAATCAACTTTCACTTGAAACGGATTGGACAACACGCCTATCAGGTGGTGAGCAACAACGTCTTATTTTTGCCCGTTTATTACTCAATAAACCTGATCTTATTTTATTAGATGAAACCACCTCTGCACTTGATGAACAAAATGCATTGAACATGTTGCAGTTGCTAAAACAACATCTGCCAACTGCAGGTATTGCCTTAGTGAGCCACCAGCGCTTTACACATGTGATTGCAGATAATGTGATTTCACTCAAAGCCCCTACCGTGTCCTCCTCTCAACCTGCTGGAGTTACCGAATATGTATCGTAAATTACTGATTGTTTCCGTCAGTCTTTCCCTTTTAGGGTGTGCGGCAAGTACCCCAAATCAAAATGACAAAAGCGCGCTATTACTGCGCCCTGATGTTCGCCATTTTACCCTAGATAATGGTTTAGACGTCTACTTACTGCAACGCCCACAAACGGGTGTTGAAATGCGTCTTTTAGTAAAAAGTGGCTCGGTTCAAGAAGATGAAAAACAGCTCGGTTTTTCACACTTTACTGAACATATGGCATTTAAAGGTACAACCCATTTTCCGGGTACAACGGGCTTTAAACAGCTTGAAAGCCTAGGCATGAAATTAGGTAGTCACGTTAATGCCGCGACAAGTTTAAATGCGACAACGTATAAACTGTCATTGCCGAATGCAAACCCGATCCAAATTAAAACAGGGTTAAAAATCTTATCAGACTGGGCATTTGAAATGACATTTGACCCTATTGAGTTTGATAAAGAGCGCCCTGTTATTGTTGAAGAGTGGCGTTTGCGCCAAGGTATCGGTTTTCGTATTAACCGCCAGTTAGAAGAATTACGTTATTACGGAAGCCGTTATCTGGAGCGAGATCCTATTGGCGATTTAAAAATTGTTAAACATGGCGATGTGAAAGATGCAAAACGCTATTACGATACTTGGTATCAACCAGAAAGAATGGCATTAGTACTGGTTGGTAACTTTAATCAGGGCGATGCTATTGCGGATATTAAGCAACTGTTTAACGCTAAAAATAGCGAAAACAAAGGAATTGATGATCCTTCTTGGCACAATTTTATCGATCATAAAGATCTACTGGTTAAAACGATTTTCGACAAAGAGCAAGGTTCACGTATTTTACAATTTACCTTACAGCGGACTTTACCAGCACCTTTAAATAGTCGACAAGGTCAATATGAAGATTTAATGGATTCATTATGGCTATCAATTTTAAATCAACGTTTCTCCACTATCGTTGATAATGGCTTAACGGCTTCCATTAGCGCTAATGCTCAAGGTGCAATGTTAGACTCTCGTCGTTCACAACAATTGATGATTGCCCACCCTAAAGGTAATGATTACCAAGGTACATTAGATATCTTATTTACAGAAGTTCAACGCCTCGCCTCTGTTCCAGTGACTCAAGAAGAGTTAGATAATGCCCGTAATGCAATGCTAAAACGCCTAAGCCAACAAGCTGCGGGTGAAGAGCGTTATGAGCACGATTATTTAGCCAACCAAATCACAACAGCCATTGAATTGGAAATGCCAATTCAAACTAAAAAACAGGCCCTAAATTTAAGCTATCAATTAATCAATAAAGTGACCCCTGAAACATTGTCAGCTTATTTTGCTCAATATCTAAAACAGGCATCACCACGAGTTGCTGTGATTGGCCCGGATAGTGATGCTAATTTATTTAATGCAACTAAAGCAGCACAACGTTGGCAAGAAATTAGACAGTCAAATCCAGGAGCATTTACCCTAAAAACGCAAGCTGTTGTATTAGATATTAAACCTGAACTCACAGGTTCAATTGTTTCAACGCAATCACTCCCTATTGAAAAAACGCAACAGTGGACTCTGAGCAATAACGTAAAAGTGATTGTGAAAAATGACAGTTATCTCAAAGATAATATTCAAGTTTCACTGCGTATTCCGGGTGGCTCATCACTTGAAACAAACCAAAGCTTAGGTATGGTGCAATGGGCATTGAAATTACCTGAAGTGAGTGGATACAGCCATTACAACGCACGTGAATTAGCGCTATTTACCAAGCAACATCAAATTAGTTTGCGCCCTTACAGCGAACTGTTATTCCATGGTTTCCGTGGCGAAGCGCCAATTGATGAATTAGAAACCTTGCTAACATTACTGCATCTAAAAATAACTTCTCCACAATTTAATGGTGAGAAGTTAGAGCAACAGAAGCAAGCCATGGCATTAGGTATTTCAAAAACCCCTGTTGAACGTACGTTCTTAGATAGTATCAATAAAGAAAGTTATCAAAATGGCGAGCGCCTTGTAGTTTCACCTCAAGGTACTTGGAAGCAATTTACAGCCCAACAATTACAGCAAACAAACCAAATGATCTTAGGGCAACCTGCTGATATGACATTAGTTATCAGTGGCCCTGTCAATATTAATCAGGTAAAACCTCTGATTGAACGCTGGGTTGCAAGTCTCCCGACACGCTCGGAACAGCGTCTATTCTGGGCAGATCCTGCCATTAATCCAAAGCTAACTTCATTTAGCAAAACATACCCTATCGCAAGCAGTGATAAGAGTATGGTAAGTATTCAATATGCAGCACCAGCTCAATGGTCACAACAACAAGTACTTGCGTTAAATTTACTGGATACCGTGATCAGCCAACGTTTAAGACTCAATCTACGTGAAAGAGCGGGGGGAATTTATTCACTTGGATTCTCTGAAATGTTAACGAAAGTGCCTACAAGCTACTATACCGGCCGTTTAAACTTTACGGCATCACCTGAGCGTGCAGATGAATTAATAGCCCTTGCTCGTAAAGTCGTGAATGATGTTAAACAGTCAGGCATTACAGAGAAAGAGCTACAAGAGGCTAAAAATATCTGGCTAACTGAAAATTCACAGATAAATGACAGTGCAAGTTATTGGACAGAAGCCCTTGCTCAAGTTGCAACTGATGACCAACAGTATCAGCGTTTACTTACTGATCCTGCCATTATAAAAACATTAAATGTTAACGATATAAATCAAGTGGCTCACCAATGGTTAGGTGAAAATGAGAAGGTCTTTAAGCTAACACCTGCGGATAAAAAATAATCCACATTTAAAATCAATAAGTTATAATATTTCCTAAAAGAAAACGCCCAGTTCTAATGTAAATACATTTAGAAATCTGGGCGTTTGTTCATCAATTCTAATCAAGTCATAGCAATTAAATTCAAATTTATTGACTATTAAATTTGCTAATCTTTTTTAATGGCAAAACGACCGCTACCTAAAAACATCACAGCAATTGCCGCAAATAAATAGAAGCCCGCACTTTCTGGTGCCCATCCCCCTGTTTTGGGATTTAATGCAAATAGATCACCTGAGTGAACCATCAAGACAGCAACAAACATTGTACCGGCCAAAACAAGTGCTGAGGCGCGAGTAAATAGACCAATAATCAGTAAGATAGGTGCGACAACTTCCCCAATTACTGTACCGTATGCAATAAAGGCGGGTAGATTAAAATTAGCTAACATACCCTGAATACCAGCTAATCCACCCGGCTCCATTTTATGAAGTCCATGTAATAACATTAAAACTCCAAGAGAAACACGTAGTATCAATTTACCCAAGTCAGAACAGTCAACAAGTTGATTAAATTTATTAATCATAACGTCTCCAAATTCAAAATAGTGATGTGTGCTTTTAATACGTATTAATAGGTACACTACATTATATGATGAAATATTATGAATGAGTGTGATTTTTATTATCACTATTTGTTCTCATTAAGTAATCACTTAGATTATTATTGCTTTATAACGTGCTATTCACCTTTTCCATGATTAAGATCACAACTTGTTAACATAATGAACTCTTAATCTCTCACTTCTCGTTATGCTATAGATATCTCATCTGACCAGTCTAAAAAGGGTATCTGATGGCACATTATTCTCATCTATTTTCTCCCCTTGATTTAGGGTTTACTGTACTGAAAAACCGAATGTTAATGGGCTCTATGCATACTGGTCTTGAAGAAGACCCTAAAGATGCTCCAAAACTTGCACAATTTTATGCACAAAGAGCCGCCGCAGGCGTTGCACTTATTGTTACAGGAGGGATATCACCTAATAAGCAAGGTGTATTATTACCACACGCCGCAACATTAATGTCTGAATCCCAGCTTGCACCACATCAATTGGTTACTGATGCCGTTCATCAGCAAGGTGGAAAAATTGCATTACAGATATTGCATACTGGTCGTTATAGTTACCAACCTAATTTGGTGGCGCCTTCTGCTATTCAATCACCAATAACCCCTTTTATGCCAAAAGAAATGAGTCATGAACAAATTGAACAAACTATTGATGACTACATTCACTGCGCTCAATTAGCTCAAAAAGCGGGCTATGATGGTGTTGAGATAATGGGATCTGAAGGTTATTTAATTAATCAGTTTTTAGTTAACCATACGAATCAGCGTGACGATCAATGGGGTGGTAATATTGAAAATCGTTGTCGCTTCGCTTTACGTATTCTTGAAGGCATAAAAAAAGCCGTTGGTGAGCAGTTTATTATTATTTACCGTCTTTCTATGCTGGATTTAATTAAAAATGGTTCAGATGCATCAGAAGTTGTTTATCTTGCCAAAGCTGTTGAGAAAGCTGGCGCTACAATGATCAATACAGGGATTGGCTGGCATGAAGCTCGAATTCCAACGATAGCCACTATGGTACCAAGAGGCCAATTTGCGAATGTAACACGCGAATTAATGGGCCAAGTGAATATCCCTCTTATTACATCAAACCGTATTAACACACCACAAACCGCAGAAGCTATTTTAGCAGAAGGCTGTGCCGACATGATTTCAATGGCACGCCCTTTTCTTGCTGATCCTGAGTTCGTTCTAAAAGCACAATTAGGGCGTGAAGATGAAATCAATACCTGCATTGCTTGCAATCAAGCGTGCCTTGATGAAATATTTTCAGGGCAAACAGCATCTTGTTTAGTCAATCCTTTTGCTTGTCGAGAAACCGAACTTCTGGTTACTCCAACCCAACAACCTAAAAAACTGGCTGTTGTCGGCGCAGGACCTGCGGGATTATCTTTTGCTATAACAGCGGCTAAACGTGGTCACCATGTAACACTCTTTGAAAAAGAAGATGTTATTGGTGGGCAGTTGAATATTGCTAGCCAAATTCCCGGAAAAGAAGAGTTTAAGGAAACCTTGCGTTACTTTAAACGACAGTTACAACTCACTGGTGTGATTGTTAAAAATAATACTGAAGCTACTCCTCATCATCTTAAACACTTTGATGAAATTATTTTAGCCAGTGGTGTAATACCACACCTTCCTGATATAGAAGGCCGAGATAATACAATTGTTAAAACTTATTTGGATGTTTTAAAGCACCATCAACCCGTGGGTAAAAGAGTCGTGATTATTGGTAGCGGAGGTATTGGCTTTGATACCGGTCTCTATCTTACGCAAAAAGGGCAATGCAGTAGCCTAAGCCCCTGTGCTTTTAACAAAGAATGGGGCATTGATCCGACGCTTTCATATCGTGGCGGAATAAAACCAGAAAATCACTTAAAAGGTGATAATAAACAGATTGTTATGACTCAACGTAAAGCCGGAAAGATAGGATTGAATTTAGGTAAAACAACGGGTTGGATACATCGTTTAACGCTAGAGAAAAAAGGCGTTAAATTCTTAACGCATTGCCATTATCAACAAATTACACCAGAAGGTCTTGTTATTGAACAAGATGGAAAACAGCAACTTCTTATGGCAGATAATATTATATTATGTACAGGGCAACGCGCTTATCATCCTTTGCTTACTTCTTTAGAAAATGTCCATACAAAAGTCCATCTTATCGGCGGCGCTAAAGATGCTAGCGCATTAGATGCAAAACGCGCTATTAGGCAAGGAACAGAATTAGCTCTCAATATTTAATCCTTTTTCAGTGCTTGAGTAAAAAAGAAACCCCACATAAAAATGTGGGGTTCTATTTTTTTATTATTGATTATTATTTTTACAGCTCTTCCTGTCTTACTACTTACCCTTTTTACCCATTATTTTTTTCAGTTAATGGATTATCTGAAATACGATTATCTTCTGCGATACAGACTGTTGCAGTAAAGAGAACATCTGTTGATGAATTCAGTGCAGTTTCAGCTGAATCTTGTAATACACCAATCATCACACCCACGGCAACCACTTGCATAGCAATATCATTGCTAATACCAAACATGCTACAAGCTAGTGGAATTAACAGTAAAGATCCCCCAGCAACACCAGATGCACCACATGCACAAACTGCAGCAACAAGGCTTAATAATAGTGCAGTTGGCACATCAACTGGCATACCTAATGTATTGACTGCCGCTAATGTCAAAATAGTGATAGTAATTGCCGCACCACCCATATTGATGGTCGCACCTAATGGAATTGAGACAGAATAAGTGTCTTCATCTAAATTCATACGACGACACATTGCCATATTCACAGGGATGTTTGCTGCTGAACTACGTGTAAAGAAGGCGGTTACACCACTTTCACGCAAACATGCCCATACTAATGGGTATGGGTTACTGCGGATTTTCCAAAATACAATCAGTGGATTCACGACTAAAGCAACAAACAGCATACAGCCAATCAGCACAATCAGGACCTGTAAATAACCCGCTAAAACTTCAAAGCCAGTTGTTGCGATAGTTGACGACACTAAACCAAAAATACCGATAGGGGCTAAACGAATAACAACACGTACCAAGTTTGTCACTGCATCCGCTAAATCTTGTGTTAAAGCTTTAGTGGTATCACTTGCATGGCGTAATGCTAAACCTAACCCAATAGACCATGCTAAGATCCCCATGTAGTTGCCGTTAATAAGCGCATCAACAGGGTTTGCGACCACATTAATTAATACCCCTTTAAGCACTTCAGCGATATTTTCAGGTGGTGACAGTTGTGATTCATTAACAACTAGCGTTAAAACTGATGGGAACATAAAGCTTGCAACAACAGCAGTTAATGCAGCAAAGAACGTTGCTAGCAGATATAAAACTAGCACAGGGCGAATATTTGATTTTTGCCCTTGACGGTGATTAGCAATCGAAGCCATTACCAGCACCCATACCAAGACTGGCGCAACAGCTTTTAGAGCATTAATAAACAGAGTACCTAACAAACTCATCATCTTGGCAACTTCTGGTGCTAACCAAGCGAGTAAGATCCCTGCAACTAAACCAACGAGTATTTGTTTGACGAGGCTTCCCTTAAAGAACAGGCTGAAGACTCTGGATTGTTGTTTATCCATAGCTATTCCATTACTTAAAATAATATTTAAAAAAAGCATTTTTGAGTGTTTGCAATGCCAGTATAAGGAATTGAATCGCGCTGAAAAGCTGATTATGCAAAATATACAGCATTAACCGTTATTGTTAACAAAAAGATAACATAACTGTGATCATAATAGGATTTTGTTCTTTTTAGTATACCAATCGGAAATGAAAGAAATTATTATTATCAGTGAGTTATACTGGGTCATGTTACTTATTTTTTATTTTCACTCTGCTATTTTTTATTCTTTCAATCAATTGATTGGTTTTTTTATTAACATAATCACTAACAATTAATCACGCTATCTATTCATAACTGTATAAATAACAGACAAAAAAAGATGTGTAATATAAATAAGATAACCTTTTATTTTCTTTCAAATAATATTAAAAATTTATCTTTTTTTGATTAAAACAAAATGTGATATTTCTCTTCTTAGCATTCTAGCTCTTAAGGTTTTCTTTTAAAAAATTCCCTACTCTGAATTCGAAAAGAGATTAGATGTCTATTTTTCAAGATCCCATATCTATGGATAAGTTATCTCGTTATCGAGTTAAAAAATTTTCTGTCTAGTTTTTCCTGATTTTGTTAGAGTGTTGCTGTTTTAAACAATGAAAAATAGACCCTATGAAGTGGAAAACGGGTAAATGGGTTACAACACTTATTGAATTTACATTTACCCCCAAATGACTCAGTTTTAGGAAGCCTTTTATATGGAAATCGTAAGAGAGCTCTTCTTGGCGCTATGGCATCAAGATTACGAAACCTTAGCTAATCCCTCATTAATATGGATTATCTACATTTTATTATTCACCATACTATTCCTAGAAAACGGAGTATTGCCCGCTGCTTTCTTACCAGGAGATAGCTTATTAATTTTAGTGGGTGTGTTAATTGCTAAAGATACAATGGACTTTCCATTGACCTTACTTATTTTAACCGCAGGTGCGAGCCTAGGCTGCTGGCTGGGCTATCTTCAAGGACGATGGCTTGGTAATACAAAATTAGTACGTAGTTGGCTGTCACATCTACCAGAACATTATCACCAGCGCGCACATGGGCTTTTTCATCGCCATGGCTTAGCCGCATTACTTATTGGTCGTTTTTTAGCGTTCGTTAGAACATTGTTACCAACCATTGCAGGCCTTGCTGGATTGAATAATACCCGCTTTCAAATTTTCAATTGGCTAAGCGGTTTTTTATGGGTAGGTATTTTAACAACGCTAGGCTATTTACTCGGTAACAGTCCGCTATTTCGCCAATACGAACACTATTTAATGAATATTCTTATGCTATTACCTGTTTGCCTATTAGTGATCGGTTTAATTGGTAGCATCTGGGTGGTTATTAAAAAGAAAAGAAAAGCTTAATACGAATTAAATACTATCAAGATATTCTGATAGGAATTACACAGCAAAAAATAATAGAGACCTGTTTCATCATATTGAACAGGTCTTTTTTTCAGAATACACACTTCTAAGCTCCTTTAATCCTCCCATTTAATTAAGATTTATCTCTTTTTTTCACTTTTAAGTCGTTATTTAATTTCATTAAGCTGTAAAATTAGTCTATTGTTATAAGTACTACATTCTATCTCTATTAAAGGAGTTAATTATGTCTCAACAACGTTCAAATGAAGATCTGCGTAGTGAATTGAAATCTCTTGCTGATACTCTAGAAGAAGTACTGAACTCCTCTGCAGATAAATCCAAAGAAGAAATCCAAAGTCTGCGTGCAAAAGCAGAATCGGCAATAAAAGGTTCTCGTGCAAAACTCAGTGATGCAGGTCGAGAAATTGTCGATAACACGAAAGAAATGGCAGGAAAAGCAGATAACTATGTTCGTGAAAATCCATGGACAGGTGTTGGTATCGGTGCTGCTGTTGGTGTTGTTCTTGGCGTTCTACTTGCAAAACGCTAATTTATAATGAGTGATACTCAAAGACCACAGGGCCCCGCATCTGGGGTTCTGAATTCTCTCAGTAGAATTGGTGCTATCGTTATAGGCATGGTTGAAACTCGCCTACAATTAATAGCTATTGAACTGGAAGAAGAAAAAACCACCTTGATCCAGCTTATTTTAATGGCTGGAGTCACCTTGTTACTTACCGCATTCGGTCTAATGAGCCTGCTTATATTGTTATTTTGGGTTATACCCCCAGAATACCGAATTTATACTTTAGCGGTTACAACAGCGATTTTGCTTTTTTGCGCCCTTATTGGCGCCATCATGACATTAAAGAAAGCACGAAATTCCACCTTATTAGGCGATACTCGCCAACAACTGGAATTAGATAAACGTCTTTTGGAGCAATATCATGATGAACAAACAAAATAAGCAGAGTGTTCTCTCAAGACGTAAAAAGCTGTTGTTGAATAAAATTCAGCAACAGCGCTCTGATTTGGGCCAAGGTACACAAACTTGGCTTGATGTGACAGAGCCTTATGACAAAGCGTGGCGGATTTTAGTCTCTTTAAAACCTGCTTTTTTAGTAGGTGCTAGTTTTATCTCTCTTTACAGTATTAAACACCCTAAAAAAATCATACGGTTAGGACAACGCGCTATCGGTGCAATTGGCTTAATTCGAGCAATACAGAAGTCCTTCAAAAAAACCTCAGATTGAACATCAATTTTTTTGTCTAAGAATGTTAATTCTTCTTAATATTCTCTTTTTCAATTTCCCATTATTATCTATCTCACACCGTAGCCGTGGTTATTAAATCTAAAAGTAGAAAAATAACCGACGAAAATACAAATATAAACAGATATACATTGCAGATAATAGAGTTTTATTAGGAATAAATATTATGAAAAAATTTGAAGACATTGCGTTATTAATTGCCCGTATTTTAATGCCGATTTTATTTATCAGCGCAGGCTACGGAAAAATTGGCGCATATGAAGGTACACAGCAATATATGCAAGCAATGGGCGTTCCCGGTTTCTTATTACCACTGACTATTTTATTAGAATTAGGTGGTGGATTAGCAATCTTATTTGGTTTCTTAACTCGCACCACTGCAATTTTTACTGCAGTCTTTACTCTCTTAACCGCCTTACTGTTCCACAGTAATTTTGCTGAAGGCATGAACCAATTAATGTTTATGAAAAACATGACAATTGCAGGCGGATATTTATTACTCGTTGTGACAGGCCCGGGTAAATGGAGCTTAGATCGTATTTTCAATAAAAACTGGTAAGATGGCATCTTGAAATCAAAAAGATCCCTGAGGGGATCTTTTTTATGCGACAAAGATAAAATAGATCGATGTTCCGTTCACTGTTAATTATTTTTTATCATTAGCAAAGAGTTTAGGAATTTCACGTAAGCACCACGATTTGGCTTCACCCATGCTGTCTCTTCGCCATGCCATAATAATATTATTTTCATGATGATATTCTGGGCCAACAACACGTAAGCGCCCTTCTTTAATATCATCTTCAATTAAATCAATTGGCATTGTCGCCACACCTAAACCTGCAATTAACGCTCGGCGCTTATCTTCAATAGAACTGACCGTTAAACGACGTTGTTTATCTAATAATAATACGGTTAAAACAGGGCGTTCTCTTGCCGTATCTGCAATTGCAATGCCCCGATATTTTAAGCGAGTTTCTTCTGCTAATGGTTCAGGCTCGTTATGGATCGGGTGATCTGGGCTGGCAACGTAAACACTAGTGGTATTGTATAAAGGGCGAAAGTTGATTTCAGATGAAGTGCGAAAATGCATATCGGGTGAAATCACAATATCGCATTTACCACTTTCTAAACTTTCCCATGCCCCTGCTAATACCTCTGTCACTAATGACAGTTGTGTATTGGATTTTTCAGCTAATTTTTCAACCAAAGGAAAGAGACGAGATGCGGGTGTCAGTGCTTCACAAACAATAGTGATATGTGGCTCCCAACCTCTTGCTAAGGCTTCTGCATCTGACGTTAATTTGTCAGCAGCCTCAAGTAATATACGTCCTCTATCAAGTAGCATCCTGCCAACATTGGTAAATTTAGTTCTATGACCAGAACGGTCAAAAAGGACAACATCTAAATCTTCTTCTAATTTTTGCATGGTATAACTAAGTGCCGATGGAACTCGATTTAGTTCATCAGCCGCAGCCGCAAAACTCCCTCTACGATCAATGGCATCCATGACTCGTAAAGATTCCAACGTAATTGCTTTGTCTTTACTCATTATACTTATCTCTATCAAATAATTTGATTATAGGCACCAGATTAACTTGCTAACAATAGACAGTCCATACCTCTATGATAAATATATTGATAATCTACTCGAAAAATACCGCCATGATAAAATACAGAACAGCACAACAGTGTGGTAAAGCGGATTATGGTTGGCTACAAGCTCGCTACACATTTTCCTTTGGCCACTATTTTGACCCTCATTTTTTAGACTATGGCACGCTAAGAGTTCTTAACCAAGAAGTGCTTGCACCAAATTCTGAATTTAAAGCAAAGACCTATCCTCATGTTGATGTGGTTAATCTTATTCTTCAAGGGGAAGCGACATACCTAGATAATATGGGACGGACAGTCACAGCAAAAGAAAATGAGTGCTTACTTATTTCGCCTCATAATACAGAAACCTATATTGAGAAAAATAGCAGCCCAGATACGCCATTAACCCGTATCCAGTTGTGGCTAAATGCTTGTCCACAACAAGAAAGTTTAGCTTCACAAAAATTGATATTAGATGAAAATTTAAAATATCAATTATTAGCTTCACCTACGGGTGATGATGGCTCGTTAATGTTAAGGCAAACTATTTGGCTTTATCATATTCATTTGCAAGCAGGTGATGAAATTACACTCCCAATAAAAGGACAGAAAGGCTTTTTACAATCCATAAAAGGCGGCACCTATTTGCAAACATCAACACAAGAAAATGGGCAAATACAGTGTGGTGATGGCGCGTTTATTCAAGATAGCCATAGCATCACATTAAAAAGCTCGGTTGATTTTCGTGGCTTATTTATTGATATAATTTCGTAATGAGACGTTTAAATCGGCATAAAAGTAGAAAACCCTCGACACACAATGTGAATCGAGGGTTTTTTATGAGGTGAGTTGACCGTTAAGCCGGGTTCTGTCGTGGACAACCATTCATCTAGGCCAGAACTTGCGCGCTGGCTCCAGCAACCTACCCGGGTTCAATGCGGGCCGCACCATAAGAACCCCTATTTGGTCTTGCTCCGGGTGGAGTTTACCATGCCACAAACTGTTACCAGTTGCGCGGTGCGCTCTTACCGCACCCTTTCACCCTTACCTGATCCTGTAAACAGGCCATCGGCGGTTTACTCTCTGCTGCACTTGTCGTAGGCTCGCGCCTCCCAGACGTTATCTGGCACCCTGCCCTGTGGAGCCCGGACTTTCCTCCCCTCTATCCGTCTCCCCCGAAGGGACAACGATAAAGCAGCGGTTGTCTAGTCAACTCAGGGTGCGGATTATAGGGATTCTGATAGAAAATGTATAGCAAAAGAAGCTAAAAAATCACTTTACTCGTCTTGAGCTTCACCATTTTGCTCAATAACGTGTTTATAAAGTGCATTTTTCTTCACGCCATAAATCTCAGCCGTCACAGCAGCTGCTTTTTTCAGAGGTAACTCTTTTTGTAAAATCGCAAGTGTTCGCAACACTTCAGGGGAAAAATCATTATCAACGGGTTTTTCATACCCCTCAACAATGAGAACCATCTCACCTTTACGGCGATTTTCATCTTCAAGTACCCATTTGAGTAATTCACCCACTGGCATACCTTGAATAGTTTCCCATGTTTTTGTGAGCTCTCTCGCTAATACTACGTAGCGATCTTCACCCCAAACTGTCACCATATCAGCTAAACTATCTAACAGCCGATGTGTTGACTCATAAAAAATCAATGTACGAGGTTCTTCTGACAATTCACGTAGGCAATCTTGGCGACTTTTTGTTTTTGCTGGTAAAAAACCTTCATAACAAAAACGATCAGAAGGAAGCCCTGCAGCAGAAAGTGCCGTAATAGCAGCACAAGCGCCAGGCAGTGGCACGACATTTATGCCATGTTTACGACATTGATTGACTAAATGATAGCCAGGATCGTTAATTAATGGTGTACCTGCATCAGAGACTAATGCGATACTTAGCCCCTGTTGTAATTTGCTAATTAATTGATCTGCTTTTTGCTGTTCATTATGATCATGTAACGCATACAAACGTGCGTTAATGGCAAAATGCTGTAATAGAAGCCCTGTATGACGGGTATCTTCTGCAGCAATTAAATCGACATGAGACAGCACATCTAGTGCCCGCTGGGTGATATCACCCAGATTACCAATAGGTGTGGGTACTATGTACAGTGTGGATGTCGTTACCGCTGCTCGATTAGGTTGATTCATTGTTTATTCCGAATGACCGATTTAAAATTGAGCATAATTATAAAACATCACTGGGTACAGTATGCTTTCCTCAATTTTTGTGCGTTTTAAAACAGGTTTATCCTATACTGCGATACTCTCTGCGCTGATTATGTCAGGTTGTACCCTGACGGGGCAACAAGAACAACCTCTCACTCCCGCTGCAAAAGCAGAAATGGAGATGAAACAATTTCAAAAAGTGATTGATGATGCTCAAGGGCTGGCATCTTTAGATGTTATTAGAGCCTATATTGGGTTAGAAACATTAATTACCGATCCTGAGCTACATCAGAAAAATATTGATGATACATGGCTCACACTGACCAAACTCACACCAGAACAACGCCGTGGTGTGGTTATCAAAGCAGATGAAAATACCCTGCAAGGTTGGTTAGATTTACTCAACACATATGAATACAACAAAGATGATGCTAATAAGCTATCAACTGCCGTGAGAGAATGGCAAACTCGCTATCCTCGTAACCCAGCAGCGTTAACACTCCCTGTATCATTATTACGTCTTTCACAGCCTTCTGTTAGTGCAAGTAGCCAAATCGCATTATTGTTGCCTTTAACAGGGCAAGCTAAAGTATTTGGAGAGGCTATTCGCCAAGGCTTCCTTGATGCGCAAAGTGGCTTACCACAACCTCAAGCAATGCCTGAGCCAGAATCCCCTAAAAATGATGACAGCCTTGCTTCAATCTTAGAAGAATTAGGCATCAAAAATACTGAAACACCGACAACGGATACCGCACAAGAAACAACTGAAAAAACTGAAACGACTCAAGATAAAGAAAAAGAGAGTTCTGCATTTTCAAGTAACACCACACTGCGTTTAGATCCCGTTGCACAAAATGCACGCCAAGTAATTGTTTATGATACCAATAGCCAACCTATTGATGTCTTACTGAAAAAAGTACAACAAGATGGCGCTAACTTAATTGTCGGTCCTCTGCTAAAACCAGAAGTAATGAAAACTATTGAACTTCAAAGTGGCTTACCGGTATTAGCATTAAACGAGTTAGATACAATTCCTTCTGCAACGACCGTCTGTTTCTTCTCTCTTTCACCTGAAGATGAAACCCGTAATGCAGCACAACACTTACGTCAGCAACAAAAAGCAAACCCATTAATTATTGTTCCAGATAATAAATTTGGCCAAAGAATGGCACAAACTTTTGCTGATGAATGGCAACGTACAGGTGGCGGTACAGTTTTACAACAAACCTTTAGTTCTGTTGAAAGCTTAAAAGCATCGATTAATCGCGGTGTCGGTATTCGTATGACAGGAACACCTGTTTTACCAACAGAAAATGCACCTCTGCCATTAGACTCTCAATCTATTCCATCTGCTGGTGGTGCGATTGATTCGGTTTACATCATTGCAACTAGCGATGAATTAACCTTAATTAAGCCAATGATTGATATGGCAATCAGTACCCAAAAACGTCCACCAATTTATGTTAGCTCTCGTAGCAACCAAGGTGGAACAGGCCCTGATTTCCGCATGGAAATGGATGGCATTCAATTTAGTGATATTCCATTGATGACTGGCGCTAATTTGCCGTTAATGCAAAAAGCATCAAGTAAATTTGCGAACGATTACTCATTAATGCGTCTTTATGCTATGGGAATTGATGCATGGTCATTAGCAAACAATTACAATGATCTGACAAAAGGTACATTGCGTTTTAATGGTATTTCAGGCTCATTACGTGTTGAAGATAACTGTACTGTTTATAGACAACTTCCTTGGATGCAATTTAAACAAGGTAAAATTGAACCTGTTACACAGTAATAGATATACTCCGTTATCATAAAAATAAGCCGCCTTTATGGCGGTTTGTTTTATGAGTAATGAAGGAAGAAAATCATGGATGATTTTTCTAAAAGCCCTTACTTTTTAGGGCTGTACTATGAACAAAAAGCGCTAAAATACTTACGCAAACAAGGATTAATATTTATTGCGCGTAATGTCCGATATCCCTGCGGAGAAATTGATCTTATTATGCAGGAAAACAAGACATGGGTATTTGTTGAGGTTCGTTTTAGATATAACACCTTATTTGGTGATGCGATAAGCTCCATTACCTACTCTAAACGGCGTCGCTTATGGCGTACAGCAAAGTGTTGGTTAGCACAGCGCCAAGAAAGTATCGAGACATCAGACTGTCGCTTTGATGTTTGTGCATTTAATCAACGCCAGTTAATATGGTTAAAAAACATTCTCGATTATACGGAATTTATTCGTTAAATTAGATTATATAGGTCTTAACGTGCTTGATAGAATCAAAGTCTGCTTTACAGAGAGTATCCAAACTCAAATTGCAGCAGCAGAAGCATTACCTGATGCTATTTCCAGAGCCGCCATGATGATGGTTCAATCGTTATTAAATGGCCATAAAATATTAAGCTGTGGAAACGGTAGCTCAGCAGCAACAGCACAGCGATTTGCCGCAAGCATGATCCATCGTTTTGAAACAGAACGTCCAAGTTTGCCTGCATTATCGTTAAACACAGATAGCGTGGTGATGACTGCAATTATGGGGAATCAGCAACACGATGAGATCTACGCTAAACAAGTGCGCGCATTAGGACAAGCTGGAGATGTGCTACTTGCTATTTCGACACACGGTAACAGTCGAAGCATTATTAAAGCCGTTGAAGCCGCTGTAACACGAGATATGACCATTGTTGCATTAACAGGCTATGATGGCGGAGAGCTTGCAGGGTTATTAGGTCCTCAAGACGTTGAGATTCGTATTCCTTCTCAACGTACCGTCAGAATACAGGAAGTTCAGATGCTAACAGTCAATTGTCTCTGCGATTTAATTGATAATACATTATTCCCACATCAGGATGACTAAGGAGTTACTATGAAATTGCTTCCTATCACTGCAGTGCTGTGCTCTGCGCTTTTACTGCAAGGTTGCATCGGTGCCGCTGTTGTCGGCACGGCTGCTGTTGCAGGCAAAACTGCAACTGATCCTCGCTCATTAGGGCAACAAGTTGATGATGGTACATTGGAAGCGCGTGTTTCTGGTGCTCTAAATAAAAATGAACAGATCAAGAAAAGCAATTCACGTATTGTGGCGACTGCTTATCAAGGCAATATCTTATTAACAGGTCAAAGCCCTGATATGTCCGTTGCCGATACGGCAAAACAAGTCGCAAGTAAAGTTGAAGGCGTGAATAACGTCTATAACGAAGTCCGCCAAGGCGAGCCGGTGACATTAGGCACTGCATCATCAGATACATGGTTAACAACCAAAGTTCGCTCTCAAATTTTAGGCAGTGATTCAGTCAAATCCTCGTCGGTAAAAGTGATCACTGAAAATGGTGAGGTGTTCTTATTTGGTATTTTAACTCGCCAAGAAGGGGCTGCTGTTGCGAAAATAGCCAGTGAAACCAAAGGGGTAGTTAAAGTAACCACCGCATTTACTTACCTTAATTAATCCCGCATTTTGATATCGTTTTGTATTATCCTGCCAGTATCAGTCTTTGTGAATAATAACTGATACTGGCAGTGTCTCACTTAACTAAAATCGAATTGCAATAAAATAGGCTGTTAGCGTCTTAACATCCCTTTATCGATGATAAAATCAATAATAGTTTCCAAGCCTACTTTTTCTTTTAAGTTGGTGAAAACGTAAGGCTTCACAGGACGCATTCTTGCAGTATCAGCTTCCATTACTTCTAATGAGGCGCCAACATAAGGAGCTAGATCGATCTTATTGATCACGAGCAGATCAGAATGAGTAATACCCGGGCCACCTTTACGTGGAATTTTTTCCCCTTCCGCCACATCAATAACATAAATGGTTAAATCTGCAAGCTCTGGGCTAAAAGTGGCACTCAAGTTATCACCACCACTCTCCACAAAAACAATATCAAGATCCTTGTGACGTATTGCCAACTCTTCAACCGCGGCAAGATTCATCGAAGCATCTTCACGGATAGCGGTATGAGGACATCCCCCTGTTTCCACACCAATAATACGATCGGCGTCTAATGCTTCGGCACGCGTTAAGATCTTGGCATCTTCTTGGGTATAAATATCGTTTGTAACAACCGCGATTTCATATGTATCACGCATTGCTTTACAAAGAACTTCTAACAGTGCTGTCTTGCCTGATCCAACAGGGCCGCCAACACCGATACGCAGTGGTTGATTATATTCTTGCATATAGGTTTCTCATGAGCGAAAAAGTCGAGTGTATTGTGTTTCATGACGACTACTGGCAATAATTTGCGCAGGTGTAAAACTCCCAATATCTTCAGTGGGCCAATGTGCAGATTGCTCAACAATCGCAGGGATCTGTTCTGCTAATGTAAACAAAATTTTCTGTCCTGCACTTTGTCCTAATGGAATAAGTTTTACACCTGACATCACCGTATTTTCAAGCCAACCCCAAGCATAAGCACAACATAACTTTTCAGAGGAAATGTTCCATTTCACAGCCGCTAACGCAAATGCCATCAGTTGTGTCTGTTTTACACAGGCTTGTAAGGTTTCATCTAACTCAATATCTAATTGAGGAAGTAAACGAGCAAAAGCAATACCTCGTTGGCGCTCTTCTTGTCGTAATTCTTTAGTTTCACGACTTGCGACAATAAAATCACACCAATATTTCACTTCACTCATTTTAGTTTGAGCTAAGCTTTCTTGTAATCGTCGTAATATAGGGAGCTCTAACGTTGCTAAAGTACCTGTCATTTGAGTACTTAACCAAGCCGTTAACGTTTGAGGACAACAAACCCAACCTTTTTCAATTGCCCACTCTAGCCCTTGAGAATAAGTAAACGATCCCACCGGTAAAGAAGGACTGACTAATTGATATAAGCGTAGATCTGCAAGCATCAATAGGCTCCCTTATTCAAATAATTAGTGATGATGATGGTGATCGTCATGAGAATGATGATGATGACCACCTGATGATCCACCGTAAGCGCCCGGTTCTGGCTGATACTTCTCTAAGCCAACGACGACGTTTGCGCCTAAGCCTCTCGCCATATCATCTAAAACATGATCATGAAAATAGCGACACCAGCCAGCTTCAATTTGTAATGGAACATGGCGATTGCCTAAGTGATAACAAACCCTAGCTAATAACAGCGGATCTTCGCTATACACTGTAGAAACTTGCTCTTTTGCGGCTTCAATTGTGACTAGCGTATTATCTTCTGACAGTAAAATATCGCCCTCTTTTAGCACCGTACCACGGGGCAAAAACAACCCAGCTTCTTGCCCATCACTTAATGTGACTTTTAAACGGCTTTTGGTTCTTTCATCCATCGTTAAGCACAAAGTAAGAGCCGATGTTTCTCGTGTTGCTATTTCAAGTGCTTTTGGTTGATCAATAAGTTGAGTAAATCTTTTCATTCTCTATGTTCTCAATAACACGCCGATTAAAAGAGGAAGTAGCGTTGTGCCATCGGTAATTGTGTTGCAGGCTCACACACTAATGGCACACCATCTGCTTTCACAATATAAGTTTGTGGATCTAGCTCAATATGTGGCACATAGCTATTGTGGATCATCGATGCTTTTGACACGCTACGACAACCTTGGACTCGACCAATTAAGCTCTTTAAGCCAAGCTTTTCAGGCACACCGGCTTCAATGCCGGCTTTTGACATAAAGATCATTGACGTTTGGTATTTTGCTTTACCTAAACAGGCATACATTGGGCGATAATGCACAGGCTGAGGCGTTGGAATAGCTGCGTTAATATCCCCCATTGGTGCATAAGCAACCATTCCACCTTTCATGATCAATGCGGGTTTCACGCCAAAGAAAGCCGGTTCCCATAAAACCAGATCAGCCAACTTCCCTTTTTCAATAGAACCCACTTCATGTGCAATACCATGCGCTAAAGCAGGATTAATAGTGTATTTCGCTACATAGCGTTTAATGCGACAGTTATCACTTTCAGCAGTATCACCTTCTAATGTACCGCGTTGTAATTTCATTTTGTGCGCACATTGCCAAGTACGAAGAATAACTTCACCTACGCGCCCCATTGCCTGTGAGTCTGACGACATAACAGAAATAGCACCCATATCATGTAAGATATCTTCCGCAGCAATAGTTTCGCGACGAATACGAGATTCAGCAAAGGCCACATCTTCTGGAATAGAAGGATCAAGGTGATGGCAAACCATTAACATATCGAGATGTTCATCTACCGTGTTAATGGTATAAGGCATCGTTGGGTTGGTTGATGCAGGTAAAATATTCGGTTCCCCAACTGATTTAATCACATCCGGCGCATGCCCACCGCCAGCACCTTCTGTATGGAAAACGTGGATCACACGACCTGCTATCGCTTTTACCGTTTCTTCATAAAAACCACCTTCATTTAAGGTGTCAGAGTGAATAGCGACTTGCACATCCATTTCATCAGCAACATTAAGGCAATTGTGAATTGCCATTGGTGTTGCGCCCCAATCTTCATGAATTTTTAGACCAATAGCCCCTGCTTCAATCTGCTCACGAACTGCTTCCGGTCTACTCACGCAACCTTTACCAAATAACCCCACATTAATAGGCAATTCATCAACGGCTTCTAGCATGCGATGCATGTTCCAAATACCCGGCGTGACTGTGGTTGCATTCGTTCCTGCAACGGGCCCTGTGCCACCACCAATAAAAGTAGTCACACCAGAGACTAAACCTTCTTGTGCTTGTTGAGGACAGATAAAGTGAATATGGGTATCAACACCACCAGCAGTAACAATTTTACCTTCACCCGCAACCACTTCAGTGGCAGGCCCTACGATAATATCCACATTAGGTTGCACATCAGGGTTGCCTGCTTTACCGATACCCACAATACGGCCATCTTTAATACCGATATCCGCTTTTACGATACCCCAATGGTCTAAAATTATGGCGTTAGTGATAAGCACATCAACACACTCGGCATTGACAACTTGGCTTTGCCCCATGCCATCACGAATAACTTTACCACCACCAAATTTAACCTCTTCACCATAAGTGGTGAAATCTTTTTCAATTTCAAGAAAAAGCTCTGTATCGGCTAATCGCAGACGATCGCCTGTTGTTGGGCCAAACATGTCTGCATAAGCTTGACGTGAGATAGTTTTCATTTTTTCTCACTCTCCAATTTACCCATCACTTTGCCGTGAAAACCATAAATTTCACGTTTTCCTGCAAAAGCCACTAATTCAACTGTACGGCTTTGACCGGGTTCAAAACGAACCGCCATACCTGCTGGAATATTTAAACGAAAACCCAATGTGCCTTTTCGCTCAAATTTCAGCGCATCATTTACCTCATAGAAATGATAATGAGACCCCACCTGTACGGGTCTATCACCATGATTAGCCACTTGTATTGTCTTTGTTTCTCGGCCTACATTAAGCTCAATATCGCCTAATGTTTGGTTAACTCTAATTTCACCGGGTATCATGTTGTTACCTACACAATAGGATCATGGATAGAAACAAGTTTTGTACCATCAGGAAACGTACACTCTACTTGAATGTCTTTTATCATTTCTGGTACCCCTTCCATCACCTGCTCTGCCGTTAAAACAGTGCGTCCTTCACTCATTAACTGGGCAACGGTTTTACCATCACGAGCACCTTCCATAATGGCACAACTAATCAATGCAACTGCTTCAGGATAATTAAGCTTAAGCCCTCTCGCTAAGCGTCTTTCAGCAACAAGGCCCGCTGTAAAAAGCAGTAATTTATCTTTTTCTCTTGGTGTTAATTCCATTTCTGCTCCTAAAATTAACGATTATGTCGCCCATATACGAGGCGGCTCAGGGCAATACCCTAACCAGTGTTGTCTGACGGTTTGCCAAACTTGAGCAAAACACGCCATCATCGGCTCTGTTTGTGAGCCTAATAGCCGTAAAACTAAAATACCGTCTACATCGGTTAAACCATATTCGATAACAGGGTTATAAGAGGCTGAAAAAGCCTCAACACATTGTTGAATAAGATTTTTTAATTCATCAGCTGCTGGATAAATATAAAGCGAACCCAACATGGGAAACTCACGCATTGCGGCGGCTTTATTTTGTAAACCATTAACAAAAAGCGATTCTGTTAATGTCAGCTTTTCATCAATATAAAAATTAAAGCGCCCTTTAACATTGCCATTTTCAAACCATTCATTTAAAACCGGACGACCAAAACATTGAATTTCCCACCCAATAAATCTGGCAGTAGATGCAATATGAATATGTGTTTCTAGATGTACTTGAGCATCAGGAAAAAAAATATTCTCCTGTGGAAGCCACTCTAAAAAACCATTCGATGCGACCTTTAATGTTTGAATTTGACGAGCCACACCACCAGCACTACGGTAAAACTTGGTTGCACCAGGTGTGGTAAGCAATGCATGAGCTTCAGATTGAACATCAATATTGATCAGTAATTTATCACCACCGACTACCCCACCTGGAGGATGGAGTAAATAAGTGTGTGCAATACCTTGCTCAGGATAAAAAGGACGCTGAACCATTAGCGGGCCAACATGGCGTTTTTCTGTAAGACGTGTCATTCCCCGTTTTACGTCATAACGTAAAACGATTTCAGCAAGCCAACCCTTCCCTGAAAAGTCAGACATACTCACTCCTGCCAACTCGGCAAAATTATCAATAAATCAGGAAAATACGTGAAAACATACAGCACTATCCATAAGATTGTGTCATTCAAAATCAAATAGAAAATAAGCTAATGAATGTTGGATAGGGTGTGGGTAAAAAGACAAACTGTGATAACCTAAAAACAGGATAATCCCCTTCGTCTGTGACGCGCGATTCTACACCTTATTACGAAAAATGCGTTTTAAATAAATAGCATTTTATTTAGAAAAAATAACACTGATTAAAATAAATGTAGAAAATGAGCGTATATCTATATTGTCATCTTTTATCAACGGGATTATATTCTGTGCGACTGTCGTGCAGTTTCGCATGATAGCTCTCATTCTTAACTAGAATAATCTCTCTATTTATTCTAGATATAACTTATTCGTTTATACAATAAATGAGTTCACATTAAATATTTAAGCAACATTGATGCTTAGCTTGCCTGCGGTATATTGGAGATTATGGAATACAAACACATTCTGTCTTCTAACCAGATGTCTTTAAAAACGTTTTACATCGAAAATCCGATGATAGCGATGGTTAGTGGCGCAAAAGGTACAATTTGCATCAATGGACAAACTATTGATGTATCAACCCATTTGACTCTTATTATTCCCAAATATAGCCAAGTTTCCTGTGATATTGTTAATCAATTCACCCATAAATCGATTGAACTACATACCCTCGTTTTATGCGAAACAGAGCTTCAATCTGTCTTTTCTTTATTAAAGCCTTTAATTAAATCAAGCTCTCCACTGACAAGCCATCTTCCTGCTTATCATTTATCCACACCTGAAGTGGTAAAAAGCAACTTTGGCATACTCAAACAGTGTTTACCGCTACCTCATGGCTCTCCTTCTCAAGAAACCATGTTTATGCAACAGTGTCTGTTCTTTATTTTAATGGCGGTATATCAAGAAGGCGTCGATATTTTAAATATCTTCCGATTTAATTATGACGAACCCAAAAATCAGGCAATTACGCATTTAATCACACAAGATCCACAACGAAAATGGCATTTAGAAGATGTAGCAAAAACGCTCTTTACCACCCCATCAACACTGCGTCGTCATTTAAATAAAGAAGGGGTTTCATTTTGTCAATTGCTGTTAGATGTCAGAATGGGGATCGCCTTAAATTATCTAACATTCTCTAATTATTCTGTCTTTCAAATCAGCCATCGTTGTGGCTTTGGGAGTAATGCCTATTTTTGCGATGCTTTTAAACGTAAATACGGTATCACGCCATCACAATTTCGAATTCAGTCTCGTCAGGCTAATGATCCTTCTGCAATAACGAAATTGTCAGAAAAAATTGCAGAACCAGATAGAAAAATATTTCAAACTTTATAATGTTATGACAAATCATTTTTCTTTAAAAAAGTGACTCCACCTAATAATCGCATTTGATTTAGGATCCACTGTTGCCGTTTTAAGACGTAAGCTGAAGGTTTATTAACGTGATAGATGTGAGGATTAGGTAAAACTGCAGCTAATAGGGCTGCTTCTTGTTGAGTAAGTTGTTTAGCAGGCTTTCTAAAATAATGTTGGGAGGCCTGTTCTACACCAAAGATCCCATCACCAAACTCAACAATATTTAGATATACCGTTAAAATACGTTTTTTTGACCAGATCAGCTCAACAACGGGCGTCATGCCTGCCTCAAGCCCTTTTCTTATCCAACTACGACCATCCCATAAAAAAAGATTTTTGACTGTTTGTTGAGAAATTGTCGATGCACCTCGTAATGTTTTCCCACCGTTATGATTTTTTTTGAAAACTTTCTCAATAGCATCAAAATCAAAACCCCAATGTTTGGGGAAATTTTGATCTTCAGAAGCAATAACCGCCAAATACATCGCTGGTGCTATCTCTTTTTCACCAACCCAAGTGGAATGAGACACATAAGAGAAATCAAACTCACTCCAAGCAGAAATTTGTCTTTGGATCATAACAGCAGAAAAAGGCACTGGTAAAAAAGAAAACAGCACAACTATTAACAGCCACAAAGCAATTAGAATAATTAATAGTTTCTTTAACTTTCTCACCAGTGTCATCTGCTGTTTTCGCCTATACATTAAGCCATTTCAAGGACTTTCTTAACCAATTTTTCAATACCCACCTGTGCTTGTGCAATAGACTGCGCAAGCATATATGCAGGAGTGGTTACTACTCGATATTCTTCATCAACAACAATATCATCAACAGGGCAATCTATATGGACTCCCCCCATTTTTTCAATAGCACTGGCTGTTGCAATATCATTTCCTATTGTTAATTTAACTGGAGCATTTAACATTTTCGGTAACATAACGGGAGCAATACAGATTAACCCTAATGGTTTTTTCTGTTGATGCATGGCTTGAACAAACCTTAAGAGATCTTTGTTAATTTCACACTCACTCCCTTTCGTGGCAAAGTTGCATAAATTCTTCGCAGCACCAAAGCCACCAGGAATAATGACTGCATCAAAGTTTTCGGCCTTTGCATCTGATAAAGGGGATATTTTTCCACGAGAAATACGCGAAGATTCTTCCATCATATTTCTTTTTTCTGATATTTCCTCACCTGTAATATGATTAATTACAGTTGGTTGTAAATCATTAGGTGAAAAATAATGAACTTCAGCATTATTTTGGCTTAAAGCAAGCATTGTTAGCACTGATTCATGGATTTCGCTTCCATCAAACACACCACAGCCACTTAAAATTACCGCAATTGATTTCATATCTTTCTCCATTTGTAGTAGATTACTAGTTACCCATTTATAGGTGTAAACACCAATCGCCATCACATATTTAAATGTTTCTTGTAACAAAAAAACTTATCTTTGCTATTTTGTTGCTTGTATGATGTATGGAATAGTTTCATCCTATTCGCCTATGCAATGAGAATCAAAAAAAGCGGGTAGAAAAGTTTCCCTGGTGTTGGCGCAGTATTCGCGCACCCCAACCTTCGGTTGGGGTTATTTTTTTCTAGCCCCTGCTAACCAGTTTCTTAAACTTTCCACATCCTTTCTCCAATCCTTCCCTAGTTCATCTACCCACTCTTGCACATTGTCCCACCAAGCAGGTAATTCCGGTGATTGGATCTGTTTAGCGAGTTGCTGTAAATGTTTTAAACCAATAGAACCCGCGGCTCCTTTGATTTTATGTCCTTCCTCAGTGATGCCCTTCTGATCACGTGCTGTCAGATTAGATTCGAGGACTGACATATAACTTGGCATCATCTTTTCAAAAACATCTAAACCATCAGTGATTAATTGAGGTCCGACAAGTTCGATGTATTGATTCAGCATGTCTATATCTAACAACTCTTCATTTTTATTCAACAATTCCGATGGCTCATTACATGGCACAGAAACCGCACCATCTCCCCAGAATTTGTTGATAATTGCGGTAAGCGCATCTACAGAAAGTGGTTTACTCAATACGTCGTTCATTCCCGCATCTAAATACTCTTTTTTATCTTTCAAAACATTTGCAGTTAATGCAATCAATGGCGGAAGTTCATTACTGTCAAATTCTTGACGTAATTTTCTTGAAATATCAAACCCTGTCATATCAGGTAATTGAATGTCTAATAGCACTAAATCATATTCATCAGGCTTAAACATCGATAAAGCTTCTTGTCCGGTCATTGCTACATCAACGGTATTACCTAACTTCTCTAAAACTGAACAGGCGACAATAACGTTAAGCTCAATATCTTCAACAAGCAGAATATTTAATGCTGGCAATAAGAACTCATCATCATTCTCAATATCAAGATGTTCTTCAATCGTAGGAGCAACGATAGTGAGCGTGAAGACAGATCCCTTACCTAACTCACTTTCTACATGAATATCACCGCCCATATGCTGTGCTAGGCGTTTTGAAACGGCAAGTCCAATCCCTGTTCCTGTTGCAGAACGTCCACCTTGACTATCATTGACTTGATAGTACATTGCGAAAATCTTCTCAAGCTCACTTTTAGGGATACCGATACCACTGTCTTTGACTTCGAAGAACAACTTATCAGGGGCTTCTTGCCAAATGCGAACTTTGATTTCACCTTCTTGCGTAAATTTCACAGCATTACCAATGAGATTCCATAAGATCTGACGTAATCGAGTTCCGTCAGAGGTTATCTTATGTGGTAAGGTTTCCTCTGCTTCGAGTGTGAATTTCAATCCTTTTGGCTGTACTAACAACCCTGAAAGGTTTTCTAAATCAGAAATAAATTCAGTAAAATCGATTGGCTGGTTATCTAGCTGAATTTTTCGACGCTCAATCTTATCCATTTCAATCACGTCATTGAAAATATTACCTAACGTAATCGCACTCACATGGATCGTTTTTAAATAATTGAGTTGCTCTGGTGAAAGCTCGGTATCCAATAAAATACGACTTAACCCAACAATGCCATTAAGCGGTGTACGCAATTCATGGCTGATTGTTGAGATAAAGGTAGTTTTATCACGGCTAGCGTTCTCTAACGCGTCTTGATAGCGCTTACGCTCTGTAATGTCACGTCCAAAGCCCATTAATCCATGACGCTTACCAATACGGTCATAAAACGGCACTTTACGTAATTCAAAACAGGCTTTTCGCCCATCCGGGTATACCAGCCACTGCTCATACGTAAGTGAGACATTGTGACGAAAAACTTTCTCATCGGTTTCCATCACTTTTATCGCAATATCTTCGTCATATACATCAAGTGGTGTTAAACCGATAAGTTGCTTCTCACTTTTACCCGTCAGTAATTCTGTTGCGCGGTTACATCCTGAAAATTCATTATCTTCATTACGGTAATAAACCAAGTCAGGAGAGGCATCAAGGAATGAACGTAACAGTGAAGATTGTTGTTCCAGTTCTATTTGCGTCAACTCACGACGCTTCATTTCATTTTTGAGTTTTTCCAAAAGTTCGAGATGCGCTTTTTCAACTTTTTCACGCTCTTGAATTTCCAAGTTTAATTGCTCAATATTCTCTTTTAATTGAGAATTAAGCTCTAAATCACGCTGTCGCATTACACCAAGCTTATCTACCATACGAGATAAACGACGTCGTGATTCCTCCAGTTGTTCAACGACAACCGAAAGAAAATAGACAGCCCAAGGCGTAATAATCAGCCCAAAGAAAATAGAGCGAACAAGGTCAATACTGGTAACATCACCTGCAAGCAAGAATGTTACCGCCATTTGAACAACCATCGCTAAAACAACTAATGCAGAAGCTAACAACAACGAGAAGCGAATAAGCCCTAGCCTCATCATTAAGTCAACGTAGTATTGGGCAAGCCCTTTGAGCAATTTCATTGAAAACTCCAATATATTGAATCTATGGAATGATAACCCAAAAATGAATTGGCGCAGTGGCGAACATTCAGAAATCTAATTAAGAGAGGCTATTTTTCATTATTTTGTTTGATTTAACTGTTTATTTTCTCTCAACAAGCCTATCCGAGATATATGCATTCATAAAAATAATACAAAACCAAGTAACATAAACAATAGAGATATCAACGATAAATAGACCTTATTAGGAAAAATTCAATTTGTCTTTTTTTATACAAAATGTATAAAAACAATAAAATTCCAAAATCAATATATCCATTAGAATAACTCACTACCCGTTTTTATCATTAAAGGATGAGATAAAGCTAAACCGCTCAAATAAAGTGATATAGCTCACATTAAAAAATCACTTCCTTACTATTTTAAAATAGAATAATTTAGTTATTAATCAATATTTTAAAATGAAAATTTCCTTATCTGTTTTATCTCAGTCAAATATCCCTACACATTGACCTGATTTTTATTTATCGATAAGTTGAAAAGGCATTGCATAGCAATATAAAAAACACATCAAGCTAGGCAAACACAACATCACCCGACTGAGTACCCATAAATTTACCTACATACTTTGAGCCAAAACGTTCCTTTGCGCTCTTTTTTGAGGTGCCCAGTAAACTAAGTAGGAAGCAAAAAATGTTCTATCAAAAGACACAGGAAAAAGACAATTGTGGGTTTGGATTGATCGCGCATATTGAAGGGCAAGCCAGCCATAAGATTGTCAGAAATGCCATACATGGTCTCGCCAGAATGCAACATCGTGGCGCGATTCTTTCTGATGGTAAAACTGGTGATGGTTGCGGATTACTCTTACAAAAACCAGAACGTTTTTTCCAATTAGTTGCACAAGAAAAAGGCTGGCATTTAGCAAAAAACTACGCAGTAGGGATGCTATTTTTAAGTCAAGATCCCAATATTGCCACACAATGCCGTCTCATTGTCGAAGAAGAGCTACAACGTGAAACGCTTTCTATTGTTGGCTGGCGTAAAGTTCCTATCAACACAGATATTCTAGGTAGCATTGCCCTTTCTTCGCTTCCTTTAATCGAACAAGTCTTTGTTAATGCCCCTGCAGGCTGGCGGATAAGTGATATTGAAAGACGACTCTTTATTGCCCGTAGACGAATTGAAAAGCGTATCACTGACAGTGATTTTTATATTTGTAGCCTTTCCAATTTGGTGACGGTTTATAAAGGCCTTTGTATGGCCATCGATTTACCGCGTTTTTTTACCGACCTCGCTGATCTACGCATGGAATCTTCAATTTGCTTATTCCACCAGCGTTTTTCCACTAATACCACACCAAGATGGCCACTCGCCCAACCTTTTCGTTATTTAGCACATAACGGTGAAATTAATACCATCACAGGTAATCGCCAATGGGCCAGAGCCCGTGCCTATAAATTTCATACCCCACTTATTCCTGATCTACAAAGTGCCGCTCCTTTTGTGAATGAAAGTGGCTCAGATTCAAGTTCACTCGACAATATGCTAGAGCTTTTTCTCAATGGTGGTATGGATATTGTTCGTTCTATGCGACTACTCGTTCCTCCTGCGTGGCAAAATAATCCTCAAATGGACGATGATTTGCGGGCATTTTTTGATTTTAACTCAATGCACATGGAGCCTTGGGATGGTCCGGCTGGTATTGTGTTATCAGATGGCCGTTATGCAGCTTGTACTCTTGATAGAAACGGTTTACGCCCCGCTCGCTATGTGATCACCACAGATAACATCATTACTTGTGCTTCTGAAATTGGTATTTGGGATTATCAGCCTGATGAAGTACGAGAAAAAGGACGTGTTGGCCCCGGTGAACTAATGGTAATTGATACTCATAATGGACGTATTTTACACTCAGCTGAAACCGATGAAGATTTAAAAAGGCGTCATCCTTATAAATTGTGGCTTGAACGTAACGTTAAGCGTTTAACACCATTTGAAGCACTACCAGAACAACAAGCAACTGGCCAACGAGCCTTTGATGACACATTATTAGCAACGTATCAAAAACAATTTGCATATAGCCAAGAAGAGCTAGAAAACATTTTGCATGTACTTGCAGAAAATGGACAAGAAGCCACAGGTTCAATGGGTGATGACACTCCATTTGCAGTGTTATCTCAACGTCCACGTCTTATTTATGACTATTTTAGACAGAAGTTCGCACAGGTCACGAATCCACCAATAGACTCATTAAGAGAAGCTCATGTCATGTCTTTAGCGACATGTATTGGACGTGAAATGAATGTGTTCTGCGAAGCTGAAGGCCAAGCTCATCGGCTCAGTTTTAAATCCCCTATTTTACTCTATAGCGATTTTCAACAACTTATTAATCAAGAAAGTCCCTATTACCGCGCTATTCATCTTGATATCACGTATCAACCAATAGGATCTAACCTAGAAACAGCTTTGCGCCAATTATGTGTAAAAGCACAACAGGAAGTCCGCAACGGTGCTGTTTTACTGATTTTATCAGATAGAAATATCGCTAAAGAGCGACTACCTATTCCTGCACCTATGGCGGTGGGTGCAGTACAAAAAGCATTAGTAGATAATAACTTACGCTGTGATGCCAATATTATTGTCGAAACTGCCAGTGCTCGTGATCCACACCATTTCGCCGTTTTACTCGGATTTGGTGCTACCGCGATCTACCCTTATCTTGCTTACGAATCTTTAGCTCAACGTGTTGATAAAAAAATCCTGCAAGGCTCTTATGCTCAAATGATGCTCAATTACCGTAATGGTATAAATAAAGGCCTGTATAAAATCATGTCTAAAATGGGCATTTCAACCGTCGCCTCTTACCGTTGCTCTCAACTTTTTGAAGCTGTCGGATTAAACGATAACGTTGTTAAGCTCTGTTTTGCAGGTGTTGATAATCGGATTAATGGCGCTGACTTTAGTGATTTTGAACATGACTTATTTAATCTATCAAAACGAGCGTGGTTAACTCGTTATCCTTTAGAAACGGGGGGATTATTAAAATATGCGCATAAAGGTGAATACCATGCCTACAACCCCGATGTCGTTCAAGCATTACAGAAAGCTGTAAATAGTGGGGAATATACTGACTATCAGCACTATGCAAACCTTGTGCAACAACGCCCAATAACAACATTACGCGATATGTTAGTGCTTAATAAAAAGGCAACAGCCATCTCAATTGAAGAAGTCGAGCCTGAAACCGAATTATTTAAACGCTTTGATACTGCGGCAATGTCAATTGGCGCATTAAGCCGAGAAGCTCATGAAGCCCTTGCAGAAGCGATGAATACCTTAGGTGGCTTTTCAAATTCAGGAGAAGGTGGCGAAGATCCGACACGTTACGGCACCAATAAAGTCTCTCGGATCAAACAAATTGCTTCAGGTCGCTTTGGTGTGACTCCCTCTTATTTAATGAGTGCTGATGTTTTACAAATCAAAGTGGCACAAGGGGCAAAACCGGGTGAAGGCGGGCAACTTCCCGGAGATAAAGTGACACCTTATATTGCGCAACTGCGTTATGCTGTACCCGGTGTCACTCTAATATCACCCCCTCCTCATCACGATATCTACTCTATTGAAGATTTAGCTCAGCTTATTTTTGATTTAAAACAGATAAACCCAACGGCACTAATTTCTGTAAAATTGGTTTCAGAACCAGGCGTTGGCACTATTGCCACTGGTGTTGCCAAAGCTTATGCCGATTTGATCACTATTGCAGGTTATGACGGGGGGACAGGAGCAAGTCCACTAACCTCAGTAAAATATGCTGGAAGCCCGTGGGAATTAGGCTTGGTTGAAACACAACAAGCGCTAGTGGCAAATAATCTACGTCATAAAATTCGTTTACAAATCGATGGTGGATTAAAAACAGGTTTAGATATCATTAAAGCGGCTATCTTAGGCGCGGAGAGTTTTGGGTTTGGTACAGGCCCCATGGTGGCACTAGGCTGTAAATATTTGCGTATTTGTCATTTAAATAATTGCGCAATGGGTGTTGCAACCCAAGATGAAACACTCCGCCGTAATCATTATCACGGATTACCAGAACGCGTTATTAACTACTTTCGTTTTATTGCACAAGAAACTCGTGAATTAATGGCCTTACTCGGTGTTAGAAAAATCACGGATTTAATTGGTCGAACCGACCTGCTTTCATGCCTTGAAGGCGTTAGCAGTAAGCAACAAAAACTCTCCTTAGGTGGATTGCTAGAAACCGCAACGTCACCATCAGGTTATGCGCTTTATTGTCAGGAAAACAATAATACTTATGATAAGGGCGAATTAAACCAACGCATTGTTACTCAAACCATTCAAGCAGTTGAGCAGCAAAAAAGCCAAACGTATTATTTTGATATTCGTAATACTGACCGTTCTGTTGGCGCAACATTATCTGGCATTATTGCTAAGAAATATGGCGAAAGTGGCCTATCTGCAACCCCGATTAAACTTCATTTTACAGGAACAGCTGGCCAAAGTTTTGGCGTCTGGAATGCTCAAGGTGTTGAATTAACCTTAGTGGGCGATGCTAATGATTATGTAGGAAAAGGCATGGCAGGAGGACGTATCATTGTTTCCCCTCCTGTTGGCTCTGCCTTTAAAAATCATCACGCTACGATTATGGGTAATACCTGTCTTTATGGCGCTACAGGTGGAAAACTTTATGCGTCAGGTTTAGCTGGCGAGCGTTTTGCGGTGAGAAACTCTGGTGCAATTGCAGTGGTTGAAGGTGTCGGCGATAACGGTTGTGAATATATGACGGGGGGTATTGTCTGCATTCTGGGCAAAACCGGTATTAACTTTGGCGCAGGAATGACAGGTGGATTTGCCTATCTGTTAGATGAAGATTCAACATTATCACAACGAGTCAATACTTCATCTATTGAGTTGCTTCCTGTTGCATCCTTTGCCATTCTCGCTGAACATTTACGAGGCATGATTGCAGAGCATGTAAGATTAACAAGCTCACAGCAAGGTGAAATGTTACTTTCACAGTGGGAATATTGGTCACAACACTTTAAATTAGTTAAGCCCAAATCCAGTGATGTCAATGCGTTACTTGGTCATCCTCGCCGTTCATCTGCTGAATTACGCGTTCAGGCACAATAGGAGAATATTATGAGTCAGAATGTGTATCAGTTTATCGACTTAAATCGTATTGAGCCGACCAAAAAACCATTAGCTATTCGCAAAATTGAGTTTGTTGAAATATATGAGGCTTTTTCACCGCAACAAGCCACAGCACAAGCTGATCGCTGTTTAGGTTGTGGTAATCCATATTGTGAATGGAAATGCCCTGTTCATAATTACATCCCGAACTGGCTAAAGCTTGCAAATGAAGGGCGCATTATTGAAGCCGCTGAGCTTTCTCATCAAACAAACAGTTTGCCGGAAATTTGTGGTCGAGTTTGCCCTCAAGATAGGCTTTGTGAAGGCGCCTGTACACTCAATGATGATTTTGGTGCCGTTACAATTGGCAATATTGAACGTTATATCAACGACACCGCTTTAGCACAAGGATGGCGTCCCGATCTTTCTCAGGTCACAATGACCGATAAAAAAGTCGCAATTATCGGTGCAGGCCCTGCAGGCCTTGCCTGTGCAGATGTTCTTATTCGACAAGGTGTAAAACCGGTTGTTTATGATAAGCACTCTGAAATTGGTGGCTTACTTACATTTGGTATCCCTTCTTTTAAACTCGAAAAGTCGCTAATGATCCGACGTCGTGAGCTATTTAGTGAAATGGGTATTGAATTTTGCCTTAATACTGAAGTTGGTAAAGATATCACTTTAGATACTCTTATTACGCAATATGACGCTGTTTTTCTTGGATTAGGTACTTATCACAGCCTAAGTGGTCATTTTTCTAATGAAAAGGCAGAGGGGGTTTATAGCGCACTGCCTTATTTAATTGGTAATACTCGTTATTTAATGGGGTATAACGAAGATCCTCAAACACCTTATATTGACCTTAAAGATAAAAATGTTGTGGTATTAGGTGGGGGTGATACGGCAATGGATTGTGTTCGCACAGCCATTCGACAAGGAGCGAATAAAGTTACCTGTGTCTATCGCCGTGATGAAAACAATATGCCGGGTTCTAAACGTGAAGTGAAAAATGCCAAAGAAGAAGGAGGTGAATTTTTATTTAATCTCCAACCTATGGATATTGAAGTCGATAATCAAAATAAAGTGGTTGGTATTCGCGTTATAAAAACTAAAAATGATAAAACATTAATTCCTATTGAAGGTAGTGAACATGAATTACCTGCCGATGCTGTTATTCTCGCATTTGGCTTTAAACCTGCACATTATCCGTGGTTAGATGAAAATAATATTGAATATACATCTTCAGGGCGAATTATTATTTCAAACAATCAAGAAATATCAAATCAAACAACAAATCCTAAAGTATTTGCAGGGGGAGATATTGTTCGAGGCTCTGATCTTGTAGTGACAGCAATAGCTGAGGGAAGAGAGGCGGCAGAAGGTATTTTGCAGTATTTATCCTGTTAAATATCATTTGTTTTTGATATTTAAAATAACAATTTCTCTTACTAATTATCCCATTTAATTTAAGTGGGATAATTTTATTAATGCTTTATTGCTATAAATAAATAATACTTAAGGATCATAAAAATATCTCATCAAATAATCATTCTCATTACCATTTAATATAAATTATTAAATAATATTTTGATAAAAATAGATATTCTTTTTTGTATCAAAATAACACTCTTACTCTATAGTAAATATAATTTCTTTTCGTATTTTTTACTTTGCCTCTTTTTATTTAACTTTTCTGCCATCTTTTAATGATAATTGTTTTACAGCATTTGTTAATAACATCACAGTCTAAAAAAATAGATTTTATTTCGACTATTAAATTTGATAACAATCAAATATTGTCAATCTACCAACTTCATAATGGAGTCACCTAATAACTTTACAGAAAAATATAATTTATTGATGTTAGGTTCGTTTTCACAATTAATAGTATTGTCATAATTAACTAGGGGATCACTATGGTGATGCAACTGATAGCAGTAGCCGTTATTATTGTAACTGTCTATTTGCTAATAAAAAAATATGAAACCCGAATGGTGCTTATTGGTGCGGGCTTATTACTCTGTATTTTAAGCCTATCCCCATTAGATGCGTTTACCGCATTTAGTGAGCGCATGGTGTCTTCATCATTAATTCAAGCAATCTGTGCGAGTATGGGTTTTGCTTATGTTATGAAATACACCAAATGTGATATGCATCTGGTGCACGTATTATCAAAAGTAATGACTCGTCTTGGTTTCTTCCTTATTCCAGCAACAGTTATTGTCACTTATTTCATTAATATCGCAATCCCTTCAGCAGCAGGTTGTGCGGCGGCGGTAGGAGCGACATTAATCCCATTATTAATCGCGGCCCGTATTCACCCAGCTATCGCTGGTGGTGCCGTGTTATGTGGTACTATCGGTTCGATGTTAAGCCCAGGTATGTCGCATAATGCCTTCGTTGCTAACATGGCTAATATGGAAGTGGTTGACTTAATTGCTCGCCATAGCCCATACAGCTTAATGGCTGGCGGTATTGCTGCGGTTTCGCTTGCTGTTGTCGCTTTAGTGAAAAAAGAGTTCAAAATGGCTTCTGTTACTGGTGATGCATCTTCTTCATCAGCGCAGGCAACACCAGAAGCTATTCGCCCGAACTATTTATACGCAACAGCACCTTTCATTCCATTAATCCTGTTGATCCTGCCATTCTTTGAGACTTTCAGTACATTTAAACTGTCAGTACCAGCAGCAATGTTAATTGGTTCTATCTATGCCCTATTCATCACATTAACTAACCCTGCTCAAATTACTAAAGAGTTCTTTAAAGGTATGGGTAATGCTTATGGTGATGTATTAGGTATCATCATTGCAGCAGCCGTATTCGCAGCAGGTCTGAAAGCATCTGGTTTAATCGACGCGTTCATCAACTTCTTAACTCACTCTCCTGAATTTGCTCGTTGGGGTGGTACTTTAGGGCCATTCTTAATGGGTATTATCACAGGTTCTGGTGACGCAGCAGCATTCGCATTCAACGAAACAGTAACACCTCATGCTGCACAATTTGGTTATGAAATCCCAGACATGGGTATGGCCGCAGCGTTATCTGGCGCATTAGGTCGTACAATGTCACCACTGGCAGGAGCAGCAATTGTTTGTGCTGGTCTTGCAAATGTTAACCCTATGGAAATCGCAAAACGTACTGCACCAGGTATGATTATCGGCGTCATCGCTGTTGCGTTATTCATGTTATAAGTGGAGAAATGAATATGTCAGCAATTACACTAGAAAAATTAATAAAATGGCGTCGTGAGTTTCACCAATACCCAGAAATTGGTTGGTCAGAATTTTTAACCACAGCGAAAATCGTCAAAGAATTACGTAGCTTAGGTTTAGAAGTTAAAGTTGGCCCAGACGTTATCAATCAAGAGTTTGCTTTTGGCCGCCGTCGTCAAGTTGTTGAAAAAGGCCTAGCGGTTGCAAGAGAGCATAAAGTTGATGAAGCCCTGCTTGATGAAATGAAAGAACTAACAGGTTGTGTGGCTATCTTTGATAGCGGTAAAGCCGGCCCAACCGTAGCTCTGCGTTTTGATATCGACTGTGTGGGTGTTAACGAAGCAACAGAAGCTAAACATCGTCCTCACGCTGAGAACTTTGCTTCTTGCCATGCTGGCGAAATGCACGCTTGTGGTCACGATGGACACATTTCTATCGGTTTAGGTGTTGCTCACTGGTTAGTTGAAAATAAAGATAAAGTTGTTGGTAAAGTTAAAATCTTATTCCAACCAGCTGAAGAAGGTGTTCGTGGTGCTCGTGCGATGGCTGAAAGTGGTATCGCAGATGATGCCGATTACTTCTTAGGTGCGCACTTAGGCTTTATCGCAAATAGTGGTGAAATTGTTATTAACCCAACACATTTCTTATGTACTACTAAATATGACTTCCGTTTTAAAGGTGCGCCATCTCACGCAGGTGCAGAACCAGAATTGGGTCGTAATGCGTTAGCTGGTGCTTGCCACGCAGCAACACAAATGCTGGGTATTTCTCGCCATGGTAAAGGGATGTCACGTATCAACATCGGTGTATTAAAAGCCGGTGAAGGCCGTAATGTCACCCCAGCTAATGCTGAAATGCAAATTGAAGTTCGCGGTGAAAATGAAGAGATCAACAGTTTTATGGCTGCCAATGCAGTACGTATGGCTGAAGGTGCAGCGCATAGCTTCCAGTTAGAAATGGAAAGCGAAATTATGGGTGAAGCCGTTGACCTCACAAATGACCAAGAACTCATTGATGTCATGACCAAAGTCGTTGGTAAACATGCAGAGTTAACCGCAGTTGCCACTCGCCCATTTGGGGGTAGTGAAGATGCGACTGTATTAGCAAAACGCGTACAACGTTGTGGTGGTAAATCACTGTATTTCGTTGTTGGTGCCGATAGAACTGCGGGTCACCACCAAGCAGGCTTTGATTTCGATGAAAAACAATTAATGACCGCGGTTAATCTTTACACTGGCTGTTTAGAAGAACTGCTGAAATAGTTTAGTGATACAATTTAATAAAGCGCTCTATATTACTATAGAGCGCTTTTTTTTGGTGCGACAATCAAAGCACTATGTGCCATCTCGGCTCACCACAAAAAAAAGCCCAGTTTATTTAAACTGGGCTTTCCATTATACAAATAAGATGATCTCTTACTTCACAACACGTAATGACGGGCGGCCTGTTGGGCGAGGTGGCTCAGGATCATCATCCGGTGAAGATGCATCGGTTTCTGCCGTACCATCAGTAACAAGCGATAAGCCTTCATTAACAGGCGTTAAAGTATTTTCTTCACTTTCATCTTCAGCAAACTGTAATGATGCACCAGATTCATAGGCAGGTTCTGGCTCAAACATCATTCCCGCGCCGTTTTCTCTCGCATAAATAGCCATAACAGCAGCCATAGGCACTCGCACTTTACGAGGTATGCCACCAAAACTTGCACTAAATAAAACCTGATACAGCGTTAACTCAAGGTCATCAACAGCACGAGAGGCAATATTTAGTACAATTTGACCATCATGTGCGTATTCCATAGGAACTTGAACACCGACGATATTCACATCAACAACTAAATGTGGTGTTAACTCGTTTTCGACGATCCAGTCATAATACGCACGTAATAAATGCGGACGACGCGGAGACATATCCATGATCTCCATACTTCATTACCCTCTTGAAGGTAAGCGCATTTCACGCTCTGCTTCGGTTAATGAGGCGAGGAAAGAATCACGCTCAAAAACACGTTGCATATAAATTTGTACATCTTTAGCACCAGCACCGCTTAAATCCACGCCTAATACTGGTAAACGCCATAGAAGCGGAGCTAAGTAGCAATCTACTAAGCTGAATTCTTCACTCATAAAGTAAGGATATTCTTTAAACACAGGCGATACAGCCAGTAGCTCTTCAGCTAACTGTTTACGAGCTGCATTGGCTTGTTGTTCTGTTCCTTTCTCAATGGTGTTCATTAAAGAATACCAATCATGCTCGATGCGATGCATCATTAAACGGCTGCTACCACGAGCAACTGGATAAACCGGCATTAAAGGAGGATGAGGGAAGCGCTCATCAAGGTATTCCATGATGATACGTGAATCATACAGAGTCAGCTCACGATCGACCAAAGTCGGTACACTTTGGTAAGGGTTCAGATCGATAAGATCCTGTGGAAGATTACCAGCTTCAACCTGTTCAATTTCAACACTGACACCTTTCTCCGCTAGGACAATTCTGACCTGATGGCTGAAAATATCAGTCGGACCGGAAAACAAAGTCATTACCGAACGTTTGTTGGCAGCGACAGCCATGAAAACCTCCAAGTTAATCAATTAAAGAAATGAATTGGCACGATACCTTTTCCATTTCCCCATTCCTAAAAGACAAGCACACAAACGCAGTTAACTTAAATAAATATCTAAGTTATTAACTACATTGGGTAACTACCTGTATAAAAAGTGTTATCGCGGGATAATCTTATTCTACAGGGTTAAAAACTCACCTGTCTTTGCGGCACATATCATTATCAAGTAATACAAAAATAATCATTCAACAATCATTATTGTCATAATAATTTTGGTATTGCTTTAAAATGAATAACAGACACTATCGTTGATACACCATCGGCAACATTGTGAAATTAGAGTAAGAAAGACACCGAAGCCCGTTATTCTACCAGAATTCATGTTACTTAGGGGGGCTTATGCAAATAATTCAATATAATGTGCCAGATTACTTTAAAAGTAAGATTATAATATCAAAAAACGAATATATATAGATTAAACATCCGAAAAATAGGTTTTTTAATCGTTCAGTTATCTTACATAAAGCCTATTTTCGTGGCCATTGACTCAATACATTAACAAGATTATGTTTTTATTATCAATAAACACAAATTAATCAAAATAAAAAACCCGCCTGTGAAGACGGGTTTTCAACATCAAATTGATATCTAAAAGATAACAAATTAACGTTTAGAGAACTGTGGACGACGACGTGCTTTACGCAGACCCACTTTCTTACGTTCAACAGAACGCGCATCACGGGTAACGAAACCAGCTTTACGCAGATCAGAACGTAGAGTCTCATCATATTCCATCAGTGCACGAGTGATACCGTGACGGATCGCGCCAGCTTGACCAGAGATACCACCACCTTTAACAGTGATGTATAAATCTAATTTACCCAGCATATCAACTAATTCCAGCGGTTGACGAACAACCATACGTGCTGTTTCGCGGCCGAAGTAAACTTCTAGGCTACGTTTGTTGATTACGATATTACCGCTACCTGGCTTAATGAAGACACGTGCGGAAGAACTTTTGCGGCGACCTGTGCCGTAGTATTGATTATCAGCCATTGCCTATTATCCCGATTAAATGTCCAGAACTTGCGGTTGTTGTGCCGCATGGTTGTGCTCAGATCCTGCGTAAACTTTCAGTTTACGATACATCGCACGACCCAGTGGCCCTTTTGGCAGCATGCCTTTTACCGCGATTTCGATTACACGCTCAGGACTACGGGCGATCATCTCTTCGAAAGTCGCTTGTTTGATACCACCTACGTGACCCGTATGACGGTAATAAACTTTGTCAGTACGTTTGTGACCAGTTACGGCTACTTTCTCAGCGTTTAAAACGATGATGTAGTCACCAGTATCAACGTGCGGAGTGTATTCCGCTTTGTGCTTACCGCGTAAACGGCTAGCAATTTCAGTTGCTAAACGGCCTAAAGTTTTGCCGTCTGCATCAACAACATACCAGTCGCGTTTTACGGTTTCTGGTTTAGCTGTAAAAGTTTTCATTATTGAAAATTACCCAATGTTTAGTTACACGTTGGTGAACGCTCGGTTCAAATACTATTGAGGTTCACACGACTCTTGTGTCCAGCAAACCTACCCCTTCGAGTAGCACTGCTGACTCTAAAATGCGAGTTTTTTGGGAAATAAAAAACTTGCTGCAACGTGGGGTCGCAAGATTATAGAGAAGTCAGAAAAAAAAATCGAGTCATAATTGAAAAACAATTGAATTCTTTTTCAATATTTCAGCGAAAAAAACGAATTTAGCACTTTTTTCTGATTTGACTGATAAATTCTTGCTACCTGAAGAGAAGAATTGTTCCTTTCCAGAGCGTTTGTAAGCTGCCTAATGCTTTCTATTTTCATATAAAAAAACATCAAGCAACTTAACCTGCGCCATCCTACCATAATGAAAGATGACTTTCTTCAAGAATTAAACATTAAGCGAGATGAGGTTGCACCAAATATTCTTCACTTTGCATCTCTTGTAGACGAGAAAGACAACGTTGATATTCAAACTGTAAAAAATCACCTTGGTAAATCGCATTCATTTCAACATCGGCATTAATAATCAGTTTCACTCTACGTTCATAAAACTCATCAACTAATGCTAAAAACCGACGAGCAACATCTTCATTTAACGCGTTCATTTGCGTCATTTCATATAATAAAACAGTGTGATAATGCTTAGAAAGTTCGATGTAATCAAGCTGGCTACGTGCTTCTACACATAAAGTTGTAAAATTAACTGCCAGCACACCATTAGCGACTTTTCTGACTTTCATCGGCCGGTGGTTAATGGTTAAAGTAACATCGGCTTGTGGTTCAGTGGTTACTAAGTGAGAAAAAACTCTCTCCATTTCTTGACGGTTTTTATCACTTAATGGTGATAAAAAAAGATGTGCTTGTGTTAACGCTCTTAAACGATAATCAATACCTGCATCGACATTTAAAATGTCGCAATGATGTTTGATTTGTTCTATTGCGGGTAAAAAACGAGAGCGCTGTAATCCGTTGCGATAAAGCTCGTCAGGAGGAATATTCGATGTTGCGACCAGAGTGATCCCTCTAGCAAATAATGCTTCTAGTAACGTACCTAAAATCATGGCATCCGTAATATCAGAAACAAAAAACTCATCAAAACAAAGCACATCTGTTTGTGCTTTAAAGCCATCAGCAATAATTTCTAATGGATCCTCTTGTCCTTGTAAGCTTTTTAGCTCTTCTTGAACACGTAACATAAAACGATGAAAGTGGAGTCGCAACTTTCGCTCTGTTGGTAAACTTTGATAAAACATATCCATAAGCCATGTTTTACCTCGTCCCACTCCACCCCACATATACAAACCACGTTCTGGTGCAACAAGCTGTTTTTTTGTGCGAATTCGCCCGAATAATCGTTGTGTTAACGAATTTTTTTCTGGTGGAGTCTCTTTTAATAATGCATGGTATATCTGTTGAAGATGGAGAACAGTTTTTCGCTGAACATCATCAGGTTGATAATCACCTTGCGTCAATGCGGCTTCATAAAGTGATAATGGCGTACTAACAGTCATGAATGCCCTCTTATCCTTAATTTTCTGACATACTAGGTTGTGTCTGTCGAATGCCCCTATTATAAGCATTAAGAATTGTTTTAACATCAACGTAACACAGGAATTTCATATTAAGCTTAAGGATATTATTCCACCCATGCCTTTTAGCGGTTATGATGTTATAAGAATCCATCGTCCTCACTATTAGATGAAAAGGAGTTGCCATGGTTTGGGTTTATGCACTGATTGGATTAGTTGTAGGTCTTATTATCGGCGCACTTGCAATGCGTTACGGTAACAGCACCCTTCGCCAACAAGATGCTATAAAAGCAGAGTTAGATACAAAAAAAGAAGAACTGGACACTTATCGCAATGAGCTTGTCAGCCACTTTGCTAGAAGCGCTGAACTATTAGATAACATGGCGAGAGATTACCGTCAGCTTTACCAACATATGGCAAAAAGCTCTAATGAGCTCATGCCAGACATGCCTGCTCAAGATAATCCATTTAATTACCGATTAAGTGAATCTGAAGCGGCAAATGATCAATCTCCAATAAAAATGCCACCTCGTGATTACTCCGAAGGAGCATCTGGGTTGTTCAGACCGACCGAGAAAAAAGACAATTAATATTAAAACGCCACATTTATTGTGGCGTTTTTCTTTCTATTAAATACCATAAAATGGTAATTATTTGCTATGGTTTTAAAGATAGCTTTTGTCTTGTAAATCCGTGTAAAAGGAAGCAAAGTGCATCATGTCTTAATGAACTTTCCTTTGTTAGTACAGGTCTTAATGACATCGTGCTCATTTTGAGCAATAAATTTTATTTTGATAACTGTATCAAGAGACTCTAATTCATGTTGACTAAAAAAAGAAAATTATTACTTAGTGCATTAGCAATGAGTGTCGGGCTTTCACTCTCAACTATCCCAGCAACCAGCATGGCTGCATTACCTGCGGTTATGCCATCGGGAGAACAACTCCCAAGCCTTGCACCTATGTTAGAAAAAGTGCTACCAGCCGTTGTCAGTGTGCATGTTTCAGGAACACGAGTACAAAGCCAACAAGTGCCTGAAGAGTTTAAATTTTTCTTTGGTCCTAATTTTCCATCACAACAACAGAGTATTCGCCCTTTTGAAGGCTTAGGCTCAGGCGTCATTATTGATGCACAAAAAGGCTATGTATTAACCAATAATCATGTTGTTGATGGTGCAGATAAAATTCAACTGCAAATTAATGATGGTCGTGAATTTAGCGCCAAATTAATTGGTAGTGATCCACAAACAGATATTGCCTTACTGCAAATTGAAAAACCAACAAATTTAACAGCAATAAAAATGGCAGACTCAGACCAACTACGCGTTGGTGACTTTGCTGTTGCAGTGGGTAACCCATTTGGTTTAGGTCAAACCGCAACATCCGGTATTATTTCTGCATTAGGCCGTAGTGGCTTAAACCTTGAAGGTTTAGAGAACTTTATTCAAACAGATGCTTCTATTAATCGTGGTAACTCTGGTGGCGCATTAGTTAACTTAAATGGTGAGTTAATCGGAATTAACACCGCTATTTTAGCACCGGGGGGCGGCAATATCGGTATCGGCTTTGCTATCCCAAGTAATATGGCACGAGATCTTAGCCAACAACTGATTTCTCATGGCGAAGTTAAACGAGGCATCTTAGGTATTCGTGGTACAGAAATGAATTCTGATCTGGCGAAATCCTTTAATATTGATGCACAACGTGGTGCTTTTGTCAGCGAAGTTTTACCTGATTCATCTGCAGCAAAAGCAGGTATTAAACCGGGTGACGTTTTAATTTCTGTTGATGGAAAACGTATCAATAGTTTTGCAGAGTTACGAGCTAAGGTCGGTACAACACCTCCAGGTAAAGAAATTCTGATTGGCTTAATCCGTCAAGGTAAACCAATGGATGTTAAAGTGACATTAGAGAAACAATCGGCAGATGCAACACGCGCAGATAACTTCTCTCCTGCACTACAAGGTGCCACATTAAGCAACTACTTAAATAAACAAGTCAAAGCTGTTGCTGTGGATTCTGTAGAGAAAGATTCAGCAGCCGCTGCATCTGGTTTACAGAAAGGCGACCTGATTATCGGTATCAATAATACACCAATAGCATCATTAGGCGATTTACGTAAAGCCATTGATGCTAAACCACCTGTTCTTGCATTAAACATACAGCGTGGTAATGATGAAATTTACCTACTGTTACGTAATACACCGCGCTAAGAAGTAAGCTTTAACCTATCTAATTTATTGATTTCCTTAGCCCTGTAATATTGATTATAGGGCTTTTTTTTATGTTAATTTTTGATAAGACTCATTAGCTTAAAAGAGGATATTATGCACTGATCTATGCTTTCATAAGTTAAACTATGCTATTCTCATCACTTCTACGCAAATAATCTCACGGTCAGACATAAATACGGGATTTTTATGTTAACTAAGTTACTGCGATCGACACTGATTGGCCTTTTAACAGCAGCAATTCTTTTGATTGCAGTCCCTTCGATCCGTCCTATTTTTATTGAACACCTAATTAATGGTGATTTTCTTAATGCTCCTTTTAGCTACAACACGGCAGTACGACGTGCAGCACCTGCTGTCGTCAATGTTTATAGCAGTACCATGGGAAGCTTTTCTCAAGAAGGTCGCGAGCTGACCTCTTTAGGTGCGGGCGTTATTATGGATGGGCGAGGTTATATTCTAACAAATCAACATGTTATTAATAATGCTGATCAGATTATTGTTGCATTACAAAATGGTGATCTTTATGAAGGCTTACTTGTTGGTTCTGATCCTTTGACTGATTTAGCCGTTTTAAAAATTGATGCTGATAAGCTTCCGACGATCCCCATTAATAGCAAACGGATCTCACATGTAGGGGATGTTGTACTTGCTATTGGTAACCCTTTTAATATTGGGCAAACCATTACTCAAGGGATAATTAGTGCAACAGGCCGCGTGGGATTAAGTCCAACACGTTACCAAAACTTTCTACAAACAGATGCCTCAATTAATGAAGGCAACTCAGGTGGAGCACTTATTAATACAGAGGGTGAACTGGTGGGTATTAATACCATGACGTTTGACTCAGGAACCTACAATGGGTATCGCCCAAGTGCTGAAGGTCTAGGCTTTGCTATTCCAACTGAACTGGCTGTAAAAATCATGAATAAACTTATTCGTGATGGTCGTGTCATTCGCGGTTTTATCGGTATCACAGCCAAAGAACTACCAAGAATTCGCTCGTCAAATACTGATATTAAACAAATCCAAGGGCTACGTATTTTCCGGATCTCACCAAACAGTCCAGCAGATAAAGCAGGCATAAAAACAGGTGATATTATACTTAGCATCAACCATGCTCCTGCCACTTCTGCCATGGAAATGATGGACTATATTGCAGAGACTCGCCCCGGCACAGTATTACCCGTTACGTTATTACGTGAGGGTAATGAGCTCAATGTTGATGTGACTATTTCTGAATACCAACCAGAATCGTAACTCACATGAAATCTTCCTATTACCAACTAATAGGGAGATTTCATATAAAACGTCGCACTTTGTAAGCAATTTTCTTGAAAGTTTTCTGTATTACGATAATTCTCTAACGTGCTGTGATTACAACCGCTATATTCCCCTTCTTTAGTGCCATCATTTTGCCAACCACAAACTGGGCAGATCTCAAAAAATGCCTCATTTTTATCTTTAAAGACAAAATAATGACAAGCGACACAACTCACTTCAAGAGGAAGGTGACAACTGCGTTTCTCTATCAAAGTAATCTCCTATTACAATAACGAATAAAGTGAAATTTTATTCATTTTTATTCGGTTTACTCGCTAGTGAATTATGTTCAACAGCATGCCAAATTTTTTCCGCTTTTCGTCCAATTAGAATCAATGAAATAGCTAGAATAAAGAAGAAAATAGCACTATGTAAGCTATCCCAGAAATATTCAAAAAAACGAGTGTAAAGATTAATACCTAGGAATGTCAGGCCAAAGCCTCTTAACATGCCATCATCGGTTTTAAGACTGATATAGATACAAATAACGGAAACAACACCAAATAACAGTGCCCAAGGTAACAAATTCGCACTTGAAGTACGATACCAAGTATCAGGATCGTAATTGCCGAAAATAGACATTATCCATAACACAATAAAAAGATAAGTAAGTCCCATTATTTTTGTCATAGTAAATAAACGACGGTGTAACAACACATTCTGTAAGAAATAACAGCCTGCTAATAACACTGCGCCAAAGAGAACAAATCGGATAGGATAGTTCATCCCTAACCAATAAGCGCCCCAACCTGACATATAACCTGTCTCAGCGCCAAACCAATTCCCTAACATCAATAAGAAAAATAACCACACCAATGATGAACGACTGATAAAACCAATCACACCATAAATCACACAACCAATTAAAAAGAGAGGTGCAATATGGCCACTTCCTGTATCCAGTAACTCACCGAGTTGCCAAAGAAAAATAGCGGTAAACATTACACCTAAAAAAAGAATAAATTCGGTACTATAGTGCCATTGTGTTTCTTTTCGCTGACGTTTAAATCCCCAAAGATAAAGTATGCAGGCAATAAGTGCTGGAGATATCACGCGCATAATTTCAGAAACACTAAAAATTCCAATTAGATAATAAACTAATGCGCTGTCACTAAAGATACTGCCAACAGCAATAATCAAGCACACAATCGCTATCCAAAACGCGTAACGACTCAACCTTTTCCAATCAAAAGGGATGCGTTGCAATGTACTTCCTAGTTGCTGATGTTCTTGCTCTGAAATCTCACCAGATTGCCGCCATTTATCAAGCGCTTGGCGAATAAGATATTCTTGTTTCCTTGTTACCTGCATATTTGTTCCTTTCATTCAGCTCATAGCGTTTTTTCTAAAACGGGCCTATTTTTCTTACTGTATCTTGCCACGAAAGAAATACCTTATGAATTATCCTATTCTATTGAGAGTTCTATTGAAATAATGCGCAAAAAAAAACCATAGCACAACAATGCACTATGGTTTTAAATGGTTAAGAAAGATAACTAAAATAGATTAGTCATTAGCGCGTAAACGTTCTATTTTCGCCCCTAATCCTTGTAATTTAGCTTCAATATTTTCATACCCACGATCGATATGATAAATACGATCAACAATAGTGGTGCCTTCAGCGATACAGCCCGCAAGGACTAAACTTGCAGAAGCACGTAAATCCGTAGCCATCACTTGTGCGCCTGAAAGTTTTTCAACACCATGGCATAACACAGTATTACTTTCTATTTCAGCGTGAGCCCCCATGCGAATTAACTCAGGAATGTGCATAAAGCGATTTTCAAAAATGGTTTCTGTGATCATTCCTGCGCCTTCAGCAACTAAGTTTAAAAGGCTAAATTGTGCTTGCATATCAGTTGGGAAACCTGGATGTGGCGCTGTACGTAAGGTTACTGCTTTAGGGCGTTTACCATGCATATCAAGGCTTATCCAATCTTCACCCACTTCTATATCTGCACCCGCTTCACGTAATTTTGCCAACACAGCATCTAATGTATCTGGCTTTGCATTACGACAAACAACGCGACCACGAGAAACAGCAGCAGCAACTAAAAAAGTACCTGTTTCAATACGATCAGGTAGAATTTGATAAGTACCACCACCAAGGCGTTCTACACCTTCGATAGTAATACTGTCTGTACCTGCACCGCTGATTTTGGCGCCTAATGTATTAAGGAAGTTGGCAGTATCTTCAATTTCAGGCTCTCTTGCCGCATTCTCAATGATGGTTTTGCCTTCGGCTAACACTGCTGCAGTCATAATAGTGATAGTGGCGCCCACGCTCACTTTATCCATGACGATATGTGCGCCTTTTAAACGCCCATCAACACGAGCTTTTACATAACCTTCATCAAGAGTGATTTCAGCGCCTAATTGCTCTAAACCAGTAATATGAAGATCAACAGGACGAGCACCAATGGCACAACCACCGGGTAAAGAAACCTGACCTTGACCAAAACGCGCCACCAGCGGACCTAAAGCCCAAATAGAAGCACGCATGGTTTTTACTAATTCGTAAGGAGCGCAAAATTCATTAATGTTACGAGCATCAACGAAAACAGAGCCGTTACGTTCAACATTGGTTCCTAAGCGATTAAGTAATTTAATCGTTGTATCAATATCTTTTAACTTAGGAACATTGGTTAATTCTACTGGCTCTTCGGCAAGGATCGCAGCGAACAGGATTGGCAATGCGGCGTTTTTCGCGCCTGAAATAGTGACCTCACCTGATAAACAGGTTGGTCCTTGTACTCTAAATTTATCCATCTGTAGAACTCTCTTTTTTATTTTGCTGTACGCTGTATACCTACTGAATCAAAGCCCGTTAAGCTTACGATCCCTCTTCCACTCTTCAGGTGTGTAGGCTTTAATAGACAAAGCGTGAATACGGTTATCTGCGATATATTCCATCAAAGGGGCATAAATGGTTTGTTGCTGTTTTACTCTGCTCATTCCCTCAAACATAGCGCCAACAACGACAACTTGAAAATGACTACCATCACCGTTAACGATGACTTCATCTAAAGACAGGCTGCCCATTAATACTTGTTTGATTTCATTTGTATCCATAATTGCTCAATCTCAACGTTAAAATAATAATCAGTCGTCTATCCTAATGGAATCCGCCCTACTCTTAAACCATCAAAAACCCCCTTAATGATAAAAGTATCATGAAGGGGGCGTTTTAATCGCTTTTACTTAAAACCCGTATTAGGCAATATTCATAATTTCATCAAGATCATAGAGAGTAATGAGAGTCTGAAAACGCTCACTCACACCTTGAATAATAAATTGGCGATGTTGTGCTTCCATCTCTGCTTTTAGGTGAACAAAAAGCGCCAATCCTGTTGAATCAATATGACTCAATGCCGAAATATCAATAATATTGATATCTGCTAATAATGCTTTACGTTGTTGCCAAGCAGGTAATAACGTTTCGCGATCTAACGTTCCTTGAAAAAAAAGGATATCGCCCTTTTTTTCCCAATTTAACGAGGATGACATCTTATTTTTTCTCATCCAGTGTGATTGGCGTTTTGGCACTAATTTCTAACTGTTTTGTTAAACCATCGACACCTTTAGAATTTAAAATATCTGACCACTCATTCTGTTTTGTGGTGATCATGCTGACACCTTCCGCAATCATGTCATAAGCCTGCCATTCACCTGTTTTACTATTTTTGCGCCATTGAAAATCAAGACGAACAGGTGGGCGACCATTTTTATCAATAATGGTAACGCGAATAGTGAGGTTTGTTTTATCTGCGAACGGTTTTGCAGGCTCAATACGGTATTCTTGTCCTTCATACATCGCTAATGCTTGACCATATACTTGAGCAAGATACGCTTCAAATGCAGTAAAATATGCATCGCGTTGAGCAGGTGTTGCAGTACGATAATGAGGCCCTAATACTAATGCACCTGCATATTTAATTTGTACATATGGCAATAATTCTTGTTGAACAATTTGGCGTAAAACTTCAGGGTTTTTACGAATTTCAGGCTGTTCATTTTTTAATTTAGTAAACGTCTTTTGTGCGGCATCTTCCATCAATGTGTATGGATTGGTTTTATCTACAGCCATCGCAAAAGGTGTAATGACTAACAGTGCGACCATCAATAAGCGTTTAAACATACTTTCGCTCTCCTAAAAAGGTTTTAATAATAGGATGCTTTACCTAATAAAATGTATAAATACATCCTATAAGAATTAATGATTAAGGTAATGCTGGATGTTCTTCCGTCGAGTCAGATTCAGATTTTGCTGAACCATCACCATCCCCTGTTTTATAAAGGAACTGACCGATAAGATCCTCTAGTACCATTGCTGAATTGGTATTGGTGATCCGTCCTCCGTCTTTGAGCAGAGTAGAATCTAATGCTTCATCATAAAAACCTAAATTCAATGCAAGGAACTGCTCACCTAATAAACCAGATGTACGAATAGACAATGAGCTACTTTCTGGAATGTGGTCATAAAGACTCAAAATATCGAGCGCGACTTCAGGGCGATAGTTCCCTTCATCTTCTTCTTTTAAGGTGATAGAAGAAACACGGCCAATCACCACACCACCAATCTTAACTGGGGAACGTTCTTTTAGCCCGCCAATATTACCGAAGCTGGCATAAACACGATAAGTCGGTTGATTACCCATTTCTTTAATATCAGCCACTTTTAGGCATAAGAAAATCACAGCGGCTAGCGCAATCAGAACAAATAGACCAACCCAAACTTCAATTTTTTTACTTTGCATGACTTAGTTCCCAAACATCAGTGCTGTTAGCACAAAATCTAAACCCAATACGGCTAACGATGAATGAACAACAGTACGTGTTGTTGCTCTGCTAATCCCTTCTGATGTTGGGATTGCGTCATACCCGTTAAAGAGCGCTATCCAAGTGACGGTAATGGCAAAAACGACACTCTTAATAAAGCAATTCACTAAATCTAATCGCCATTCAACGGCACCTTGCATAGATGCCCAGAAAAAGCCTTCATCGATCCCTTTCCAATCCACACCAACAATGGCACCACCCCAAATACCGATGGCAACAAAAATAAGTGAAAGCAATGGCATGCTAATTAAACCGGCCCAAAAACGGGGAGCAACGACTCGCCGTAAAGGATCGACTGCCATCATTTCTAAACTGGAAATTTGTTCTGTGGCTTTCATTAAACCGATTTCCGCTGTTAATGCGGAACCTGCTCGGCCTGCAAATAATAATGCGGTTACCACAGGACCCAATTCTCGTAACAATGAGAGAGCCACCATCATGCCAAGACTGGCTTCAGCACTAAATGTTGTCAGTACAAGATAACCTTGTAATCCCAGCACCATGCCAATAAATAGACCAGACACCATGATAATTAATAAGGATTGAACGCCGACGTTATACAGTTGCTTCATTAAAAGAGGCCACTGTTTACGGAATTCTGGTTTACCGACTAATGCACGAAAGAGCATAATGCCAGCTCTACCGAATGTTGCAAAAATCGCTAACGCTCTAGCGCCAATACGAGCTAATAAATTTACCACGTACTAATTTCCTCGTCCTAATAGGTCGTCCTGATAATCTCCCGCAGGAAAACGGAAAGGTACAGGGCCATCAGCAATTCCATCTAAAAACTGTCTGACTTGCCTATCTGGGTTGTCTTGTAATTCTTTTGCACTACCTTGAGCAATAACTTTTTGCTCCGCTACAATATAAGCGTAATCGGCAATGCTCAACACTTCAGGCACATCATGAGAAACCACAACACACGTCACTCCGAGTGCATGATTTAACTCATCAATCAGCTTAACAAGTACGCCCATAGTGATAGGATCTTGCCCAACAAAAGGTTCATCAAACATAATTAATTCAGGATCAAGCGCAATAGCTCTGGCTAATGCTGCTCTTCGAGCCATACCGCCTGATAATTCAGAAGGCATTAAACTTGCAGCTCCACGTAAACCCACAGCTTCAAGCTTCATCATCACCGTTGTACGTATAAGCGCTTCAGGTAAATTTGTATGCTCTCTTAGCGGAAAGGCTACATTTTCAAATACATTCATGTCGGTAAAAAGGGCACCAGACTGAAAAAGCATACTCATTTTCTTTCTTGCGTGATACAACGCAGAACGTGATAGCGCCGGAATATTATCGCCATCAAACCAAATTTCACCGCTATCAGGAAGAATTTGCCCTCCCATAAGGCGTAATAAAGTTGTTTTACCAATCCCTGAAGGGCCCATAATTGCAGTCACTTTCCCTCTAGGTACAACAAGGTTAATCTCAGAAAAGATCTTCCTACTACCTCGAGTGAAGTTCATATTGCGCACTTCAATTAGATTGTCAGATTGTGCGTTCATGAATAAAACATCCTCAAGCCTGTCTGCATAAACAAATTTTTACGCTATTTTGGCAGGTCATTCGTTATGTTACAAAGAAATCACCACTATTTAGCAAAATAGTGCACGGTTAATTTTACTTTTCGTGCTTGGCTAGTCAAAATATGGTGAATTAGCAAAACCTTTTGACAATATGTTTTTTTATCAGCCCTGTCTTATTGGTTTTTTCTTTCTTTACTTGCTCATTGTCGGAAAACTGATGGCATGTTGATTACTTTGTCTCTTTTAATTTTTGGATTGATGCTACTTGTTTATGCATCAGACCGATTAGTCTATGGTGCGAGCGTTTTTGCGCAATCGTTAAAAATTCCACCCGCCGTTATCGGTATTTTGATTGTAGGCACTGGCACATCATTACCTGAGCTTTTTGTTTCTACCGATGCCTCGGTTCATAATTTACCTGACATTGCTATTGGTACTGCGATTGGTTCTACACTCACTAATCTTCTTCTTATTGCGGGCATTGGGGCGATGATCTACCCCATGAACATACAGTCTGCGGTACTGAAAAAAGAGCTTCCATTGATGATTATCGTCATCATGCTTGTGGGGATTATTTTATCTAGTGGGAACCTAGGGCTTAGAGAAGGTACTTTGCTCTTTTTTATTGGCTTTGCATCTATCTTTCTCATGATAAAAACGATGCATAAAACACTCACACAAGAGCGCCATGTATTACCATTAGAAACCTTAACCCGTTTTGAATTACAGACAAATCCTCGTAATTCAGTTGCTCTTTTCTGGGTCGTTATTGCCTTACTGATTATCCCAGTTGCGACTCAAATGATATTAGATAATGTCTTTATTCTAATGCAACAGTATCATCTTAGTGGTTTTTTTGTTGGTTTAACCTTGCTATCTATTGGAACAAGCCTACCTGAATTAGCAACAACCATTGTTGCAGCGCTAAGACGTGAAAATGAATTAGCTTTAGGAAATATTATAGGTGCTAATATTTTTAACCTAACATTTGTGTTAGGAATGCCAGCATTACTTTCACCAAGTACATTTAATATCAACACATTTTATTTTAGTTTTGCTGTACTTGGGGTGGCTAGTTTATTGTTTTCTATCTTTTCCTTAGGGCGAAAACGACGCCTAAATCGAGGAAAAGGGATATTCTTATTAGTTTGCTTTATTGTTTATATTACGGTGTTGTGCGTTGCACATTCTCTCTTAACCTAAAATAAATGGTACAAAAAAATGACCGAGTTTGATTTTCAGCAAGCGGGCAAAAAAGTCCTTCATATTGAACGTGATGGGTTAGCTGAACTAGAACAATATATCAACGATGATTTTACGCTTGCCTGTGAAAAAATTTTTCACTGCCAAGGTCGAGTGATTGTGATGGGTATGGGTAAATCTGGCCATATTGGGCATAAAATTGCTGCAACATTTGCCAGTACAGGAACACCTTCTTTTTTTGTTCATCCCGGTGAAGCAAGTCATGGCGATTTAGGTATGGTCACAGAAAAAGATATTGTTCTAGCGATTTCAAATTCTGGTGAAGCCAGTGAGATCCTTGCCCTTATTCCGGTTCTGAAACGCAAACAAATAACACTGATTTGTATGACACGCACTCCTCAAAGTACAATGGGGAAAGCGTCTGATATTCATCTTTGTATCAAAGTTCCTAAAGAAGCCTGTCCTTTAGGGCTTGCTCCCACAACAAGTACAACAGCAACATTAGTGATGGGCGATGCACTGGCTATCGCACTTTTACGTGCTCGAGGCTTTACTGCTGAAGATTTTGCCCTTTCTCATCCAGGTGGTGCGTTAGGTCGTAAATTACTCCTTCATGTGAGTGACTTAATGAATAAAGATGCTGATATCCCTCGTGTTACTAAAGACGCGACGTTACGCGAAGCACTTGTTGAGATTACCCGTAAAAAATTAGGTATGACGGTAATCTGCGATGATAGTATGTTAATTAACGGTATCTTTACTGACGGTGACTTACGACGCATATTTGATTTAGGAATTGATCTTAACAATGCCAAAATCTCTGATGTGATGACAAGAGGAGGCATTCGTATTCGCCCTGATTGTTTAGCCGTTGAAGCGCTAAATTTAATGCAAGCAAAACATATCACCTCGCTGTTAGTAACAGAACAAGATAGTGATATTCTGTTAGGTGTTTTACATATGCATGATTTACTACAAGCCGGTGTTGTATAAGCTAGTCATAACGTTCGAAGGATAAAAATGAATACAATGATAGAAACTTGTTATGGTGAAGTAAGCGAGCAAGTCATCAAAAAAGCAGAAAAAATCCAATTGCTGATTTGTGACGTTGATGGTGTGATGTCGGACGGACTCATTTACATGGGCAATAATGGCGAAGAGTTAAAAGCTTTTAATGTCCGTGATGGATATGGTATTCGTTGTTTGCTTACATCAGGTATTGAGGTTGCTATCATTACAGGTCGTCAATCTAAACTGTTAGAAGATCGTGCTAAAACCCTTGGCATTACATATCTTTACCAAGGTCAGCATAATAAGCTTTTGGCGTATCAACAACTGTTAGATACACTAAACCTTAAACATGAACAAACGGCCTATATTGGTGACGACCTAATAGATTTACCTGTAATGGAAAAAGTCGGACTCTCCGTCGCGGTTGCCGATGCGCATCCATTACTCACACCTCGGGCGGACTATGTTACTCGCATTATGGGTGGACGTGGTGCAGTACGAGAATTATGTGATTTAATCCTTTTAGCTCAAGGCCGGCTTGATGAAGCTAAAGGTCTTTCGATTTAACGTATAACGACACAGAATGAATAAATTAAAATCCTGGTTTACCTTAATTCTTGCAATTATCGCCCTTGGGCTAATTGGCTGGAACTATACTAACAACACTGAATTCGGTGATGGTGAAGTTGTTGATGATGGTCAACCAACTTATCAATCTAAATCATCGATATCTTTTGTTTATGAGCCAACAGGTATACTTGGATATAAACTCGTTGCTGATGATGTCAAAAACTATGCTCAGCAAAAGTTTACATGGTTTACTAACCCTGTCTTAACCACTTATTCGCCGGCAGGGGATGCAACATGGACCGTACGCGCCAATAAAGCCAAGCTAACCAACAGTAAAATGCTCTATCTTTATGGCGATGTTCAGATTGATAGCTTAAATGATGATTCTCAATTACAGAGAATAAGCACAGATAATGCTATCGCAAATTTGGATACACAGGATGTTTCCTCTGATGATGAAGTGACTATTATCGGCGTCGGACTGAAATCAGTCGGCTTAAAAATGCGAGGCAATCTGCGCGAGAAACACGCAGAGCTGATTGAAAAGGTAAACACCTATTATGAGATCCCTAATGAATCAAAAAATCCGTAATACACTGATTATCGGTACATTATTAGCAATAAGTGTACCTGCGATGGCGCTTAAAGATGACACGCAACAGCCTATTGTTGTCAATTCAGAAAAACAGTCGCTTGATCTAGAGAAAAACATCACAACATTTACACAAAATGTTGTGATTAAACAAGGATCTATCGATATTCGTGCTGATAAAGTCGTTGTTACACGCCCAGGTGGCGACTCTAAAAAAATCATCATTGAAGCATTCGGTAATCCCGTAACTTTTTATCAGTTACAAGATGATGGCAAACCAATCAAAGGTCGTGGCGATAAAATGACCTATGAAATGGATAAAGAATTAATGACCTTAACGGGTAAAGCCTATCTTGAACAATTAGACAGTAATATCACTGGTGATAAGATCACTTATCTCGTCCCAACTCAGCAAATGGAAGCATTTAGCGGTAAAGGTAAACAAGTTACCACTGTTTTACTGCCTTCCCAGTTGCAAGAGAAAGGTACTGGTGCTAACAACAAAGGTAAGTAACACTTTATGGCGCTGTTAAAAGCTGAAAATTTAGCAAAAGCATACAAAGGACGCACCGTTGTCGGTGATGTTAGCCTGAACGTTAATTCAGGTGAAATTGTAGGCTTACTTGGCCCTAATGGTGCCGGTAAAACAACAACATTCTATATGGTTGTCGGCATTGTCGCTCGTGATGCAGGTAGTATTACTATTGATGATGAAGACATCACTCTGTTACCGTTACATGAACGTGCGCGTAAAGGAATAGGCTATCTACCTCAAGAAGCCTCTATTTTTAGACGGTTAAGCGTTTATGACAACATTATGGGAATTTTAGAAATTCGCCATGATTTAACACCAGAACAACGAAAAGATCGAGCAGAAGAGCTATTAGAAGAGTTCAATGTGAGCCATTTGCGTAACAGCTTAGGGCAATCATTATCAGGGGGTGAACGCCGTCGAGTTGAAATTGCACGCGCGTTAGCCGCAAACCCTAAATTCATTTTATTAGATGAACCTTTTGCTGGTGTTGACCCAATCTCAGTATTGGACATTAAAAAGATCATCCAACATCTACGTGATTATGGATTAGGTGTACTGATTACTGACCATAATGTTCGTGAAACATTAGATGTGTGCGAACGAGCCTATATTGTCAGCCAAGGTCATCTTATTGCTCATGGTTCACCAGAAGAAATTCTTGAAAATGAGCAAGTTAAACGTGTTTACTTAGGTGAAGGCTTCCGCCTGTAATCTTAGATTCACTTTTACTCTGTCATGGATGACAACAGCCAAGGACTCATCGCATCATTATGAAACAAAGTCTGCAACTTCGTCTCAGTCAGCAATTGGCAATGACGCCACAGCTACAACAGGCTATTCGTTTGTTGCAACTTTCGACGCTTGAATTACAACAAGAAATTCAGCAAGCGCTTGAATCCAACCCTCTTCTCGAACAAGACGACGATCAACAAGATCCCGTTTCAGATGATGCCTCTCATACAGAAAATCAATCTGACTCTACAACAGAAACAACAACTGAAAACGAAGTTGAAGAGCTCGATACACTGGATGCTTTAGAACAAAAAGAGATGCCTGACGATCTCCCATTAGATACCCAATGGGAAGAGATCTACACCGCGGGCACACCTTCTGGTACCAGTAATGACTATATGGATGATGAACTCCCACTGTATCAAGGTGAAACAACAGCTTCATTACAAGATTATCTGACATGGCAAGCTGAACTCACTCCGTTTACAGAAACAGACAGAGCCATTGCCATAAGTATTATAGATGCAGTTGATGAAACAGGATATTTAACTGTTACAACAGATGACATCCTGCTTGGAATGGGCGATGATGAGATAGAGCTTGATGAAGTTGAAGCCGTATTAAAACGTATTCAACGCTTTGATCCTATTGGCGTTGCTGCGCGTGATTTAAAAGAGTGTCTTTTGATTCAGCTTTCTGCTTTTTCAACAGATACCCCTTATCTAAAAGAAACACAGTTGGTCATTAGCCAACATTTAGAATTATTAGGTAATCGCGACTTTCGCCAATTGATGCGTCAAACGAAATTACGTGAAGAGACATTAAAATCGGTTATTGAAATAATTCAATCACTTGACCCTAAACCTGGATTAAGTATTGATACAGGCGAGTCAGAGTATGTTATCCCAGATATACTGGTAAAAAAATCAGGTGAACGCTGGCAAGTTGAGTTAAATACAGATAGCATTCCTCGCCTACGCATAAATGAAACCTATGCTGCATTGGGTCAATCGACTCAAAATGAGAGCGACGGAAAATTTATTCGTGACAATTTACAAGAAGCCAAATGGCTGATAAAAAGTTTAGAAAGCCGTAATGAGACATTATTAAAAGTCGCTCATTGCATTGTTGACACACAGCAGGCATTTTTCGAATTGGGTGAAGAGCATATGAAACCCCTTGTGTTAGCGGATATCGCTGAACAGGTTGAAATGCACGAATCCACCATTTCTCGAGTGACAACGCAAAAATTTTTGCATTGCCCAAGAGGAATTTTCGAATTGAAGTATTTTTTCTCTAGCCATGTGAATACTGATAGCGGAGGCGAGGCCTCTTCAACAGCAATCAGGGCTTTAGTGAAGAAACTAATCGCAGCAGAAAATCCAGCGAAACCACTTAGTGATAGTAAACTGGCTGATATGCTCGCAGAACTTGGTATACAAGTTGCTCGACGCACTGTTGCGAAATATAGAGAGTCATTATCCATCCCGCCTTCAAATCAACGCAAAGAGTTGGTTTGAGCATAATTGAGAAGGAAGACACTATGGAACTTCAAATCACTGGTCATAACATTGAATTAACTGATGCTCTGCGTGATACCGTCAAAGCAAAAAGCGCGAAATTACCTCAGTTCTTTGACAAAATTAATAACGTTCAGGTTATCCTGAAAGTCGAGAAAGTGAATAAAATCGCTGAAGCGACCATTCAAGTTAATGGCGGTGAATTACATGCCTCTGCTGAAGCAGAAGATATGTACGCAGCAATTGATGGATTAATGGATAAACTGGCTCGTCAATTAACCAAACACAAAGATAAACTGAGACAACATTAATTCATTTCCCATTACGAAATGGGGATACAATCGGCGAAGTTACTGCGTTGTTTATGACTCGGTTCAAGCCAACGCCTAATCAATATCAGTAACAAAAAACCAGGTGTCACTTTGTGGCATCTGGTTTGCTGGTCTAAGTGAATAAGACAATGAACAACGATACAAAGATGAATATTAGCGACGTACTTTCTCTGGCATGTACACATAATGATGTACATTGCACGAGTAAAAAGCGCGCGTTAGAAATTATCAGTGAAAATGCGGCAAAAGCACTTAATTTACCCGAAACACTGATATTTGAAGCCTTACTGACGCGTGAAAAAGTCGGTACAACAGGGATTGGGGGTGGTTTAGCTATCCCTCATGGACGTATTGAAAGTGATGAAACAGAAAAAGTAGTTGGTGTGTTTCTTCACCTAAGCGAACCTATTGCCTTCGACGCTATTGATAATCAACCTGTCGATTTGTTGTTCGCATTACTCGTTCCTGCAACACAGTGCAAGGAACATTTACACACACTGTCTTTGATTGCAAAACAGTTGGCAGACAAAAACTTATGCCGCCGACTACGCTCCGCACAAAGTGATGAAGAGCTTTATCAGATTATCACAGAATAACCCCTACGGGTTTGTTGGGACGCGAATAGCATACAGTGGAATGATATTCATCACTGGGAAATTATAGGGGAGCTACCTCATGGTGCTGATGATAGTCAGCGGACGCTCTGGTTCAGGTAAGTCAGTCGCTTTGCGTGCGCTTGAAGACATGGGATTTTATTGTGTTGATAACTTGCCTGTTGATCTTTTACCTGAGCTCGCAAAAACACTGGCTGAACGTGATGCTTCTGCTGCCGCAGTCAGTATTGATGTCCGAAATATGCCAGAGTCGCCGGAGATCTTCGAAAAAGCGCTGGAAAGTTTACCCGCTGAATATTCTCCACAACTCTTATTTTTAGACGCAGATAGAAATACTTTAATTCGTCGTTATAGTGATACACGACGCTTGCACCCACTTTCGACCAAAAACCTTTCATTAGAAGTGGCAATTGATACCGAAAGTGATCTGCTTGAGCCATTACGATCACGCGCAGATCTCATCATTGATACGTCAGAAATGTCAGTTCATGAGCTAGCAGAAATGTTACGTACTCGCTTACTAGGTAAGCGTGAGCGTGAATTGACTATGGTCTTTGAATCCTTTGGATTTAAGCATGGTATCCCTATTGATGCAGATTATGTTTTTGATGTGCGTTTCTTACCAAACCCACATTGGGATCCAAAGCTGCGTCCGATGACAGGCCTCGATCGCCCTGTTGCGGCATTTTTAGATAGGCACACCGAAGTTCATAATTTTATTTATCAAACCAGAAGCTATCTTGAACTCTGGTTACCGATGTTAGAAACCAATAACCGTAGCTACTTGACGGTTGCGATTGGTTGTACGGGTGGTAAACACCGTTCTGTTTATGTTGCAGAACAACTTGCCGACTATTTCCGTTCCAGAGGGAAAAACGTACAATCACGACACAGAACACTAGAAAAACGTAAATGACCCAATACCGACAAGTTGCGATAAAAAATCGACTCGGCATGCATGCAAGGCCGGCGATGAAGTTGTTTGATTTAGTGAAAACATTTCAATCAACAGTAATTTTACGCAATAGCGAAGGGGTTGAAGCGCAAGCTGATAGTGTGATTGCTATGCTGATGTTAGATTCAGAGCAAGGCAGTCAAATTGATATAGAAGTGACAGGTTGTGACGAAAATGAAGCTATTGATGCTATTATTGCATTATTTGAATCTGGGTTTGATGAAGAATAATCGTAATAGAAAACAATAGATTAGCATTTCTTAACTAAATAACCCGAAAGAGACTGTGATCATGGTCTCTTTCTTTTTTATACAGAACCGCCTATTATCACTTATATGAGTTTAACAACACCCCCACCTTCCCCGTGGGGGTGTTGTTTTGCATTGGAATAAATTGGAGTGTGGTATGACAAAGCCAACAATTATCATCAACGAACTTGATGCTGAACGTTTAGATTCATTGCTAGAGCAACCTGCCTTTGCAGATAGCCCTATTGCTGAAGCCTTGAATGAAGAATTAGATCGTGCTGACATTGTTACACCAGCTGATATCCCTGCTAACATTGTCACAATGAACAGCAAAGTCCGCTTTATGGACTTAAAAAACAATGAAGAGCGTACTCGTACTTTAGTGTATCCCGCTTCATTAAAAGACAGCACCACTGAACTTTCAGTCATGGCACCAATGGGTGCTGCGCTACTGGGTTTAGCAATTGGTGACGAGATCAGTTGGAAGCTGCCTAATGGCCTTGAAACTAAGGTTAAAGTATTAGAAATTTTATACCAACCTGAAGCTGCTGGTGAATTACACCGTTAAACAGAGCTGATGGTTCGCGTCTTATTTTTATCTTCTCAAATTGAAAAGCACACAGATAAACGCGGTATCTCAGCCCATTGCGGGCTGAGATTAAAGGTTGTGAGGAGTATCTAAAATTTACTCACCTGCAATACTCATTTCTGGTAATAACAACGATCCACACTGAACATTACTACGCATCTCAATATCATCACCTATAGTAGCAATATTTGCCCACATATCTTTTAAATTGCCGGCAATAGTCACCTCACTAACAGGATATTGAATTTCACCATTCTCAACCCAAAAACCGCTTGCACCACGAGAATAATCACCCGTCACGGTACTGACACCTTGCCCCATCAATTCCGTAACAACTAACCCTGTTCCCATCTCTTTTAACAGTGCATCAAATGATAGACCTTGTCCTGGTATATACCAGTTATGAATACCACCAGCATGGCCATTACTTTTTAAACCTAACTTTCTTGCTGAATAAGTAGTTAATAGCCACTCTTGTAAAATACCATCTTTAATAATGTCGGCATCGGTTGTGCGCACACCTTCGCTATCAAATGGTGTTGATGCCAAACCTCTCATTAAGTGAGGACGCTCTTGAATATTGAGCCATTGAGGGAAAATTTGTTTGCCCAAACTATCTAGTAGGCAAGAAGATTCACGGTAAATCATACTACCGCTAATTGCCGCAACTAAATGACCAAAAATACCTGTCGCAACATCAGCCGCAAAAATAACAGGGGCTTTCATGGTTGGGAGTTTACGAGGGGCGAGACGTGATAAAGTACGACGGGCACATTCCTGCCCTACCCATTCAGGAGATGCTAGATCATCAAAACGACGGCTAATGGTATAAGCGTAATCGCGCTCCATATCTTCACCATCACGAGCAATCACACAACTCGACATCGAATAACGCGAAGATGAATAGCTTTTTAATAAGCCAAGACTATTTCCAAATACACGAGTTCCACTGTGGCTATTAAAACTGCCCCCTTCGGTATTAATAATTCGGCTATCACTGTCTAATGCTGCTTTTTCTGCTCTTGAAGCCAGCTCTATTGCCTTATCTGCAGTCACATCAGTTGGATGGTATAGATCAAGGAAAGGTGCATCAAACGCTAATAACTCTTTATCAGCTGGGCCTGCATAAGGATCAACTGAAGTATAGCGCGCAATATCCACCGCAGCTTGTACTGCACGTTTAATCGCATCAGGACTTAAATCGGTAGAAGAAGCACTGCCTTTGCGTTGTTGTTGATAAACAGTAATGCCTAATGCGCCATCACTGTTAAATTCAACATTTTCAACTTCACCATAACGTGTACTAACACTAATACCTGTGGATTTATTAATAGCAACTTCTGCACTGTCACACAGTTTTTCCGCCAGCTCCAATGCAAGCGAGACGGCGTCTTCAAGCTGTTTTACCTGATCTGAATTATTCATTGAGAACCATTTTTCCTAAGGAGAACTCCACTTTTTACTTATTTTTAGCAAAGTAAATCAATTGACAGGTGGTCAACAAGCGATTTTCCCAGTTACAATAGAAGATATATGAATGTTATCACCCGTCGGGCTTTTGGTCATTCACCAAATCACACTCCCGGCTTACTCTGCAACAGGAATTTTTATTATGGCAAAGCAGCCTGAAGAGTGGCATTACCTCAATCCTGAATTTGACGATACTTCGTCAGAAGAGGAAGAGGAGGAAGAAATTATCTGGGTCAGCAAAAGCGAAATTAAACGTGATGCTGAAGCGCTCAAAAAACTAGGCACTGAATTAGTGGAATTAAGTGCGCAAGAATTAGAGCGTGTGCCATTAGATGAGAAATTATTAGCCTCTATTCAATTAGCACAAAAAGTACAGCGTGAAGCGCGCCGTCGCCAAATTCAATATATCGGAAAATTACTGCGCAATGTGGATGAAGATCCGATCCGCCAAGCGCTTGATAAACTAAAAAACCGCCACAACCAACAGATCTTAGTGCTCCATAAATTAGAAGATCTGCGAATTCGCCTTGTCGAAGGTGGCAATGAGGTGATTGAAGAAGTCGTCGCTCTTTACCCAATGGCTGATCGCCAGCAATTACGTACACTTATTCGTAATGCTAAAAAAGAGAAAGAAGCAAATAAACCACCAAAATCATTTCGCTTATTATTTCAATATCTAAAAGATTTATCAGAATCAGCATAAAACCTGATCCTCCTGAAAACGCAGTGTAAAACGATATTACGACTGCGATTTTCAGGTGTCTGTTTCTATACTTTGCTATTTTTGATTTTTATGCTCACAACTAAAGCTCAATAATGCTTTACCTAGTTCGTTTTGTGCATCTTGCATTAACTCAACTAAAGGCTGAAAATCACTAGAATGATGAGGTAAATGCTTAAAAATGATTTTTACTGGTAATTCAATTTCTCCCATTAACACATCCCATAATGCATCTAAGTTATTACCAAAATGTTCATCTAACTGAAATTGCAATGCAAAATCCCGATAAAAGGCATCTCTATCTGCCAGCATCTTAAAATCAAAAATAACCTGTTTCATTAAGGAGCCACTTTTGTCATTGTACGATAATGATCCGTGGTGACATAAATTAGCCCGTCATTCGAATAGAGCAATCTATCACTACCTCGATGACCACATTGATAATTTACATCGGCTTCATACCACTGACGTCCCGCTTCTTCGGGTAACTGTTTTTCACGGTTCATAAAGCGATCGCCACCAATAGCCCTTCCTGGTAATACTTCACACAAATTACCTGCTTTTGCATTCCAGCCCTTTTCTCTTGCTTGTTTTTTAGTGAGATAAAAATCAGGTAGTTGTTGATGACGTTGTAAATAATTAGCCACTGCACTAGCTTGCGTTTTTTCATCGATAGACAGTGGAATTTGTGCCGGTTTATTGGTGCTATTGCTAGATGATGGTGGAATAGAAATTGACGATGAAGATACTGATGTTTCACTTTCGGGAAGCAAGCCCTTATAAAGAACACCAAATAAAACAGCAATAACAATAATAACTGGTAATAAACGTTTACCCATAAATTAACACCTTCATGATAAAAAACTCCATCAATTGATGGAGTTTAATAAATACGCCTAAATAACGATAGCAATAATTAAGCCGTACCACCTACCGTGATTTTATCCAGCTTCAAGGTTGGTTGACCAACGCCAACAGGTAGGCTTTGTCCTTCTTTACCACAAACTCCGACCCCCTTGTCTAACGCAAGATCATTACCCACCATTGAGACTTGTTGCATGGCTTCAATACCTGAACCAATCAACGTTGCCCCTTTAATCGGTTTTGTTATCTTTCCGTTTTCAATTAAATAAGCTTCAGATGTTGAGAAAACAAATTTACCCGATGTAATATCAACCTGACCACCACCAAAATTAGGTGCATAAATACCACGATCAACACTTGCAATAATCTCTTCTGGTGACGATTTACCCGCCAGCATGTAAGTATTAGTCATACGAGGCATAGGAAGATGTGCATAAGACTCACGCCGACCATTTCCTGTCGGTGCAACCCCCATTAAACGAGCGTTCATCTTATCTTGCATATAACCTTTTAAGATACCGTTTTCGATTAACACATTGTATTGCCCCGGAACACCTTCATCATCAATAGCAACAGAGCCACGACGTCCTTCAATTGTGCCATCATCGACAATAGTACAAAGCTCAGAAGTGACTTTTTCACCAAGGCGGCCTGAAAATACAGAGGTTTCACGACGGTTGAAGTCACCTTCTAAACCATGCCCAACAGCTTCATGTAATAACACGCCTGGCCATCCTGCACCTAGTACTACAGGCATTGTTCCAGCTGGTGCTGCAATTGCAGATAAATTCACTAATGCCATCCGCACCGCTTCACGCGCATAAGTCACAGCGTGGCTTTCACCGTCAACTTTCATTAAAAAGTAGTCATAACCAAAGCGACCACCACCACCACTTGCACCACGTTCACGTTTGCCATCTTCTTCCACCAGCACGCTGACAGAAAGACGAACTAAAGGACGCACATCGGCTGCTAATGTGCCATCGGTTGCAGCAACAAGCACATGTTCATAAACACCTGTTAATGATGCATTAACCTGTTTAACACGCTTATCTTCAGCACGCGCAACTTTATCTACTTCATGCAATAGTGCAATTTTTTCTTCACGAGAAAGGCTTTGTAACGGATCATTTAAGCTGTACAGCGGAGAATGTTGAATAGCACCTAAAGTATGGATACGACCATTACCCTTAGCCTGAACAATGCTTCGCGCGGCGTGCGCACTTTGATTCAGTGCGTTAAGCGTTAATTGGTCAGCATAAGCAAAACCGGTTTTTTCACCATAAATTGCTCTGACACCAACCCCTTGATCAATATTATAAGAGCCATCTTTAATAATCTGATCATCAAGTATCCAAGCTTCGTGGTAACTTGATTGAAAATAAAGATCACCATAATCAATTTGACGCTGTGCAAGCTGCTCTAGTGTTGATGCTAAATCATCTAAACTAAGTTTGTTTGCTTCCAACAGACTTTCGCTGACAACAGCTAAACTCATAATTATTCTTTGTCCTTAACTTTTTTGATTAAGTGGGTCAGTTTCGGGCGAAAGCGGTTATGTTTCACGACCCGGATCTGTTCACGCATACCGTGTAAACTCTCGACACCAACATTGAGTGTTAGCGCACTGACAGCATCAGGGTTCTTTTTCAAGACTTTACCCCAACCATCAATCGCCATGGTATGACCCCAAGTCCGGCGCGTATCATGTGTACCCACTTGTGCAGGCGCTAAGATAATACACTGATTCTCAATCGCGCGAGCACGTAATAAAGGCTCCCAGTGTGCTTTTCCCGTTAAACGAGTAAAGGCCGCTGGTACAGAAATAATCTCTGCACCTTTCTCTCTTAATGCTTGGAAAATACCTGGGAAACGGAGGTCATAACAGATAGTTAAACCTAATTTTCCGACAGGGGTATCAACTACGGTTAGGCGTTCACCACGTTGATAAATAGAAGACTCATTATATTCGCCCTGTTCATCGTCAATACTCACATCAAACATATGAATTTTATCATAACGAGCACGAATAACGCCTTCATCATCAAAGACCAAACTACTGCTGGTAATTTGATCTGAAGAGTCTCGACTAATCAAAGGCATAGAACCCACTAAGATCCACACTTTGTAACGCTGAGCCATTTTAGCGATTGCATTTTGCAATGGCCCATCACCCTGAATTTCAGCGTGTTTATGATAATCTTTAGAGTTCGAAAAAAGTAACGCATTTTCAGGTGTTAATACCAGCTTCACTGAATCGGGTAATTGCTTAATCTGTTGCTCGATTTGCGCCAGATTATTTTTTGTATTTTTTCCGCTACAAAGTTGCAAAAGTGCGACATTAACTTTTTTCATAACGCCTGATTCTCCTTAAGCTGACGCAGTACTTCGTCAATTTTGGGTTGTTCCATAGTTCCGGTCACATGATAACGGATAACTGAAATCTTACTCCAAAGTGGTCCCAGAACTTTTGATGCCGCAAAAACTGCGGCGCCTGCAATAGGGTTTATTGCGAAAGCCGTAGCAACACCGACTGTAGCTGAAATCTCAGGGGTAACTACAACTTGTAGATCCATTTTACGTTCAAGTAAATCCACTTTCCCACTTATCGCAATATCAGCAATAACACCATCAACACGAACACTTTCTGCATTCATAATACCTTGATTAATCGTAATTTCACTTTTAATCGAATCATATTCAAAATGCTCACTGAAAGTATCTCTAAAATCAAACTGCAATTTACGTAAAAGCGCGTCAAAACTTACTAGTCGTAGTAATTTACCCGCTTGTCCTACATCGACTTTCTCTATGCGTCCTTTGCCTAAAACAGATTTAATATCACCATTTAAGTTCGCAATAGTAAAATTCCACGGCGTATCACGCCATTGTAATGAAAAATCAGCAGAAAGTGGGGACTGGATAATAGGAATAATAAAACCGAAATAAGCGGCCATTTCATCAATTTCTTCCGCTTTTAATTTACCTATTAACTTCGTCGTATTATTACCTGCATTATCTTCAGACCACACACCATTAACAGACAATTCACCGCTGCTATTTTCCAACTTACCGTCAGTTAGAAATAAAGCACCCTGATTTTGTTTTAACGAGCCTTCAATTCTCCCTAAAAGCAAGCCATTTACCCAACATTCTCGGCACTCAAAATCAATAGAAGGAATGTTTTTAACTGAAAACTTCAATGCATTCACATCAGAAGTGTTTGCCATTTTTAATGGTTTTTCTTCTTGAGAAGTGGAAGCACCATTAAAATAGAGATAATTAATATTTACTTGCCAAGGTGCCGATGTTTCAGGAATAAATACATCGCCTCGTAATTCGCTTCCCGAAAATGCTAATTTTACACCATCACTAACTCGCATAATTTCAGTTTGTGGGTTATTCCATTTTTGCCCAGCAAAATTTAAATCGGGTAAACTGACATGCACATTATCAGGGAAACTCACTGCATTTTCAGAAGGTGTTAATGATGAAAACGCGATTAATGTCGGTAACCACTTATCTCCTTCTAGTTCCTTAAGAGCAATGGTTAAACGCTGTTGTGAGCTTAACTCAGGTAATTTGAGAGTAGAAGAAACAAGGTTGCCTTGTAATAAACGAAGTTGTTTGCCTAATCCCCATTGGCTATTAAGTTTCCACTGTTTTTCAGCGTTAGCATTCACCGTCAAGGTTTCACTATTACCATTTGCTGAAATCACAATAGGGGAAGAGTTTTTTAAGTCTTGAGTTTCAGGTACTGTTAATTTACTTTTTAATGTATTGATATTCCCTGTTAAATCAACTTGATAATCGACATCACCTTTTTCGGGGATCTTAACATTAACGTTGCCACTCCATGGGAATACACCACTAAATTTCTGCTGAATATCGCTAGGCAATCCCTGAATTTTTTGAATATCCCATTGGCCTTTTAAGCCTACATCTACTTGATAATTATCCGTAGTATTATGGCTTGTAAATGAAAATGCGAGTGGCTGGCCAAACCAATTGGCTGTTAAGGTATCACTTTCAAGTTTGTCATTATGGTAACGAAATTGCCCGCTAACACCCTTTAACGTGGTATCCATAAAATTCAATGTGACATCATTATTTTTTAAATTTATCTCGCCAGATGCAACAACATCATCACCATCAAAAGGAATATCAAGCTTCAATGTGCCATTAATTTTTCCTGCCACTTTAAGTTCTTCAAGCGTATGACCAATGCTCGCCATTTGAGAATCTAAGAAATACTCTTTTAGTTCATCCCCTGTTGCTTGAATATTCGCATTAATTAAGATCTTTTCTTGTCGATAGCTTTCAATCACCGCACTTAAATTTGTCGCTGTTGCGTTACCTACTTTCGCTTCTGACGATGACATCCATAATCCATCATTTTTAAAATCTAGATTAATATCGAGATCGAATAATGCGGGCCATTCACTATCAAATTTAAACGTAGCATGTTTAACAGGGGCATAAACTTGAAACCACCCTTTGTGGTTATCAAAAGGAAAATCTGCCGGATCACCATGGAAGATAAATGTTCCATTGTCGATATTACCCGCAATAATCGCATCTGAAAGATATCGAGTAAGTTCTTTACCAACATACTTTTCTGGCAGATAGCGCCATGTATCGCCAGCATTGGTCACTCTTACGCCTGATAAAATAGAAAGTCGCTGATCTTCACCTTGCTTTTCATAACGAAAATCTCCCGCAACCCATGCTGATGTTGCTTGAATATCGAGTCCTTGGCCCCAAAGTGACAAATTATCCCCAGAATGTTGCCAATAAAGTGTTCCTTTTCCTTTTTCGATATTTAGTGGTGCTTTAAATAATTCGCCAGTATCTATTTCACTGTCCGCTAGGGCAAAGTTAAACTCACCACTTTGCATACTCCCTTTTAATTGCCCGCTGAAATGTTGCACTGATGGGATCTCTTGCCAGCGCTTCCAACCTACATTTTCCCAAGAGAGATTAATCGCACTTTGCTCGAAGTGTTCAGGTGTAAGATCTAAGGCAAAATCATTAACCACACCAGAAAATTGGCGATACTGCCACTGACGTACAAAATCAGGCGTTAAAAACGAAAATAATGGCAACAATGCATACAGCCTATCTAACTCGATATTTTTAGCTCTAATACGCCATGCTTCATCATGTTGTTTTTCTTTCGGTTGATAAAGAACGGCTAAATAGCCATCAGGCCACTCTTCACCATCCATGGTAATTTTTCGAGTATAAGGAATATCAGCAAGCCAACCATTTTCTTGTCTTCTCATGCGTAAAATTAAGTCTTCAACATTTAATACATGTGAAGTGCCTTCACTACGCCAATCCATTTCACCTTGATGAATTTGTAATTGGCTTCCCGTAATACGGCCTTTAGTGATTTCAATCCAATTTGATAAGCTTGCTTTAGCTTCACCTAAACCACTATTATTTTTTACCCACTGGCTAAGCCAAGGAGAAATATCAATATCATCGGCAGTAAGAAATACCTTACCATTATCAATTAAACCTTCATTCGTGGTATAGAGGTCGAGGCGAACTTTTAAACCACCATAGTGATTAACTGGTGTGTCAAGGGTGACTTCACCTTGAGCACGGTGGCGTTGTTTTTGATTTAGCCACATCAATTCAGGAACATATAATGTACTGGTATCACCTGAAGGGGTTAGAAAAATAAAACGGCTTTTGACTAGCTTAAAGCGATCGAACTGTTCAAGAAAAAGCGAAGAAATATCATCAGGTGCAGTTAGCGTAATATCGCCACTTTGCCCAGTAAAAATAGGGCGTTGGTAATTGACATCTAATTGCTCAAAGGTCAGTTCACGAAAATGAGGACGAAAAGTCAATAATGAACGCCACACATCAAAAGAAAAAGTCACTTTTTCTGCGTTAATGTTGACATCTTTATTCTTAATATTAAGCCCTTTAATATGAATATCTGGGCCAAAATTCTGCCATTCCCCATTAATTTTCGTTATTGAAACAGGGCTATTAAGTTGTTTTGTTAAATACGTTTCTATTTCAGGGCGATAATTATCTAAACGAGGCAGAAAATAACGAAACCCGCTTAACACCAAGGCAAAAACGATGAGGCAAAAAACTGTTATCACTAACAGGTATTTAGGTAGCCGCTTCATTTTTGTCTCCTTTCTGCCATCATATTCATTAGGAAGGCGACTCCATTACATCATCACCACATCAAATTGCTCCTGACTATAGAGTAGCTCAGTTTGCACTTTTACTTGCTTACCCACGAAAATTTCAACCTCTGCTAATGCATGAGATTCATCACCTTTTAACGCATCAGCAACCGCCGTAGAGGCATAAACTAAGAAGCGATCTGCATCAATCGTTTTATGTACACGCACTATCTCACGTAAAATTTCATAGCAGACTGTTTCAACTGATTTTACCGTACCTCGCCCTTGGCAAGTTGGGCAGTCATCACAAAGCACATGCTCAAGACTTTCTCGTGTTCTTTTACGTGTCATTTCCACTAAGCCGAGTTGAGAAAAACCATTAATGGTCGTTTTCACTCTATCTTTACTTAAAGCTTGTTCAAGTGATGCCAATACTCTACGTTTATGTTCATCATTATTCATATCAATAAAATCAATAATAATGATACCGCCTAAGTTACGTAACCGTAATTGACGAGCAATGGCTTGGCTTGCCTCAATATTAGTATTAAAAATGGTTTCTTCTAAATTTCGATGACCAACAAAAGCCCCTGTATTAATATCAATCGTCGTCATTGCTTCAGTTTGATCGATAATGAGGTAACCACCTGACTTTAATTCAACTTTACGCTCTAAAGCCCGTTGAATTTCATTTTCAACACCATAGAGATCGAAAATAGGTTGATTTCCTTGGTGCAATTCAAGTTTAGCGGTTAATTCAGGAATGTATTCACCAATAAATTCCTGTAGTTGATTATAAGTTAATTTAGAATCAACACGTATGCTATCTAATTCAGAGCCTGCAAAGTCACGTAAAATGCGCTGTGCTAAAGCTAATTCGCCATAAATTTGAATGCGGGTTTTATTTCTTTTCTTACGCTCAATAATTTTATTCCACAAGCGCTTAAGAAAAGCGGCATCTTGCTTAATTTCATGCTCGCCAACACCTTCGGCGGCGGTACGAATAATAAAGCCTCCATTTTCATCGCAATACTCTTCAACGAGTTGCTTTAAACGCTCGCGCTCTTCTTCACTATCAATTCGCTGAGAAACACCCACATGAGACGCACCAGGCATAAACACTAAATAACGGGAAGGCAATGTAATATCCGTAGTCAGGCGGGCGCCTTTTGTTCCTAAAGGATCTTTAACCACTTGTACAATTAAATCTTGGCCTTGGTGGACTAATTGCGCAATATCACGAACATTAAACTTTTTCTGCTCTTCACCTGCAATACATTCAGTGTGAGGCATAATATCAGAAGCATGTAGAAAAGCGGCTTTATCTAGCCCGATGTCAATAAATGCAGCTTGCATCCCAGGTAATACGCGACTTACCCGACCTTTGTAGATGTTTCCGACGATACCTCGTTTCGCTTCTCTTTCGACATGAATTTCTTGAAGTATGCCTCCACGAATATAAGCAACCCGAGTTTCAGATGGCGTCACATTCACTAATAACTCTGCTGTCATGAAATCTCCTTCTCATTGGCTAGAGACGAAAATTGAGCTATCAATGCTTCAGTTTCAACAAGAGGTAATCCAACAACAGCATGATAACTCCCCTCAATCCGTTGAACAAAACGGCCTCCTTTTCCTTGAATACCATAAGCGCCAGCTTTATCCATTGGCTCTCCTGACTCAATATACGCGCTAATCTCACTCGCTGTCATCTCTCGAAAAGTGACTTGTGTGACAACTAATTGACTCAATGTACGAGTTTTATTAGAGATAGCAATTGCCGTCATTACTTGATGAGTTGCACCTGAGAGTGAACGTAAAATTTGTGCTGCATGGGCTTTATCACGCGGTTTTTCAAGAATATGACCATCATGAACCACAATGGTATCAGAACCTAAAACAGGATAATCATAGGGTGCTTGTCGCACACCTTCTTGTGACTTTTCTTTTGCTAAACGAAGGACATAATCTTCTGGTGTTTCACCTTGTTGCCAAATTTCATCAATAGCCGGAGTGATAATACTAAACTCAACATCTAATAACGCGAGAAGTTCACGTCTTCTTGGTGAGCTGGATGCAAGATAAAGCGTGGTCACAGATAATGTCCTCATGACGGTAACGCAAAAGAGACCGCCATGAGCCAATTAACTTAGTGAACAGAAAACTGGTGACGGACTTTGCGAAGTAAAAAATAAAGCCATGGCCAAAGAATACCACTGACTGGGCTATTCCAGAATACTTGAGGGTGAAAAGTCACTGGTGAAAGTAAAAATTCTGCCCAAAATACAGTAAGATCGACAACAACCACACTAAACATTATCACTAAGGCTTGTTGCCATAACGCTAAATTACAAAAAAGTTGGTATTTAAAAGCAATAACATAACTCACTAACGTATAAGCCAGAGCATTCACACCTAAGGTTGTTCCTTGGACTAAGTCCATAACCATACCCAATACAAATGCAGTTCCTACACTGACACGATGAGGGATCGCAGTTATCCAATAAATCAGAAACAACATTGGCCAAATAGGTCGATACACTTCCAACTGTTCTGGCCACGGCATAATCTGCAAAACAAGTGCAATAAGAAAAGAGAGCCAAACAATCCAACGCCCACGACTTTGATAAGGATTCATCGAGGTTACCTACTTCTTGTTGTGCTAGGTGTAGCAGGTGTTGTGGCTGGTGGAGTTGTTCCATTATCTGCCTCTGGCGTATTGTCTAATGGCTCTTGAGACATAGAACGAGGAAGTGGAGGCCCTGCTTGCTCATAATTAGGTAAAACTTGTGGCATCAATTGCATTAGACGCTCATTCGCGGCGTGATACACCTCTGAAGGTAACGGAGGCTCCCCTGTTTTATCTGATGCATTCCATAATAAAAGTAAATAACGTAAACGCTGTAATTCAGCAGAAGGACGAACATTAATCACCGAATAAGCTCGTTGATTATCAACCTTAACTGAAGCAACAACACCCACTGGGTAACCCTCAGGAAAACGCCCGCCGAGTCCTGACGTCACTAAAACATCCCCCACACGAATATCAATATTAGCGGGTAAAGCTTCAAGCAATAAATCATCCGCACAACCTGCGCCTGAGGCAATCACACGAATATCATTACGTAAAACTTGTACCGGTAACGCATGAGAAGTATCACAAATTAAGAGTACTCGGCTCGTAAGCTCACTTACGGCAATGACTTGACCTACAACACCTTTATCACTAATGACGGGCTGCCCTTCATAGACGCCATCATTAGTTCCTTTATCAATAACCACTTGATCTCGATAAGGCGTACTATTGCCAGACAGAACTTGTGTGACTGTCATTTGTTCATTTTGGCGAAGAGGTGAACCAAGTAATTCTCGTAAACGGGCATTCTCTTGCTTAAATTGCTCTAATAGTTGGCTTTCTCCACTGCGAACTAACAACTCTTTTCTTAAAGCTTGGTTTTCAAATTGTAAACGCTCACGCGTTGCAAACGTTTCAGAAATTTGATCGAGGAAACGACGTGGACCATTTGCAAGAAAATAGAAGGGACTAACAGCAGTATCAAGATACTGGCGGACTTTAGAAAATGCACCAATACGGTTATCAGCAATCAATAAGGAGATAGCGACGACCACGGCGATTATTAATCTTAGTTGCAGGGAAGGGCCCCGACTAAAAATTGGCTTCATAAACTCTAAGATCACTCACACGGAGAAATTAAAAAAACAGGTGTTAGCATTCTCACCAAGGGGGAATCCATTCTCCCTTGTTAGAATTAATCTCAATCTTCGCTAAACAGATCGCCACCGTGCATATCGATCATTTCTAATGCTTTGCCACCACCACGCGCAACACAGGTCAGTGGATCTTCAGCAACAATTACAGGAATACCCGTTTCTTCCATCAATAAACGATCAAGGTTACGTAATAACGCACCACCGCCTGTTAACACCATACCACGCTCTGAAATATCAGACGCTAATTCTGGTGGGCATTGCTCTAACGCAACCATAACGGCACTAACGATACCAGTTAATGGTTCCTGTAATGCTTCAAGGATTTCATTAGAGTTTAATGTAAAGCTACGAGGTACACCTTCTGCAAGGTTACGACCACGAACTTCGATTTCATTGACTTCATCAGAAGGATAAGCTGATCCGATATCGTGTTTAATACGTTCTGCGGTTGCTTCACCAATTAATGAGCCGTAGTTACGACGTACATAATTAATGATAGCCTCATCAAAACGGTCACCACCGATACGGACAGAAGATGAATAAACCACACCATTTAATGAAATAACGGCGACTTCTGTTGTACCACCACCAATATCCACTACCATTGAGCCAGTTGCTTCAGAAACAGGTAAGCCGGCACCGATTGCCGCAGACATTGGTTCTTCAATTAAGAAGACTTCTCGTGCACCTGCACTTAATGCTGATTCACGAATAGCTCTGCGTTCTACTTGAGTTGCACCAACAGGCACACACACCAAAACACGAGGACTTGGACGCATAAAGCTATTGTTATGAACCTGTTTTATGAAGTGCTGAAGCATTTTTTCGGTTACATAAAAATCAGCAATCACACCGTCTTTCATTGGACGGATAGCAGCGATATTCCCAGGTGTACGCCCTAACATCTGTTTGGCTTCATGCCCTACAGCTGCAACACTTTTTGATGTGCCAGCGCGATCTTGACGAATAGCGACAACGGAGGGTTCATCGAGAACAATACCCTGTCCTTTGACATAAATGAGGGTATTGGCGGTACCCAAGTCAATAGACAAATCGTTGGAAAACATGCCACGAAATTTTTTAAACATACGAAAGGATAATCCTGCAAGCCGGGACGGAAAAATCCGTCTACTCTATCAACCACAATAAGTAGCGACAAGGCGCGATTCACTACTTAGATTAAAGTGGACACGTAAATAATCATAAAGGCACAATATTCTACGTTACTTTTCCCAATTGGAGCAGAAAAAAACTGCATAAAAATGGGCTAATTAGAACGATTAACGCATAATTTCAATCCTACGCTGTTCATATTTAACTTATGTAACAATACAAACAACGCTTCTATCAATAAAGAAAAATCTGACTTCGTTGCCAAACTGTGACTCAAAAGCATCACTGCAAGTTCAAATAAAATTTATTCATTTGAATAAGCACAATTACTCTATTGATATTAAATAGTGTTTCACCGACAAAATTTGACTGAAAAAATAATAAAAATATCCATCTAGAATACTTCATAAACAATGCATTATCTTTATTTCGAACCACTAAGGGAAATGCTTATTTTATCCTATCATCAAACATTAACGGTGTTATCTAATAACCAAGATATAAAACTCAGAATAATCTCTGTACCAATAAACATAGAACCCCCGTTTATACACTAAAAAAGGATTATTTGTCTCATTATTACAATAGATATTGTGCACAATCACGACGAGATCTAAAAAATCACTTATCATGAAACAAATAGAAATCGATAAGGGGTCAAGATGAAAGCATTATTAGTTGAACAGCACGACGATAAACTCAATGCCAACGTGCAAGATATCGATGAAAAAACATTGCCTATTCATGAAGTTATTGTCGACATTCATTACTCTACACTGAATTATAAAGATGGGTTAGCGATCACTGGGAAAGGAAAAATACTACGCCAACTTCCAATGGTTCCAGGAATCGATTTTTCAGGTGTCGTTCATCACAGTGAAGACCCTCGTTTTCATATTGGCCAACATGTTTTATTAACAGGTTGGGGTGTAGGAGAAAATCATTGGGGTGGCCTTGCTCAAAAAGCAGGTGTAAAAGGTGATTGGCTCACTGCCGTACCTGAAGGGCTATCCTTAAAAAATGCCATGATAATTGGTACAGCAGGCTTTACTGCAATGCTTTGTGTTATGGCATTAGAACAAGGGGGTGTAACGCCACAAAGTGGTGATATTTTAGTTACAGGCGCCAGTGGAGGTGTGGGAAGTACAGCCATTAGTCTATTAACCGCCCTTGGCTATCAAGTTACTGCATTAAGTGGCAGAGCCAGTAATCATGACTATTTACGCAAACTTGGTGCCAAAAATATTATCACTCGCGAAGAATTTGAACCTGCGGGCAGAGCGTTAGATAAACAACGCTGGGCGGGTGCAATTGATACTGTAGGTGGACAAATTCTCGCTAATATTTTGTCGCAAACAAACTATAACGGAACAGTCGCAGCTTGTGGATTGGCGGGTGGTTTTTCTTTACCAACGACCGTAATGCCTTTTATTTTACGAAATGTTCGCTTACAAGGTGTCGATTCTGTTTATTTTCCAGCGGAAAAACGCGCCCAAGTTTGGCAACGTTTACTAAAATTACTGCCAGAAACATTCTATCAACAAGCAATGACAGAAATTACGCTTGATGAAGTTCCACGTTATGCTCAAATGATTATGGATAACCAAGTGACTGGTAGAACGTTAGTAAAACTCTAATTTGTAGGTTTTACCTGCTTATTTCTGGCATTAATTCACTTCTTTTAGTGCCAGAATAAGCATCTTTCTATATAAACTAGTGAAATAATTGTGATGCAGATCACACTTTAAACATATATTAACGATTCATCTCAAAAAAGTTCAGATTTCCAGTGACATCAATAAATAACGTGATGTTATGATTATTTTTTCATCACCTGTTTATTTTGCTTTCTTACGTTTACAATCTTGTAAAAATATTTAACTTTTCATCAAAATAACCCATTCCTTCCCTGATTAGACCAGTATTTTGCTGTTATCTTCTGTGAAATGTCTATAATGTCGGACTTTGTGATATGTATCGTAACATTGAATACAATAAAAGATGACAAAACGAAAAGCACAGGTTATTTTGTCATTTCGTTGACGAATTGACGGAGATAGAAGCATAATGTCGGAAAATTTTCATATTTTGCTCCTGAATGGTCCGAATCTAAACCTGCTTGGAACAAGAGAGCCGGAAACCTACGGACACTTAACTCTGGATGATATCGTTCAAAGTTTGTCAGCAGATGCTCAGGCATTAAATGTGAAACTTAGCCATTTTCAGTCTAATGCTGAATTTGAGCTGATAAATAAAATTCATGCAGCGCGGGGAAATACCGATTACATATTAATCAACCCTGCGGCTTTCACGCATACCAGTGTTGCACTGCGTGATGCATTATTAGGGGTGAATATTCCATTTATTGAAATTCACCTATCCAATGTCTACAGTCGGGAGCCTTTCCGTCACCACTCATATCTCTCTGATATCGCAACAGGCGTAATCTGTGGATTAGGTGCAGAAGGTTATCGATTTGCTTTACAGGCAGCGGTCAGCCGTTTGTCTTAATAAAAAACATCAAAAAAGAGTACGGAATCAACTCATGGATATTCGTAAAATTAAAAAACTGATCGAGCTAGTCGAAGAGTCTGGCATTTCTGAACTAGAAATTTCTGAAGGTGAAGAGTCAGTACGTATCAGTCGTAATACTGGTCTTCAGGGTCAAATGGCTCCTCAGCAATATTTTGCGGCACCAGCGGCTCCTCAACCTGCGTTAGCAAATGCTGTTGCGTCAGTAGCACCAGAAACTCCAGCAGCAACTCCAACGCAAGAAATCAGTGGTCACGTTGTTCGTTCACCAATGGTCGGAACGTTCTATCGCTCACCAAGCCCTGAAGCTAAGAAATTTGTTGAAGTCGGTCAGCAAGTCAATGTCGGCGATACTCTGTGCATCGTTGAAGCAATGAAAATGATGAATCAGATTGAATCTGATAAAGCGGGTGTTGTTAAAACTATCCTTTGCCAAGACGGCGACAATGTTGAGTTTGACGCTCCACTCTTTGTTATCGAATAACGAGGCAGGTCCATGCTAGAAAAAATCCTCATTGCCAACCGTGGTGAGATAGCACTGCGTATCTTAAGAGCATGTAAAGAGCTTGGGATCAAAGCAGTTGCCGTTCACTCCACAGCAGACCGTGATTTAAAACACGTTCTGCTGGCAGACGAGACTATCTGTATTGGTCCCGCTGCTTCAGCAAAAAGTTACCTAAATATCCCTGCAATCATTGCAGCGGCTGAGATCAGTGGCGCACAAGCCATTCATCCAGGATACGGTTTCCTATCTGAAAATGCTGATTTTGCAGAGCAAGTTGAGCGCTCTGGCTTTATTTTTATCGGCCCAAAAGCTGAAACCATCCGCCTAATGGGTGACAAGGTTTCAGCCATTGAAGCGATGAAAAAAGCAGGTGTTCCGTGTGTACCAGGATCAGACGGTCCTTTAGGTAACGACACTGCAAAAAATATTGAAATTGCTAAACGTATTGGCTACCCAGTTATCATCAAAGCTTCTGGCGGCGGTGGTGGACGCGGTATGCGAGTTGTTCGTTCTGAAAAAGATCTCGAACAATCCATTACCATGACGCGTGCGGAAGCAAAAGCGGCATTTAGCAATGACATGGTATACATGGAAAAATACCTTGAAAACCCACGCCACATTGAAATTCAAGTCATGGCTGATGGTCAAGGTAATGCTATCTATTTGGCTGAACGTGATTGTTCAATGCAACGTCGTCACCAAAAAGTAGTTGAAGAAGCACCAGCACCGGGTATTACCCCTGAAATCCGTAAAAATATCGGCGAACGCTGTGCGAACGCATGTATTGAAATCGGTTATCGTGGTGCGGGTACCTTCGAATTCCTGTATGAGAATGGTGAATTCTACTTTATTGAGATGAACACCCGTATTCAGGTGGAACATCCAGTAACAGAAATGATCACTGGCATCGACTTAATTAAAGAGCAGTTACGCATTGCATCTGGCTTACCTTTATCAGTAACACAAGATCAAGTTAATGTTCATGGTCATGCAATTGAATGCCGTATTAACGCAGAAGATCCAAAAACGTTCATGCCAAGCCCGGGGACTATTACTCGTTTCCACTCACCAGGTGGATTTGGCGTACGTTGGGAATCGCATATTTACGCAGGTTATACTGTTCCACCTCACTATGATTCAATGATTGGTAAATTGATCACTTACGGTGAAACACGCGAAATCGCGATCTCTCGCATGAAAAATGCATTGGCAGAACTTATCATTGACGGTATTAAAACCAATATTGAACTGCATCAGTTCATTATGAATGATGGGCAATTCCAAAAAGGTGGTACTAATATTCACTACCTTGAAAAACGTTTAGGTTTAGCTGAGAAATAATCTTTTTCACTTAACAAGAAAAGGCATAGTTTAATCACTATGCCTTTTTTATTACTAATTTTCTGATAAGAATCTATTTAATAGGAAACCCTTTAAAAGGTTTTATTTCTCGAATGCTAAAACTGGTGTTCATTTCTTTGATATTACCAATTGCTCGTACTTTCATCATGGAAACGTTATGAAAATCTTCCATATCTTTAACGACCAATTGCAACATATAGTCATATCGCCCTGAAATATTATGGCAAGAAATCACATTATCAATCTTCATTATCTCTTGTTCAAAGTGCGCCATATTATCTTCAGAATGCAAATCTAACGTAATATTCATAAAGGCATAAAAATTAAACCCTAAGTGCTTAGGATCAATGATGGCGCGATAATTCTTGATCACTCCTTTTTCTAATGCCTTTAATCGTTTCCAACAAGCGGGCGGAGACAAAAACACACGTTTAGCTATTTCAGCATTATTCAGTCGTCCTTCTTCTTGTAACAGTTTCAGGATCCCCATATCCGTTTTGTCAAGATCCATTCTATTCACACCTCTGTGACATTAATCAAAATAACGTTTTTATCAAAGATAATTAATTTATAACTCAATTTTAGCGAATTTTATTAATAAATAAGTCCGTCTAGCTTCCAATATGGAGAAATAATTAATCACACTAATTGCTAAAATTATTCTCGAAGTATCGTTATTCAGCTAATACAAAATGATTAAAAATCATGTTCCATAAATAAACTTAACAAAACAAATACTATAAATTTTACTTTCACATGGGATCACATGTATGACCTTATTAGAACAAAAAGTTGATAGGGCCTCTTTCTCAAAAGAAGAATGGAAAAAACTAACACGATTCGATAATACTGATATGGGATGGATTATTATCAGTATCGGCATGGCAATTGGCGCAGGTATTGTGTTCTTACCTGTGCAAGTTGGCTTAATTGGATTATGGGTGTTTTTACTCTCTTCTATTATTGGCTACCCTGCCATGTACCTCTTTCAACGCTTATTTATTAATACTCTTGCCGATTCTAAAGAATGTAAAGACTACCCAAGTGTTATCGAAGGTTATCTTGGTAAAAACTGGGGAATGTTTTTAGGGTTACTTTACTTTTTAATGTTAGTGATTTGGATTTTTGCTTATCCAACAGCGCTGACTAATGATACAGCATCTTACCTACATACCTTTGGCGTAACTGAAGGATTACTATCAGAAAACCCTTTTTATGGATTAATTCTTATCTCGTTTCTCGTCTTAATTGCATCACGAAGTGAAGAGTTATTATTTAAAATCTCAAGCTTTATGGTGTTATCTAAATTACTCGTTGTATTTGCGCTAGGTGTCATGATGATAAGCATGTGGGATCTATCGAAAAATATCGATGCCTTCCCGCCTTTTAGCTTATTAATTAAGAATGCCATTATTACGCTACCTTTTACACTGACTTCTATTCTCTTTATTCAATCTCTTAGTCCGATGGTTATCTCTTATCGAGCTAAAAACAAATCGATTGAAGTCGCTCGTTATAAAGCCTTAAGAGCCATGAATATTTCTTTCGGTACACTATTTTGTGTTGTCTTCTTTTATGCCGTTTCTTTTACCTTTGCTATCGGCCATGATGAAGCGGTTAAGGCCTATGAGCAGAATATTTCGGCCTTAGCCATCGCAGCGCAATTTATTGAAGGCGATGCGGCTAAATATGTCACGCCTGTCGGCGTTGCACTCAATATTTTTGCTTTAATGACAGCATTCTTTGGCGTTTATCTAGGCTTTAAAGAAGCAGTACAAGGCTTAGTCATGAATGCTCTTACTCGTATTATTCCCGCAGAAAAAATTAATCAGAAAATCCTCACATTATGTATTGTAATTTTTACTGTAGTTATTGCATGGGGTGCAATTGTTCTTAATTTGCCAGTATTAATGTTCACTTCAATCTGTAGTCCTATTTTCGGGATTGTAGGTTGTCTTATTCCTGCTTATTTAGTTTACAAAGTACCTTCATTGCATCGTTATAAAGGTGGATCACTGTATTTGATTATCTTTACGGGCATTCTGCTTTGTATTTCCCCTTTCTTGAAATTTATTTAATTAGACGTATTAAAGGCTTACCATGAAATATAACTTTGATGAAATTATAGATAGAAAAGATACCGATGCTTTAAATTATGATGGTTGGCGCCAGTATATTTTTAAAGCAGATAAAGACGCACAGTTCGCCTTTACTGATAATGAATTTATTAGAATGTGGGTTGCGGATATGGACTTTTCTACTCCGCCTGAAGTTCTTGAAGCCATTAAAACACGCCTAGATAGAAAAATATTAGGTTATACCAAAGTGTATGATGAAGAGTATTACCAAATATTTAAAGATTGGTGCCAAAGACATTACGATTGGGAAATCGATCCACGTGAAATTGTATTATCACCGGGTATTATTCCTGCATTAAACCGCTTAGTCCCTTTATTAATAAAAGAAGATGAAAGCATCCTTATTCAAACACCTTCTTATACACCATTTAAACAAGCGGGAGACTATAATTCTCGCCAAGTGATCTACTCTGATTTATTAGAAAAAGATGGTGAGTACTCTATTGATTTTGTAGATATGGAACGCAAAATTAAAGATAAATCACTTAATATTAAGCTCTTTATTTTATGTAATCCTCAAAATCCAACGGGTAAAGTGTGGACGGAAGAAGAACTAATTAAGATGGGAAAACTCTGTGTTGAAAATGATATTTGGATGATATCAGATGAAATACATTGTGATTTATTGCGTAACGGTGTGTCACACACACCTATTGCTAAACTTTTCCCTTATTATGAGAAAATTGTTACCTGTATGGCACCAAGCAAGACATTTAATCTTGCAGGTAATCTAATGTCTCATATTTTTATTAAGAATGAAGAAGTAAAAAAAGAGTGGCTTCGCCTTTATGATGACTTTATTTCACCATTAAGTTTAGTTGCAACAAAAGCTGCTTATTCTCAATGTGATGAATGGTTAAAAGCACTAAGAAACTATCTCGATGATAACTTTAAATTAGTACAAGAATTTGCTCAGACTCATTTCCCAAAAGCAAACTTTAAAATACCTGATTCAACCTATTTAGCATGGATTAATTTGACTGAATATTTACCTGAAGATGTCGATAACCAACAACTTTCACTCTATTTTGCCAATAAAACAGGCATTTTATTAGAAGGTGGAAATATGTTTGTAAGTAATGGTGATAACTATATTCGTATAAATCTTGCTTGCCCTCGTTCCATTATCAAAGAAGGCTTAGAAAGAATAAAAAATGCCCTTTAATTTTTGAGATGAGTAAAACAAAGAAGAGCACCACATTTGATCAATCTATTTCAGTGTCTGCTCTTCTTTTTTCCTATTTCAATTATCTTAAACGCTCTATTTACGGTGATTATTTCAACACTTAATTTCTCAATTAATATAAAAGCCCATCTCTATTTTATTACCTCATTAAATAGAAACTTAATAACAATCCTTTTAAAACAGCAACATAGTCAATTTTTAATATTACCTCGTGAGTTTATGATTAATTTTCACTGAATCAACACTCACTTTCCCGTACAATCCTTCCATTCATTTTTAACCCTATTAAGATTGGGAGAACAGATGGACAAACGTTTTGTTCAGGCCCACAAAGAAGCCCTTTGGGCCCTAATTTTAACTTTTATTTATTTGTTGGGTTGGTTAATTACCGCCTATTTACCTGATAACACACTAGGCATTACTGGTTTACCTGTTTGGTTTGAGCTTTCATGCTTATTCTTACCTGTTTTGTTTTTTTTGTTGTGCTATCTGATGGTGCGCTACTTTTTCAAAGATATGCCGTTAGGAGATGAGCATGACGATGCAAACTGAGGTCATAGTGCCACTGATTGGCTACCTTCTGTTGGTTTTTCTGCTATCGGCTTATGCTTATCGTAAGCGCGAAAAAGGTGAGTTTCTTAACGAATATTTTCTGGGTAATCGTTCCATGGGGGGCTTCGTGTTAGCGATGACAATCACTGCCACTTATGTTAGCGCAAGTTCCTTTATCGGTGGGCCAGGTGCTGCCTATAAATATGGTATTGGTTGGGTATTGCTTTCGATGATCCAACTACCCGCAATTTGGCTATCCCTTGGGGTATTAGGAAAAAAATTCGCCATTTTAGCGCGTCGTTATAATGCCGTTACTTTAAACGACATGCTATATGCGCGTTACAAAAGTCGTTTTCTCGTTTGGTTTGCCAGTTTAAGTCTATTAGTCGCCTTTATCGGTGCCATGACAGTGCAATTTATTGGTGGCGCACGTTTATTAGAAACCGCTGCCGGCATCCCTTATGAGTTTGGCTTGCTTATTTTTGGGGTCTCGATTGCGCTGTACACTGCAATTGGTGGATTTAGAGCTAGCGTATTAAACGATGCATTACAAGGTCTTGTGATGCTACTCGGTACCTTTATCCTACTGGTTGCTATTATCTATAAAGCGGGTGGTTTAGATATTGCGATACAAAAACTCAATGCTATCGATCCCGCATTAACCTCACCTCAAGGTGCGGATGGCATTCTAACGGGGCCTTTTATGGCTTCATTCTGGGTACTGGTCTGTTTTGGTGTAATAGGCTTGCCACATACTGCGGTACGTTGCATCTCTTACAAAGACAGCAAAGCCATGCATAAAGGGATCATTATTGGCACTATTGTGATGTCATTATTAATGTTTGGTATGCATTTTGCTGGTGCATTAGGCCGGGCGATCATTCCTGACCTGACAGTTCCCGATCAGGTTATCCCAACATTAATGGTTGAAGTCTTACCGCCTATTGCAGCAGGTATTTTCCTTGCGGCGCCTATGGCTGCCATTATGTCTACGATTAATGCGCAACTGTTACAATCTTCAGCAACGTTAGTCAAAGATCTTTATCTCAATATCGCCCCTCATGCTATTACTAATGAGAAACGTATATCCCGTTTATCGAGCCTTTCAACCTTGATTTTAGGTGTACTACTGCTGTTTGCTGCATGGAACCCACCATCAATGATTATTTGGCTTAATTTACTCGCTTTTGGTGGCCTGCAAGCTGTTTTCTTATGGCCTTTAGTTCTTGGCCTTTATTGGGAAAAAGCGAATCGTTATGGCGCTATTGCAGGTATGATCACAGGTGCCACTCTCTATGCCACTCTTGCGACATTTAATATCCAAATAGCTGGATTCCACCCTATTGTTCCCTCACTGTTATTAAGCTTAGTAGCATTTCTTGTTGCTAATCGATTTGGAGAGCATACTCTGCCACAATCAGCATCATTACAGTGAATTCGTTTTTAAAGAGATTAATTATGCCTTGGATACAATTAAGACTTAATGCAACTGCTGCCAATGCCGAAGCTATTGGTGATGAGCTAGTTGAAAGCGGTGCCGTTTCAGTGACTTTCCAAGATAGTCACGATACCCCTATCTTTGAACCTTTACCGGGTGAAACTCGCCTGTGGGGTGATACTGACGTTATCGGTTTATATGATGCAGAAACTGACATGAAAATTATTGTAGCGATGTTAGAAAACACGCCACTACTAGGTCAAGGCTTCCTGCACAAAATTGAACAACTCGAAGATAAAGATTGGGAACGTGAATGGATGGATAACTTCCACCCAATGCGCTTTGGTGAGCGTTTATGGATTTGCCCAAGTTGGCGTGAAGTACCTGATCCTAATGCCGTCAACGTCATGCTAGACCCAGGTCTTGCATTTGGTACAGGTACCCACCCTACTACCTCATTATGCCTTCAGTGGCTTGATGGTTTAGATTTAAAAGGTAAAACGGTTATCGACTTCGGTTGTGGTTCTGGGATTTTAGCAATTGCGGCTTTAAAATTAGGTGCAGCTAAAGCAATTGGTATTGATATCGACCCGCAAGCCATCCAAGCAAGCCGTGATAATGCACAACGTAATGGTGTATCTGACGCACTCACACTGTATCTTGCAAAAGACCAGCCTGATAACCTCAGTGCTGATGTTGTCGTGGCAAATATTTTAGCTGGCCCATTACGTGAACTTGCACCCGTTATTAGTACACTGCCTCGTCAGGGTGGATATCTAGGTCTTTCTGGCGTATTAGCGACACAAGCAGAAGGTGTGGCAGCTGCCTATGAAGGATTATTTAACTTAGATCCCGTTGCTGAGAAAGAAGAGTGGTGTCGTATTACCGGTGTGAAAAAATAACACAGAACAAATATTAACCAAAGTGAGATAATCTTATTACGTTAAAATTTCACTTAATTATTGTTTATCAGGCATTAATCACATTTTTGCCTGATAAACTCTACTTAGTTCCACTTGTTTATCAATTCTATACCATCAAATTTTAATTTTTTAAAAACACATAACATTATGTTTTTATTGATTAAATAATCAATTCATAAAAAATCAAGTGTAAAAAAGTAACTTTTTTTCGCAATTTGGTTAAACTTTGTCCTTTCATATCTGGCAAAAAATGCGTAATATACGCGCCCTTGCAGTCACAGTTTGGCCCTCTTTTCATCTATGCGAATCGGACAGTATCAGTTAAAAAATTGCCTTATCGCGGCTCCCATGGCTGGCGTTACAGACCGACCTTTTCGGTCGCTTTGCTATGATATGGGTGCGGGTATGACAGTTTCTGAGATGCTCTCTTCCAATCCTCAGGTTTGGCAGACAGACAAGTCTCGGTTACGAATGGTACATAGTGATGAATTGGGGATCCGCTCCGTACAAATTGCAGGAAGTGATCCCGTTGATATGGCGGCTGCTGCGAAGATAAACGCAGATAGTGGTGCTCAAATTATCGACATTAACATGGGTTGCCCTGCAAAAAAGGTGAATAAAAAGCTAGCAGGTTCAGCACTACTTCGTCATCCCGACCTTGTCGCAGAGATCCTCTCTGCTGTGGTTAACGCGGTAGATGTACCTGTTACTCTCAAGATCCGTACTGGCTGGTCACCTGATGAACGTAACTGTGTAGAGATTGCCAAATTGGCTGAACGTTGTGGTATTCAGGCTCTCACTATTCATGGGCGTACACGCGAGTGTTTGTTCAAAGGGGAAGCCGAATACGACAGCATTCGGACAGTTAAGCAGAATGTTTCTATTCCCATTATTGCGAATGGAGACATAACAGACCCGCTAAAAGCCAGAGCAGTATTAGACTACACTGGAGCCGATGCTTTGATGATCGGTCGCGCTGCTCAGGGAAGACCCTGGATCTTTCGGGAAATCCAGCACTATCTGGACACAGGTGAACTGTTGCCCCCTCTACCGATTGTAGAGGTACAACAAATAATGCAAAAGCATGTGCGTGAGTTGCACGACTTTTACGGTCAAGGCAAAGGAACTCGCATTGCACGCAAGCATGTCTCTTGGTATCTCAAGGAACATGCCCCTGATGACCAGTTTCGGCGCTCCTTCAACGCCATAGAGGATGCCAGCGAACAGCTGGAGGCGTTGGAAGCATATTTCGAAAATTTTTTGCGTAAATAAATAAAAGAGCTGACAGAACTATGTTCGAACAACGCGTAAATTCAGACGTACTAACAGTTGCCACCGTAAATTCACAAGATCAGGTGACCCAAAAACCTTTACGTGACTCAGTTAAACAAGCACTGAAGAACTATTTTGCTCAATTAAATGGTCAAGATGTTAATGACTTATATGAGCTAGTATTGGCTGAAGTTGAACAGCCATTGTTGGACATGGTAATGCAGTACACCCGTGGCAACCAAACGCGTGCAGCGCAAATGATGGGCATTAACCGCGGCACACTGCGTAAGAAACTGAAAAAATACGGCATGAACTGATCCTAGTCAGTTAGGTCTATTTTTATAAAAAGCCTTTTCTGGTTTTCCAGAAAAGGCTTTTTTGTTGCTTCTTTATCGGACTTACTCTATAACATCCATGGTATAGGTTACCAAATTTGGTAACATTATTACATGTTACCAAATTTGGTAACCTTCATCGTCATGGCTACGTCCAATAACCGAATATAGCGCGTTTATATTGATTGCCATTCTCTCATAAAGCTATAGGTACAAATTAATGAATAACAACATCATTAGTGTGATCACCGGTGACATCATAGGCTCTAGAGATATTACACCTGAAAACTATGATGTTATGCTTTACACCTTAGAGCAAACCGTTCAACTGCTCTCAGAGCAACTTCCGCTTAAATATGACCGATATCGTGGCGACTCCTTCCAACTTGTTTGTTCAAAAGCTAATGATGCCATTAAAGTCGCCATTGTCATCCAGCTCGCACTCAAAACATCAAGTCTTGAAATCAGCGCTCGACAAAGCATTGGTGTTGGAAAAGTAGATTCATTACGCAATGATGTTAGGACGTCTATAGGTGAGGCTTTTATTTTATCAGGTGAAGGGCTGGATAAAATGAAAGGTGAAATATTGGCAATATCAACTTCTGATACCGACTTCCAACACAATATTACTTTAGTGACTAAGTATTTAGATTTACAACTCAAAGAAATTACTCGAGCACAAGCACAAGTTTTACTTAAATACATGGTCAATAAAGATAAATCTCACTACGCTATTGCCAATGAGTTAAATAAATCGAGAAGTAATATTACTCGATTACTAAATGCTAGCCACTATCAACTCATAGATGAATATATTCAATACTTTAATTATTTGATTAACAAGGTTTATTGATATGTATAACTTCACGCTTCTTATATCCCTCTATGTTGCACATATTATTTTTGATTTTTATTTGCAACCGAGAACATGGATAGAAGCGCGAAACGCTCTACATTACAAATCTAAAGCACTTTATTTACACTCACTACTACAAGGTGGGATAAGTTTTATTATTCTTGTAGTAATGTCCGAGATAAGCCTTATTTCTATTTTAGCTTATAGCTTAGTAATATTAATTAGTCATTTTATTTTTGATCTTGCTAAATCCTATACGGATAACTCGTTAAAATGGTTTATCACTGATCAAGCTCTTCATTTATTCGTGATTACCTTTTTATGGATAGTGCTTGTTGATCAAAATACTCAAATATTCCATGATCTTAGTTTTAAAAATATTAACTACAAATATCTTATTGTTGTTCTTGCCTACATCATTATTTTAAAGCCTATTTGAGCCTTATTTATATGTTACTAAAGAAATGGACACCTGTTGCAGTAGAAGGCTCAACACTCGTTTCTGCGGGTCAATCTATTGGTTATTTAGAAAGAACACTAATCTTAACTTTTATTCTTTTAAATCAATTTGCAGCAATTGGCTTTTTATTAGCAGCTAAATCAATATTTAGATTTGGTGAATTACAAGATGATCAAGATAAAAAGCTAACAGAATATGTTATGTTAGGTACACTGATTAGCTTTAGCATTTCTATCTTTATTGGACTTGCTACTTCCTATTTTGTGACTCAACTCCCCATAGGAAAATAACTCATCAAACTTCTGGGCTAAATATCATTTTTTCTGATGGAAATCCCTCAGGGAATGATTGGCAACGTATTCGTTTTGATAAAACTCCCTCTAAAAACCCTGTCAGACTCTCTGCAATAAATTCTACCTCTGATCCTCTAGATGGAATAATTGCTATTGTCCAAAGCTCACTATTTTCTGATAAAACAACCCAAAAAAGCGTATCTCCATTATCCGTGACACCAATGGGTAAAAGCCCATTACATTTTGGATATAGAACAAAACGATAGTAATTAGGATCATCATTGATTAATGAGCTGAAATCTTCAAGGATCTGCTCTTTTTGCTGGAAAAAATTAATGTACTCATTTTGGCTAAAGGGATTAAATAACGTTATAAAATCAGCTACCTGACCTGATCCATATTGGGTGATAAACGCAATATAATCTTTGGGAAAGGCATATTTGTTATCAATTAATGGCCATCTCTCTTCTTTTCCATTTTCATGTATTGCAGAAGGAATAGGTAGTTGCTGATTTAATGCCGTTAACATCACTATCTCACTTATTTGAGTTCTATTACACCGTGTAATGTATGATATTTTAGAGTGAGCATCACTTTTATCATAATAATGCTGATAGTTATCACTCTATTACCCTAGTAAACAAACCTATATTTAAAAGAAAACAGACCATGACCACACCAGTACGTACCATTACATTTATTGATAGCGCTTATCCTAAGCCCCATAAAATTAAAGAATTTGTCTGGTCTGGGCGATTAGATAAAAATGGACAACTTTGGTTTGATCTTCATCTTAGAAGTGCCGATTACTATTTAAGTGAAGGGGAGGATTATCTGGATGATATCAACGAAGATGAATCAGATGACGAAGAAGAATATACCAGCCTAGCTCACTGGCAAGCTCCCATTGTTTGGGATAATTATCACTGTTGTACGCTCTCCTCAACTTATTGGTCTGACGACCAAGGTATTTTGCTCAGCACAGGAAATACGCCGTTCGATTTTGATAACTTTATTACTCATCAATTTAATGTTGATATTGCCCCTCAAATCGATAGTGATACAGATAAATATGAAGAAAGAGCAGAAGTCCCTGCTTTCAGTATTTACTTATTAGGTCATGATGCATGTAAAAATCATCAAATTCACTTCCAGCGCCAACAAGATAATACTTATCACATTAATTGGTCTGGAAAAATCGCACTCTTTTATGCTGGGTTTGATGAATTTATTCATCAATTTAGTGCACAACTTGAAAACATCCCTTTTGATGGCTTTTATTTCCCTAAATCGTGGGATTTAGATAAAGCAGCACTGGAATTTAAAAAGGTACTTTCTCATTTTGAACATTATGAGTTTGTATTAATTAATCCCAAGAGTCAGATTAAACAGTGGAAATTAAAATATATCGCTTAAATAGCGTGATGATTAGTTAAAATACCTAATGATATTTATGTTGATATAAAACCCCTCATCTGTTTATATCAATATTGTCCATAAAGTAGATAATATTTATTGTTTATCAGGGAATTATAATGACTGCCTTACCACGAAAAAAAACATGGCAGATTGTCCTCACTATTATTTTAGTTGGGATAAATTTACGCCCTTTCTTAACTGGCCCAGGCCCTGTTATTGACAATATTATTGCCTCAACAGGAATGAGTTATAGCCAAGTCTCATTACTCACGCTATTACCTATGCTGTTAATGGGAATAGGCGCATTAATCGTTCCCTTTTTACAGTCTTATATTCAAGTGCGTAAAGGGCTGTTAGTGGCGATGTTGATGCTACTTATAGGCTCATTTTCTCGTGCTTATGTTTCTGATGGTCATCAACTATTACTGACAGCACTCTTTTGTGGTTTAAGTGTCGCCTATATTCAAGCGGTATTTCCCGGCATTATTAAAGGATGGTTTGGAAATAGAACACCTATCATGATGGGATTATATTCCGCCATGTTAATGGGGGGAGGCGCACTAGGTGCTCAACTTTCCCCTATTCTCACCGCCCCCAATGGTCATTGGCAAAGTGCTTTGGCATGGTTTGCACTTCCTGCTGGCTTTGCATTTGTTGCTATTCTTTTCTCTATTAAAAATAGCGCCACCTCCGCCAACAAAATATCACTCAATACCTTGATCTGGCGCCCTAGAACAGGGTTACTTATCTTAGGATTTGGTTGTGTTAATGCAGGATATGCTTCTGTGGTAACATGGCTAGCTCCTTTCTATCAATCGTTAGGAATGCCAAGCGCTCAAAGTGGCTCGCTAGTCGCTATCCTTTCCCTTTTTCAAGCATCAGCAGCATTGATCATTCCATTTTTGGCGGCTAAAAATCACGATCGGCGTTTTTGGCTGATGTTAACATTAATAAGCCAATTTATCGGATTTGGCGCAATAATGACGATCCCCATGAGTGCGCCTTATCTTTGGAGTATTTTCTTAGGTTGTGGCTTAGGGGGATGTTTTTCCATGATGATGATCGTCGCACTTGATCACATTCCTGACCCCGCGCAAGCTGGCGCACTATCAGCACTAATGCAAGGTGGTGGCTTTATTATTGCTGCATTTGGACCATTGGTTGCTGTCCTATTACGCCAATCTGATGGAAGCTTTACTTATGCATGGGCATTTCATGCCATTTTAGTGATTATTACGATAGGATTATTTTCACAATTAAACCCACGTCATTACGCAAAAGCCTATCCCGCCAATCACTCTATTTAATCATCTATAAAAAATACACGGATAAAATAAGCGCCTTACTTTTTACAGATAAGGCGCTTGTTAAAAATATAATTGAATATTACTTATGGCGATAATTAAGCAACAATATGTGTTCCTGTTTCACCTTTTAAAGCAGAAGCCAATTTTTCCGGTGTTGTGATAATCACTCGTTTTCCGCCTGCGGCTAAAAATGACAAACTCGCTTCTATTTTAGGAAGCATACTGCCCGGAGGAAAATGCCCCTCATGCATATATTGAGTCATTTCTGCCACAGAGGTTTCACCTAACGCTTTTTGTTCTGGTTTACCGAAATGAATACAGACTTTTTCAACACCGGTTGTAATAATCAGAATATCTGCATGCAATTCTTTTGCCAGTAGCGTTGAGGACAGATCTTTGTCAATCACGGCATCAACACTTTGGTAATTTCCTTGCTCATTTTTAATAACTGGAATACCACCGCCCCCTACAGCAATCACAACATAGCCACATTCTGACAATGATTTAATTGCATTGGATTCAATTACATGTTGTGGAATAGGAGAGGCAACAACACGACGATAACCACGACCAGAGTCTTCAATAAAATGCCATTGAGGGTTTTCTTGTTGTAATTGCATCATCTCTTGTTCAGAGAAAAATGCACCAATAGGTTTTGTTGGAGAAACAAAATTAGGATCGTTTTTATCTACTTCAACTTGAGTGATAAGGGTGATCGCTTGTTTATTTTGTTGAACACGAAGCTTATTGGTTAACGCTTGTTGTATTAAATAACCAATCCCACCTTGTGTGTCTGCAACACAATTGGCTAATGGCGTTAATGGTAAACCTTCTTGTACATGTGCAACTTCTGCACGGCGTAAATCAAGCCCTACTTGTGGTCCATTACCATGAGTAAGAACAATATTATACCCTTCAGCCACCATATCACTAATATGGGCTGCAACCTCTTGTACTGCTTGTTCTTGATGAGCGATAGACTGGCTAGCATTGTCTTTAATAATACTGTTGCCTCCAATGGCAACAACAACGAGTTCTTTCATGTTTCACTCTCAATTATATTATTGGCAATTAAAGTAGAAATAACTCACCTCTACTCTCAGAGGTTGGGTTAATAGGGTCGCCATATCGCTAACCACTTACCCCATTTTTATCATTTAATGAGATAAACATTATCGTATTGAACAATATCTATTCATTAATTGCGCAGGATAATAACAGAGAATGTAAATAAAACATCTATTACTCAACATTTCTCTTATTTAATTTTAGTAAATAGAATGAGGTAGAAAGGAAACAAGAGGCGTCATCAAACAGATCGATAACGCCTTATTTAATACAAATAAATGGGATAGTTAGGGCTTTTTCATTTTGCTATTTGAACAATATCAGATTGATAAACATCAGGCATATCGGTAATTAGCATATCAACTCCCCATTGTTCAAAATCTTTCACTTCATCAGGATCATTCGGGGTATAACAATAGATTTCATAGCCTGCTTGTTTGAACAATTGCGCTTGTTCTTGTGTAAGATATTTGTAATTACAATGCACACTAAAACCATCAATAACTTTTAATGTTTCTAATGCATTATCGGGGATCTCATCCCACAATTGTCCTCTTCGAATAAAAGGAGAATATCGCTTCATCACAATTAAAGCTTGTGTATCAAAAGAAGAAAATAAAATTTGCTCATTCGGAATATCTGCACTTTTTATCATATCAGAGACGGCTAAGCATAAGCGTTCAATATCATCATCGGGCCATGTTTTCAGCTCAATATTGAGTTTTGTGCCTGAACGTTTAATTAACTGTAGTCCTTGTCTTAAAGAGGGAATTTTTTCACCTTGATAAAGTGAACTAAACCAACTTCCTGCATCAAGACGATGTAAATCATCTAAAGTATGAAAACGCACAGCACCTTGCCCATTCGTGCAGCGGTTAACCGTTTTATCATGAATAAGCACAGGAACATGATCTGCCGTTAATTGCACATCCGTCTCAATCCATTCACACCCAAAATCAATCGCCATTTTAAATGCAGCTAACGTATTTTCAGGGGCTTTTCCAGAAAAACCTCGGTGAGCAGCTATCTTCATTTCTCTCTCCTTTTCATTTGTGCCGACATCATGACAATCATTTATGACAGCAATTTGACAGTCACACCATCAATAACTCTTCATTTAATTGTCACCCCTTTGTCATAAATGACATTTAGGGTAATTAGCAAACTAGATTGCACCTTTAACTCTCGATTTAAAAGGAAATACTGCATGTCGATAAAATCAATAACGGGCCTTGCCGTTGCGATGACACTCTTTGCTTCACCTACACACGCAAAAACACAAATTGAATGGTGGCATGCAATGGGAGGTGCGCTTGGTCAGAAAGTTAATCAAATCGCGTCTGATTTTAATGCAAGCCAATCTGAATATGAGATCAAGCCTGTTTATAAAGGCACTTATGCTGAAACGATGACCAGTGCAGTAGCTTCGTTTCGTGCTAAAAACCAACCTGCTATTGTGCAAGTCTTTGAAGTCGGTACAGCCAGCATGATGGGAGCTAAAAAGGCCGTTTTTCCGGTTTATCAATTAATGGAAAAAACTAACGAGCCTTTTGATCCAAATAGTTATCTATCTACAGTTACCGGCTATTACACCACCAGCGATGGCCAAATGATGTCACTGCCCTTTAATAGCTCAACACCCGTGCTTTATTACAACAAGGTTCTGTTTAAAAAAGCAGGTATAGACCAACCGCCTAAAACATGGAAAGAGATGGAAGTTGTGTCTCAAAAATTGCTCGACTCCGGAGTAAAATGTGGTTTTACCACCACATGGCAATCATGGACACAAATAGAAAACTTTGGGGCACGTAATAATTTGCCTATTGCAACAAAAAATAATGGTTTTGATGGCTTAGATATGACGTTTCTATTTAATAAGGCCCCTTTCGTTGCTCATATTCAACAAATGGCAGATTGGTCTAAATCAGGTATTTTCAAATATGGTGGGCGTCAATCCGACTCAATGCCTCTATTTTATACCCAAGAGTGCGCCATGGTGATGGAATCATCAGCGGGTTTTGCTGGTATTAAAGAGAATATGAAAGGAATTGATATTGGTGTTAGTCAATTACCTTATGACGATACGCTTGTGCAAAAACCTGCTAACACCATTATTGGTGGTGCATCGTTATGGGTTATGTCAGGGCGTCCCGATGCAGAATATAACGGTGTAGCAAAATTCTTCACCTATCTTTCAAGCCCTGAAGTACAAGCTGATTGGCACCAAGCTACAGGCTATCTTCCTGTTACTAAAGCCGCTTATGCATTGACACAACAACAAGGCTTTTATCAGCAAAATCCAGGGGCTGACACTGCAATATTACAAATGACAACCTCCGAACCGACTGCAAATTCCAAAGGATTACGCTTTGGTAATTTCTTGCAAACACGCGAAATTGTTGATGAAGAATTAGAAAAAGTATGGTCAGGAAAACAGAGCGCTCAGGCCGCATTGGATAATGCGGCCACGCGTGGAAATGAGCAATTACGCCGTTTTGAGCGTACTCAATAATCACATTTATCAGGCGAGCTTAACGGCTCGCCTTCTGTTTTTATCGATTTACTGGATACTGTATGGCTTCTCAATCCATTTATTTTAAACAAAAATGGTTACCCCTAGCGCTGATTTTTCCTCAACTGGCTATCACACTTATCTTTTTTATTTGGCCTGCTGGGCAAGCTTTCTTTCAGTCATTTCAATTAGAAGATGCATTTGGCCTGAGTAGTGAGTTTGTGGGTCTCGAAAACTTTCAGCGTTTATTTAGCAATAGTTACTATTTTGACAGTTTAATCACGACATTGATTTTTAGCACCAGTGTTGTCTTTCTCTCTATGATATCTGCGCTTATTTTGGCAGGCATTGCCGAGCAAGTTTTACGAGGCAAACTGTTTTATCGCACGATCTTAATTTCACCCTATGCCATTGCGCCAGTTATCGCGGGTTTTCTTTGGTTATTTATGCTTGATCCCACGATTGGCGTATTAAGCCAATTATTAAAACAGATAGGCATTAATTGGGATCCCGTACTGAATACACATCACGCGATGTGGATGGTGATTTTAACTGCGACATGGAAACAAGTGAGTTATAACTTTTTGTTTTTCCTAGCCGCCTTACAATCTGTGCCTAAATCACTATTAGAAGCGGCGGCTATTGATGGCAGTGGACCTATTAAACGCTTTATAACAATAAGTTTTCCACTCATTTCACCGACCACATTTTTCTTACTGGTCGTGAATTTTGCCTACGCCTTTTTTGATACTTTCGCCATTATCCATGCCATGACACAAGGTGGCCCGGGAAGTAGCACATCAACATTAGTGTATAAAGTCTATAACGATGGTTTTGTAGGATTAGATTTAGGCTCTTCAGCCGCACAATCCGTTATCTTAATGTTTATTGTCGCGATATTAACCGTGATCCAGTTTCGTTATGTTGAGAAAAAGGTGGCTTACTGATGGTTGAACGCAGACCTTTATTTCACGCTTTTTGCCACTTTATTCTCATTGTTGGCATTCTTTCTGTCGCATTTCCTGTATGGATAGCGTTTGTTGCTACAACACATCAAAATACTGCATTTGCCACAGGTTCACCGCTTTGGTTCGGTACTGAAGGTTTCGGTATTTTTAAAACGCTATTGTCACAAGCGGGCACAACACAAAATAGTGCGATTTCAATTAATAGCATGTTGTTGAATTCACTAATCATGGCGTTAGTGATCACTATCGGAAAGTTAACAATTTCGATTTTATCAGCCTATGCTGTTGTATTTTTTCGCTTTCCGGGTCGTATGCTAGCCTTTTGGACTATTTTTTTTACATTAATGTTGCCTGTTGAAGTTCGTATTATGCCGACATTTGAGGTTGTTACTAACCTTAATATGCTGAACTCTTATGCAGGATTAACAGTTCCATTAATTGCCAGCGCTACCGCTACTTTTTTATTTCGACAATTCTTTCTTACTATCACCCCAGAGCTTATTGAAGCAGCCAAAATTGATGGCGCGGGCCCAATACGATTCTTTTTCACCATCTTACTTCCTCTTTCACGTACCAATATAGCCGCCTTGTTTGTTATCACATTTATTTATGGCTGGAACCAATATCTTTGGCCAATGCTGATCACAACAGATACCCACTATTACACTATTGTGATGGGTATCAAACAGATGGTTGCGGTTTCCGATGGTGTTATTGAATGGAATAAAATTATGGCAACCACATTAATTGCGATGTTGCCTCCTGTCTTTATCGTCATTCTGATGCAAAGAGCCTTTGTAAAAGGCTTTATTGATACGGAGAAATAACATGACAACCGTCACTCTCAGCGATTTAGAAAAGCGTTACTCAAATGGTCATCAAGCCATTTCAAAATTAAACCTTTCTATTGAGCAAGGCGAAATGGTGGTATTAGTTGGCCCTAGCGGCTGTGGTAAATCGACATTACTACGCATGATTGCGGGATTAGAAACCATTACACAAGGTGATTTACTCATTGATAATTTACGTGTTAATGAACACGAACCCAGTGAGCGTGATATCGCCATGGTTTTTCAAAACTATGCCCTTTATCCTCATATGTCAGTTTATAACAACATGGCATATGGCTTGCGTAATCGAAAAACACCAAAAGCAAAGATTGAAGAACTTGTCACAAATGCAGCTCAAATGCTGGAAATCAGCCATTTACTTGATAGAAAACCTAAAGAGCTATCAGGTGGGCAACGACAACGTGTGGCAATGGGCAGAGCCATTGTCCGTAAACCTAAAGTCTTTTTATTTGATGAGCCACTCTCTAACCTTGATGCAAAATTACGTGTACAAATGCGCCTTGAGATAAAAAAGCTACAACGAAAACTCTCAACGACTTCGATCTACGTTACTCACGATCAAGTTGAAGCCATGACATTAGCCGATAAGTTGGTGGTACTAAATCAAGGAAATATAGAGCAAGTGGGTACACCGCTAGATATTTATGAAAGCCCGGCTTCTGTGTTTGTTGCTACTTTTATGGGTTCTCCTGCAATGAATATTTTAGATACTCCCATTAATCATGGTGTGATTAAAGTCGCTGATGGACACATTGCTGTTTCAGCTCAACACCTTCCTTATCAAGTGATTAAATTAGGTTTACGCCCTGAACATTTACTTATTAACCACCAGCACCCTATGTTTCATGTGGATGTTGAGTTTATTGAAGCATTAGGTGCTGATGTTTTAATTTACGCCACAACCTGTGATAAACAAAAACAAGCTGTTGTTATTCGCGCACCGAACGATCATGGTGTTAATATTGGTCACAAAATAGGTCTTACTATTCATCCTGAAAACCTACATTTCTTTGATGAGCAAACAGGAAAACGTATTAATCGCCCTTTTATGATCATCAATGAATTAATGGTTTCATAAAATATTGATATTATTTCTTCATTTTCAGTTTAATCTGAATAGCGATGTATTGAGCATCGCTATTTATTTATAACAAAGCAATAAATATCAAAAATATAAAAATTGTCAGAATTAAACAAATAAAAACCCGTACTAGATACAGTATTGTTTTGATATTATTCCAAATAAATAAAAAAACATCACTTACACTTAAAGTAAGTTCAATTAAATGTTTTATATAATATTTATCCAACAAAGCTTATCTTTTTAAACTTAGCTTTTCTATTAATTATCTTATTTTTAAGCAAGTTAAAATTATTAATCTGTTTTTTTCTCATGTTAAGGAAAGAAATAATAATACATTTTTGCTGAGAAAAGAAAAAACATATATTGAGATAATATTTTTTCATAAAACACCTATATTGCGCTAATAGATAAGCACTGTTATTCTTCTGCTCGAATTTGATCTGCACTTATATAAACTGCCAAGCAGAAAAGGACTTAATTAAAAAATGAAAATTAAATTACTTGCTACAGTGATGGTATCAGCAGCACTACTCTCTGGTTGTCAAAACCTCAATACCGATATGCTAACTAAATCAGGAACCCAACTTTTCCAAGCAGCAACATTAAGCGATGATGATATCAAAGCACTAACAAATGATGCATGTAAAGAGATGGATGCTCAAAATAAAGTCGCACCAGCCAATAGCACTTACACCAAACGCTTAAATAACATCGCTAAAGCGTTAGGTAGTGAAGTTAACGGCACTCCAGTAAATTACAAAGTTTACATGACTAAAGATGTGAACGCATGGGCTATGGCTAACGGTTGTGTTCGTGTTTACAGTGGTTTAATGGACATGATGACTGATAATGAAGTTGAAGGCGTTTTAGGTCATGAAATGGGTCACGTTGCTTTAGGTCATACCCGTAAAGCAATTCAAGTTGCTCACGCAACAGTTGCAGCACGTACCGCAGCAGCATCAGCAGGTGGCGTTGCAGCACAATTAAGCAGCTCACAATTAGCTGAAATGGGTCAGAAATTAATTAATGCTCAATTCTCACAACATCAAGAAACTGAAGCAGATAATTTCTCTTATGATCTGCTAACAAAACGTGGCGTTAATACAGCAGGGTTGGTGACAGGCTTTGAGAAGCTCGCAAAATTAGGGGGTGGTGATTCAAGTATGTTTGATTCTCACCCACCATCAAAAGAGCGTGCTGATAATATCCGTAATCGCATTGCAGCAGATAAGAAATAATGATCTTGCCCCTATATCTCATGGTATGGGGGTTTTTTTTCAGGTTTATCGGTTACGAATGACGAAAACGATCCGTAACATCGGTAAAAAAACGTTTAATTGCTTGCCTTTCATGCTGATCATATTGTTCAAATAACGCTGACCATTTTGCTTGAGATTGTTGATGTAATACTCCATGCGCATGAAAAAGCAGCTCTCCTTGAGCGGTTAAAATAAAAAAGATCTCTTTTTGATTGTCTGCCAATTTTATTTTTTCAATCGCACCTTTTTTTTGTAATCGGCTACAAATTTTTGAAACAGCTCCTCGAGTCATTGCCATATATTCACTAATGGTCGTAAGATTTCTCATGCTCTCCTCACCAATACAATGAATAACATGCAACTCTGTGAGTGAAAAATTCTCTAACCCCTTCTCTTCTAATACTTTTTTATGCTCCTCATTGACATATTCATCTTTAAGATGCAAAAAATCACTTAACCCTTTTAACAAGTCTTGTGTTGTTACATTCTCTTTTGCCATTTTGTTTCCTTGGAAAAAATTTTAAAAAAATAGTACCAAAAGTATTTACAATAATCAAAATATCGCTATTATCTATTTTGTTTCCATGGAAACAAAATAGATAATAAGAGGCAATAAAATGAAATTATCAATCCGTAGTTTGTTTTATCTCATTTGCTTTAGCGCATTATTAGGCTCTTTAGCGCAAAATATTTATACCCCTGTACTTCCCTTGATCCAACAGCAATTTAATACCACGTTATCACTGGTTAATCTGACGGTATCTGCATTTACTTTTGCTATGGCTGTTATGCAACTATTTTATGGTTCATTGATTGATAAATGGGGAAGAAAACCAATTTTACTCAGTGGATTAGCAATTTCTATTGTGGGCGCATTGGGTTGTGTTTGGTCTGACTCTATTAGCTTATTGATTTTTTGGCGTGTGATCCAAGCTATCGGTATTGCTGCCATTCCCGTGGTTGCGGCAACTATTCTTGGCGATCTTTATCAAGGAAACGATCGCGCAAAAGCAATGGGATCCTATCAAATGCTATTAGCACTAGCGCCTGCTTGTGGCCCTTTATTAGGTGGATATTTAGCGCAACATTATCAATATCAAGGCATTTTTATTTTCTTGGCTGTTATCGGTATCCTATTACTGATCACACATCTCTTTTATTTACCTGAAACACGTCCGGAACAGAAAGAAACCTTTAAAAGCTTATCAGCAATGCAGCAAGTACTTATAGCGCCTGAGGGTAAATCTGTATTTGTCATGAGTTTTATGGTGTTTTATAACTATTTTTGTCTACTGGTTTTCTTACCCTTAATTGCCTTTCATCTCTATCAACTTAACAGTACTGAAATAGGTGGATTATATATGCCTATGTCGATTGCACTTGTCTTAGGTAGCTATCTTTACCGTAGAATTTGCCATCTATTTAGTGCTGAATATGGTGTGATTATTACCTCTTGTATCAATCTGATTATGTTGACGTTATTTGCACTCTTTTGGCAAATATCACTACCTGTCATGCTTGGCTTAACTGTGTTATATGGGCTTTCTTTGGGCTTAACCATGCCAACGCACACTACATTATTAGCAAGTCATTTTGGCTCGATGAGGGCAACTGCAATGGGGATTTATAACTTTATTCGTTATTGTGGAATGGCTACTGGTCCTATGATTTCGGTCTATTTTGTAACTGACAATAACTATGAATATGTCTTTTATTCTTGTGTGATCTTTACGAGTTTGGCATTGTGTTTCACCATTAAGACCTTAATGTCTTCATTAAAAGAAAAAAAACAAACTGCAAACTAACAGGATATTTAATGAAATTAACCATTGAAAAACTGACACAACTCTCTGAACAAGACCGTATTGATTTAGGTAAAATTTGGCAAGATACACGTTATCAATCAGCTCTAGCAAATGAGATCAGTAACGAGAATGTACTCTTTGTCGCGAGATTTAATGAGCGATTATTAGCTGCTTGCTGGGTTAAATTATCGGGTAAAAAAGCGATTATTACTGATTTTATGGTCAGAGAAGTAACTCGTCGGCGCGGTGTTGGGCATTATTTATTGACACAATGTTTATCTGCATACCCTGATATTTTTCATTGGCAAGCAATAAGTTTATCCGCAGAAGAAAATGGATATGATGTTGCACATGCTTTTTTAGTACACCATCAATTTAGTCCATCACCACAATCTCATCTTTATATTCTAAATAATTCAAGGTGTAACTAGGTGACAAGTGAACGAGTCGCTAGGAGCATACATAATTATATGATTAATTTGAATGAACGCAGTCAAGAAGTATGACGAATAGCTAAAGTATAAAGTCTAGCCACATTATAAGCCGTCTCACTAAGATTCTTTTGTGCATTATCTAATGCATCTGAAAGTGTGGAAACGCCGGGTACAATAGAAAAAACAGCATCAATCCCGTGTTGGTAAACAACTTCATAATCAGATAAATACCCGCCCACCAATGCAACGACTGGAAGGCGATATTTTTTGGCTAATTTAGCCACTCCGGTAGGTGTTTTACCCTGTGCGGATTGGCTATCCATGCGACCTTCACCGGTTATCACTAAGTCTGCATCTTTCAAATATTTTTCTAATTCAACTGCCTTAGCAACAAGCTCTACACCTTGTGACAAAGTAGCTTGAGTAAAGGCAAGTAATGGCAAGGCAAGTCCACCAGCAGCACCACTTCCTGCAATATTGATAAGATTGCGTTGCATCATTTTCTCAAGATAAGTACCAAAATGACGTAAGGCTTTATCAAGTTGCACAATATCGTCTTTGGTCGCTCCTTTTTGAGGACCAAAAATAGCTGATGCTCCTTTTTCTCCACACAACGGGTTTGTTACATCACAAGCAATTTCGATCTCGACTTGCTTAAGTTTAGGGTTAAGAGTTGTGATATCAATAGAATGGAGCCGTGTTAATGCTAGCCCACCAAAAGGCAAAGAGGAGCCTAATTTATCTTTAAGACCAAGACCAAGTGCTTGCATCATGCCTGCACCTGCATCATTTGTAGCACTTCCACCTAATCCCAAAATGATTTTTTTAACCCCCATATCAAGAGCTGCATTAATTAATTCGCCCGTACCATAACTGGTCGTTAAATTGGGATCACGTTGAGAGGATGGAATAAGATGAAGGCCCGACGCTTGTGCCATTTCAATCACGGCAGTAGTGTTATCGCCTAAAATACCCCACGTTGCTATCACTTGTTTACCTAAAGGTGAGCAAACTGGCGTAGTAATTAATCGCCCTTGAGTGGCATCAACCAATGATGTGACTGTACCTTCTCCCCCATCAGCCATAGGAATGCAATAATATTGCGCATCTGGTAAATAGCGTGAAAACCCCTGTTTTATTGCTGTTGCAACTTCTTTCGCACTTAAGCTTTCTTTAAATGAATCAGGGGCAATAACTATTTTCACGTTATATTCTCCAGGCAATAAAAAAGCGATATTTTCATATCGCTTTTATAACATACTCTACTTTATGAGAGCGTGTACATGGTCTGAAATGTGATTAATCTTCAATCGCTAAACGCAATTTCTTCATCGCATTTTTTTCTAATTGGCGAACACGTTCAGCAGATACACCATATTTTGTCGCCAAATCTTGCAATGTCGATTTGTTATCATCATCTAGCCAACGGGCACGAATAATATCTTGGCTACGTTCATCAAGAGTTTCAATTGCTGACGTCAGTTTATCCGTTGCATGATTATCCCAGTTGTCTTCCTCAATGCCGTCGGCAAAGTCTGAAGATTTATCTTCTAAGAAGAGTACTGGAGCAATTGGATGTGAATCATCACTATCATCAGCAGTCATATCAAATGCCATATCTTGCGCTGACATTCGTGATTCCATTTCTCGGACATCACTTTCTGACACACCCAATTCCCTTGCGACTAATTCCACTTCATCTTGGTTAAACCAGCCTAAACGTTTTTTATTTTTTCGCAGATTAAAAAACAGTTTACGTTGAGATTTAGTGGTCGCGACTTTCACGATACGCCAGTTACGTAGCACATATTCATGAATTTCTGCTTTGATCCAATGTACGGCAAAAGAGACCAGTCGGACACCCACTTCTGGGTTAAAACGGCGCACCGCTTTCATCAGACCAATATTGCCTTCTTGGATAAGGTCGGCTTGGGGTAAACCATAGCCAGAATAGCTGCGAGCAACATGAATAACGAAGCGCAGATGTGACAGGATAAGCGTTCTTGCCGCATCCAAATCACCCTCGTAATGCAGCCGTTCAGCGAGTTCCTTTTCTTCCTCTGCGGTTAACATCGGATAGGAATTGGCTGCACGTATATACGCTTCGATGCTGCCTTGCGGAACCAATGCTAAGGATTGCATTTCTTTTGTCATTCAAATCCTCATGAAAATCAAATAAATAATTAAGATTATTACTGTAAGGGAAAACGGATGAGCCTTATAAATATAGCTAAAATAGGAAGTCAGTTAAGTTTTTATGATGTGTTTTTATCATAACGACTATTTGACCAGCATAAAGATTAAAGGTTCATCCCGCATCTATGTTTACATATCTTTGTACTTTCCCATGCAGAAGCAAACATGATCGTTAACTTGCCTTAGAAAAGATTGCGAACATTATTATGCCAGAGACAGGCCCTTGATAAAATGGCAGGGTGACGATATTAACGTAACCCTGCCTGATAAAAAATATCTCTCATTATTTAGAAGAGCTGTATAAAAGTGCTCTAATTCATTATTCTGGTGTAAATTGACGCAAATGCTGCATTGTCGTCAACCATGCAGCAAGCCAACCGATAGTCATTGCTACGAGTATAAGAATAATTGACTCATCAAATCCTAATCCTGAAATGGAAAAAGAAGTCCCAAATACCGTTGCGGCTTGAGTCACCACATCAGAAAGTTTCCACACTAATAGAGCAGAAAAAATTAGGGCAAACACAGCGCCAATAAATCCAAGGATTAATCCCCAATTCAGGAAAGGGCGCATAATAAAACCATCGGTTGCACCAATAAGTTTCATAACATTAATGGTATCGCGACGACTGAAAATATTGAGGCGTACACTGTTACCAATCACCAATAACAGGGCGACAACCATCAATGAACCAATCACCAAAGCAATTTGTCCTACTAATGAAGTCAACGTTGAGAGCCGAGCAAACCAACTATCATCCATTCTAACTTCATCAACACCGGGTATTTTCGTCACGGTATCACGCAAATTCACCATCAATTGTTGATCGCTTGGGTCCATAACAGGAGTCACAATTGCTACCGCAGGCAATGGATTCTCTTCTAACATATCTAATGCACTGCTAAAGCCAGACCAAGAACGGAATTCCACCAGCGAGTCTTGCCGTGAAAGATAGTTCACCTCACCCACTTTCTCTAAAGCTTCTATTTTTTTGATCGTTGCTTCAGCCAATGAATCATCAAGAGATTTATCAAGATAAACGGTTAATTGTGGAGTGGGATACCACTGCTCTGCCGCAGTTGAAACATTTTTCCACACAATATAAAAGATGCTAGGTAATGTTAATGAAATGGCGACTACCATTACCGTTAGAAAGGAAGAAAGAGGTTGGCGTAAAAAATCAGCCATGGTATTACGCCATGCATAACGCCATTGTTCACGTCTTCCCCCTTTTAGCGCCTTGGTTTTTGCGCCTGGCGTTGGCATTGATTTACGGGAACTTTTTGCTTTAGCCATTTTGTCCTCCCACCATTCTGCCTTGCCCTAATGTAAGAATTCGATAATTTCTACGCTCAATCAAAGACATATCATGTGTTGCCATTAACACAGTGACGCCTACACGATTAAACTCTTCAAAAAGACGCATTATGCCTTCTGAAAGCTCACCATCAAGGTTGCCCGTTGGCTCATCCGCAAGCAAAACCGTTGGCTTATTCACAACAGCACGAGCAATACCTACACGCTGTTGTTCACCACCAGAAAGTTGGATCGGATAATTTTTAGCTTTATCCAAAAGCCCCACTTTATCTAAAGCTGCGGAAACTCTGCGTCTAATATCCTCTTCACTTGCGCCAGCAATAATCAGTGGAAGAGAGACATTGTCATAAACCGTTCTATCCATCAATAAATGGTGATCCTGGAAGATCATCCCAATTTGACGACGCAGAAAAGGGATCTCACTATTTTTCAATCTGCTAATATCATGCCCAGCAAACCAAATAGCGCCATCACTAGGACGTTCTATTCCACAAATTAACTTAAGCAATGTACTTTTACCGGCACCCGAGTGACCCGTTAAAAAAGCCATTTCTCCAGGGCGAAGATGGAAATCAACTCCCTGTAATGCTTGTCTTCCACCTAAATAAGCCTTGCTGACGTGTTCGAAGCGGATCATTACAACTACTCCTCGCGGGCAAACAGAGCCTCAATAAAATCGTCGGCCTTAAACGGACGTAGATCTTCAATACCTTCACCTACCCCGATATAACGGATAGGAATACTAAACTGATCAGCAATAGAGAAAATAACTCCCCCCTTTGCTGTACCATCGAGTTTAGTCAATGTTAATCCAGTTAGCCCAACAGTTTCATTAAAGAGTTTAGCCTGACTGACTGCATTTTGCCCGGTACTTGCATCTAACGTCAGCATCACTTCATGTGGTGCTTCTTCGTCTAATTTCTTCATAACACGAACGATTTTTTTCAGCTCTTCCATTAAATGGGATTTATTCTGCAATCGTCCTGCGGTATCTGCAATAAGAACATCGACACCTTTTGCCTGTGCTGATTGGATCGCATCAAAAATTACTGATGCAGGATCAGCACCGGTATGTTGTGCAACAACCGGAATATTATTACGCTCACCCCAAACTTGTAACTGTTCAACCGCCGCAGCACGGAAGGTATCACCAGCCGCTAACATGACAGATTTACCTTCAGCTTGATATTGTCGCGCTAATTTCCCGATTGTGGTTGTCTTACCCACACCATTAACTCCGACCATTAAAATAACAAAAGGTTTTTTACCTTCAATATTTAATGGCTTATCAACTTTCGTTAAGATCTCGCTCATCTCTTCACGTAATTTGCCGTAAAGGGCTTCAGCATCTTTAAGATCTTTATGTGTTGCGTGTTTGGTCAGGCTGGAGATGATTTTAGTCGTGGTTTCCATTCCCACATCAGCGATTAAGAGTTGTTCTTCTAACTCTTCAAAAAGCTCATCATCAATTTTCTTACCACGAAATAGGCCAAGGAATCCTGAACCTAAGTTCTGGCGAGTTTTCAGTAAGCCTTTTTTCAGTCGGCTAAAGAAACCTTCTCTTTTAGGTTTTTCTTGTTCAATAACTTTATCTGCCAGCACTTCTTCGCGTAAAGATTCAATATCTTCAGCTTCTGCTTGCGCAATAGCGAGACGTTCGTTTTCTTCTTCTTGCGCAAGGCGTTGAGCTTCGGCTTCTTGAGCTAGACGCTCTTGTTCGATACGTTGCGCTTCTAAACGCTCTTGCTCTGCTTTCAGCTCTGCTTGGCG
>NZ_JBEEWH010000002.1:383997-448925 GCF_040140305.1 Proteus sp. fly-1008
GCTTGGCGCTGGGCTTCTTCTTGCGCAAGGCGTTGAGTTTCAGCTTCTTGAGCTAGACGCTCTTGTTCGATACGTTGTGCTTCTAAACACTCTTGCTCTGCTTTCAGCTCTGCTTTCAGCTCTGCTTGGCGCTGGGCTTCTTCTTGCGCAAGGCGTTGAGCTTGTGCCTCTTGAACCAGACGTGCTTGTTCTGCATGCTCAGCTTCTAGACGCACTTGTTCTGCATCTATTTCTGCTTGGCGTTGTGCTTTTTCTTGTGCTAAACGTTGTTTTTCGGCTTCCTGTGCCAATCTATCTTGCACAACACGTTGCGCTTCTTGGCGCTCTACTTCTAAACGTTCTTGCTCCGCTTTTAGTTCTGCTTGGCGAACAGCTTCTTCTTGTGCTTCTTTTGCCAAACGTTCTTTTTCTAAACGCTCTTCTTCTAAGCGTTGCTGTTCTTTCTCTTGCTCAATATTTTCTTCTTTGTTACGCCCAAAACCGAGCCACGAGAAAAAACCTTTTTTTTCTTTTGCCATTAGCTACTAAACTCCTCGCACTAAATCATGGCGCGATTACATTGACGATATTGAAAATAATAATGAAGTCTATCATTTGATCATGGATAAACGCATCTTTTATACGAATTTTATGGTAAATTATTCCGGATTAAATCAAGGGAAGTCATCAAGATATCAATAGACACATATCCCTTATTCAAAAAGACACTCCAGAAATCACGTTTAAACGATATAAATCAAAATAATATGGCCAAAAAACCACAAAAAGCCCCAATGGGACAAATTAGAATAATTGGGGGTAAATGGCGTGGTCGTAAACTTCCTGTTCTCGATAGTCAAGGATTACGACCAACAACCGATAGAGTGAAAGAAACGCTCTTTAATTGGCTTATGCCCATCATCCAAGATGCTCGCTGTCTCGACTGCTTTGCAGGTAGTGGTGGCTTGGGAATTGAGGCCCTTTCTCGCTATGCTCGTGAAACGACTTTTATCGAATATGAGCGCCCTGTTGCTCAACAAATTACTGCAAATTTAGCCTTACTAAATGCTGATAATGGACATGTTATTCAAGACAGCGCATTATCCTTTCTCGCAAAACAAGGCACGCCTTATAATGTGGTTTTTTTAGATCCTCCTTTTCATAAAGGCATGTTGTCTGACACTGTCCAATTATTAGAAAATAACGGTTGGTTAGCACAAGATTGCTATATTTATATTGAGGAAGAAGTTAAAGCACAGACTTATACACTGCCAATCAATTGGACATTGCATAGAGAGAAGATCGCTGGACAAGTTGCGTATCGCCTCTATATTCGCAGTTTATCTGCTTAATTTTTTATGGAGTTGTTATGTTAATCTTTTTTGGCCGACTTTTAATGGTCGGCGTTTGGGGCTTTCTATTTTTAAATATTATTTCCCCTTTTCCTAAGCCATTAAAATACTTTATGGATATTGCATTGATTTTTATGGTAATTATGCATGGTTTACAAATTGTCATGTATAAAGCAGGTCAGCCTAAAGATCAAAAACCTTCCACTGGATTACAATTTCGTATTTTCTTCTTTGGTATTTTTGAATTATTAAAAATACAAAAAGAGCTACGAAAAGAATACGAAGAAAAACAGAAAAATAAAACGAAACAATAACTGTCATCTTCGTATATCCTCGCAATTATCTGGGGTTACCCATCAACCCCAGAGGTTGCCAATCTTATAAACACTTTCGCTTATTTATTATTTTGCTCATCGATTGGCATATCTGTTTCAAATTGTACAAAACGACTGCCCTGCATAAACAAACGTCCTTTCATTTCAGGTTCGATATTTTGATAAGATGATTTATCAATATTCAAGACCAAATCTTTACGTTCATCAGTGGTTAAACGAAAGGTCACTTGATAATAATAAGTTGTTTCTGGGCCATTCACGTCATTTTCTCTTGAGCGTCGTTCATTTGCCGCAATTTCTTTTTTATCAATGACTTCAACCATATAAAGTTTTACAGGTGAGTTATCGTCACTTATTCGTTGTTTTCGCTGTTCAAAAAAACGATAAGTTGCCGATGCGATAATAATGATCAGTACTGCAATACCGATAATCGCTGCTTTATTCATTACATTAATTCCTATCGTTATATAGATTAAAAAGCAGTGTGCTTTATATTATTTTAATAAGTCTGTCAGTTTCGTCATTAACCGCTATTCTTAAATTAAGCTTTCTGTTATGAATAATAAAACAGTTCTGAATATAAGGAAGATATTATGAGTTGGCCTTTTCTCGCAGTATTATTCTCAGGATGGCTTTATATTGATGCAGCATATCGTGGGCCGAATTGGCAACGATGGTTATTCCGTCCTATCACGTTACTTCTTTTATTACTTTGGGCATGGCAAGTTCCTGAACACAATATTAATAGTTACCTGATTGTCGGTGCGTTATTAGCAACACTACTTTCTGATGTCCTAAGAATATTTGATGGTAAGTATTTACTACCGTCTTTCGCATTGATTTTTCTAAGCTACATACTTTATATGGTGAGTTTTTTACTACCATTACAGCTCTCGTTTTATCTTCCTTTACTTGGATTCGTTATTCTTGCTTTCATTATCATTCTAGCTATTGTTTGGACTAAGCTCGATAAATTAGCCATTCCAGCCTCTCTAACTTTATTAGCTGCATTTGCTATGTTTTGGATTGCTGGTGAAAAATTTTTCTACTTAAGCAATGATTACAACTTATCAGTGATGATAGGTTCATTATTGTTAGTGATTGCTTACTCAATATGGCTAATCAACCGCTTCCGCTTCTCATTTTCGGCTTCTAAAGGGCTTGTCAGTGCCTGTTATTTTATTGGGCATTTCTTTATTGTTAGAGCCTTATTCCTTTAGTTTTCATCAACCCCTTGATTTAAATCTTTAAATCAAGGGGTTAGATTTCTAATTTAATTCGCACTTTTTGCCAATTATTTTCTGTCACATACCTTGACTCTGGACTCTACTCCAAGCTGTAAAGTACTTATCAAATAAATGTCTTTAGAACTTTACTTCGTTGAACAAGGAGAGCCAGTTATGACTAAACATGCTCATCAACACGATAATCATAAACATACCGATGCTTGTTGCTCAAGTTCTCAATGCTGTTCAGGCCACTCAGAGAATAGTACGCACTCACATACTGAAAGCGGGCATTCTCATACCAAGATAGATAAAAGTGATCCTGAATGCGAGGATGAGCATCACCACGGGCACTCCCACGAACATGATCATAGCCATAATGGGCATAACCATGCTCATGGAAGCTGTGATATCAACGCCCCTGTTTCTAACATTGAGCCAGAAAAAGTTGCACAACAACGCTTTAGCTGGAAAGTACAAGGAATGGATTGCCCAAGTTGCGCTCAAAAAATTGAAACCGCGGCACTCAAAGTCACAGGCGTAAAGCAAGCAAAAGTGCTTTTTGCCACTGAAAAACTGGTTGTTGATGCGGATAGTGATTTACGTGCTGATGTCATTGCTGCAATTAACAGTGCAGGCTTTGAGCTTTTTGACCTCTCCTCACCCCAATCTCAAAAAGTCGCTAAACAAAGCTTCTTAAAAGAAAGTTCATTTGTCATTGTCTTGGCACTTTTAATGGTGATTAGCTGGGGTACTGAATTTATTGATCCTCAAGCAGGTCGCGCAGCCTTTATTGCAACAACCTTAATTGGTTTATTCCCCATTGTGAAAAAGTCCTTACAACTTATTCGCAGTGGCACACCATTTGCTATCGAAACATTAATGAGCGTTGCTGCAATTGGTGCACTATTTATTAATGCTACCGAAGAAGCAGCAATGGTTATTTTGCTGTTTATGATTGGCGAAATGTTAGAGTCTTACGCTGCAGGCCGTGCTCGTCGTGGTGTAAGTGCATTAATGGCACTAGTGCCAGAAGAAGCAACATTAGTCAAAGACGGCAAAAAACAAACAGTTCCTGTTGCGCAACTTCGCCCTGGCGATATTATCGAAATTGCCCCAGGTTCTCGGTTGCCAACGGATGCAGAATTAGTCAGTCCATTTGCAAGTTTTGATGAAAGTGCATTAACGGGTGAATCCGTACCAGTAGAGCGTTTACAAGGCGAAAAAGTGGCTGCTGGTTGTTTATCTGTTGATAGATCAGTCCAAATGAAAGTGGTCTCTGAACAAGGGCAAAATGCTATCGACCGTATTTTGCAATTGATTGAAGAAGCTGAAGAGCGCAGAGCTCCAATTGAACGCTTTATTGACCGCTTTAGCCGTTACTATACACCTGCGATTATGCTGTTCTCTGCGCTGGTTATTATTGTTCCACCACTGTTGTTCTCACAACCTTGGGAAACATGGATTTATCGCGGCTTAACGCTATTACTGATTGGTTGTCCTTGTGCTTTAGTTATCTCAACACCCGCAGCAATTACTTCAGCATTAGCGGCAGCAACTAAGCGCGGAGCACTGATCAAAGGTGGCGCAGCATTAGAACAATTAGGTACAGTTAATACTGTCGCACTAGATAAAACTGGCACATTAACAGAAGGGAAACCTCAAGTTACTGATGTTGTGGCTGAAACCGGATTTAATGAAAAAGATATCCTAACTTTTGCATCATCCGTAGAAATTGGCTCTCATCACCCATTAGCAAAAGCTATTATCAATAAGGCGCAAGAAAACGGTGTACTTGTTGTTGAAGCTGAAGATCGCAAAGCTTTAGCGGGCAAAGGAATTGAAGGTTATTTAAATAGCCAACATATTCTAGTGAGTGCGCCTTCGCAGTTATCAGAAGCCACGTCACTCTCTTCTCAGTGGCAACAAGAAGTTGCGCGTCTTGAAGACGAAGGCAAAACCGTTGTTGTCGTATTAAAAGAGAGTCAGCTTATTGGTGTTATTGCTATGCAAGATACCTTACGCAATGATGCTGTCGAATCAATGAAGTTATTGAAAGAGATGAATATCAATGCCGTAATGCTAACGGGTGATAATCCAAGAGCAGCCGCGGCTATTGCGAAAAAACTAGGTATGGATTTCCGAGCAGGATTACTACCTGAAGATAAAGTCACTTCAGTAATGGAAATCAGCAAAACACATAACACCATGATGGTGGGCGATGGTATCAATGACGCACCAGCAATGAAGGCGGCAACCATTGGTGTTGCAATGGGAAGCGGTACTGACGTTGCGCTTGAAACTGCTGATGCTGCCTTGACGCATAACCGTTTAACGGGCTTGCCTGAAATTATTAAGCTATCTCGTGCTACTCGTAAAATTATTCGTGAAAATATTACAATAGCACTGGGCTTAAAAGCCATATTCTTAGTGACCAGCTTATTAGGTATAACTGGGCTTTGGGTTGCAGTTCTTGCTGACTCCGGCGCAACAGCACTGGTTACTGCCAATGCAGTAAGACTGTTAAGAGTCAAAATTAACGCCTCACATAAAGAGTAAGCACGCTAAAATAACAAAACCCAAACCTCAGTTAATCTGGGGTTTGGGTTATTTTTTAGCGCAAAGATAAGCAATATTTACAGCATAAATTACAGATTGCTCTCTTTTTTACGGATCAAATAGCGATAAGGTGCAGATTCAGTCTCTTGATTTAATAAATCATGTTCCATAAAACGGCAAAAGCCGGGAATATCACGCACTGTGGCAGGATCATCCGCAATCACTAAAAGTGTCTCACCTAATGCCATATTTCTTATGGTTTTACGCACTAACATTACTGGCTCAGGGCAACGTAGGCCTAGCGTATCTAATGTTTTAGTTGCATCGTCAAATTGAGCATTCATTCTATTAACCATTTTTCTTACACTGACAGATGCCATTATTATATCTCTCTTTCGTGTTCACATCACGGCACATTAAGCACAAAGGTATTCCCTCTAACCTTTGCTTTTGTTGCGCAACAGGCGTATTATGCGCATCCTCTCATTGAAGAGATAAATCACTGTTTTATTGGGTTCCCTCACCCCAATCACTAAAAAGGTACAATTTATGTATACGTTTACTCCCCGCCAAAAAGCGGTGGCGCTATTATGGCTTTCTTTGTTCCACATCCTGATAATTACATCCAGTAACTATCTTGTGCAGTTACCTATCTCCATTTTTGGTTTCCATACCACTTGGGGTGCCTTTACTTTTCCGTTTATTTTTCTGGCAACAGATTTAACGGTTCGTATTTATGGCGCACCACTTGCCAGACGCATTATTACCGCTGTTATGCTCCCTGCATTAGCGATTTCTTACCTGATCTCAACGCTCTTTTTCCAAGGAAGTTGGCAAGGCTTTGCCTCACTCACTGATTTCAACATCATGGTGGCAAGGATCGCAACAGCAAGCTTTATGGCTTATGTGCTAGGTCAAATAATGGATGTGTCTGTCTTTAATCGTTTAAGACAACAACAAAAATGGTGGGTAGCACCAAGTGCAGCGATGTTCTTTGGTAATTTACTCGACACACTCGCCTTCTTCTTTATTGCCTTTTACCGTAGTACAGACGCATTTATGGCGGCGAATTGGGTAGAAATTGCATTGGTTGACTATGTGTTTAAATTGACCATTTGTATGCTGTTCTTCTTGCCTGCATATGGTGTTTTGTTGAATTTTATTTTGCGTCACTTTTTCGCACAAGAAAATAAAAAACAAGATTACGTGGAAGTTCACTAATAAATTCTCTCATTCTCTCTATTGAGAATGAGAGAATAAATAAATCATCAATTTGTTGTTTTTTTAAATGTCATCAATATTTTTATGCACTTATATCCTATATGGTAACCAATTGATGTAATAGCTTTTGCTAACGATGATGTTTGAGGTGTGAATACTTTCTTTTTACAGTCACTGGTTAATGTCATATTTCCTGTTTCATTTGTTTTACCATTAAATCCAGCGACTTTTATATTCAATCTATTTGCCATATATTGCGCACTGGAACATCGCCCTCCCATTGCACTATAACAAGATTGCAGTATTAACATGGTTGAAGTATTAGATACCGCAGAAATATGTTTATTTATTTCTTTAACATAATCGTCCATCAAACCTGTTGAAACAGACATTGAGATAAATCTAGATTTACTCTCACTCTCAACTATCGTTAATTTCTTTAAATGTGCAAAAAATGGAGCACCATGCCCTAGAGCTTTTATTTGATTCATAAGACCTTCTAATAATATTGACGAATACGCCAATATTATTTTTTATTTAAAATAATTTTTCATACAAAAAAAGCCTATTTTTCAATGAACGTACTATTTTTATTAAAATATTTATATTCTTAATTAATATCACAGCATATCAAGTATGATGGAGAGACAATAAGAGTATTATTGTCACTCACGCATTAATACATCACATACAGATTTTCTCTCGTTTCACCAATAAACAGTAGGAGTCTATTATGTTAAAAGTTATTCAATCTCCCTCTAAATATATTCAAGGGCCTGATGCGTTGTACCATATTGGTAAATATGCGAAACCTTTTGGCGATAGAGCACTGATTATTGCCGATAAATTTGTCATGGAGTTAGTCGGGAGTACCGTTAAAGACAGTCTGTCTCAATACGAAGTAAATGGGCATTTCGAGCTGTTTAATGGTGAATGCACACACAACGAAATCAATCGGTTATCTGAACTCGCAAAAGCACAAGCCTCGCTTGTGATCATCGGCGTTGGTGGTGGTAAAACACTCGATACCGCCAAGGCTGTTGCTTATAAATGCCAGCTCCCTGTCGTGATATCCCCTACCATTGCCTCCACTGATGCGCCAACCAGTGCCCTTTCTGTCATTTATACAGAGCTCGGTGCATTCGATAGCTATCTATTTTACCCAACCAACCCTGATGTGGTTGTTATGGATACCAATGTTATCGCTTCTGCGCCTGCCCGTTTATTAGTTGCAGGTATGGGTGATGCTTTAGCAACTTACTTTGAAGCAAGAGCCTGTAGCAACGCACAAAAACAAACCATGGCAGGTGGTAAATCAACACTTGCAGCGCTTGCTTTAGCTGAACTTTGCTATAACACCCTTTTAGAGGATGGCTATAAAGCAAAACTTGCAGTAAGCCGAGGTGTTTGTACAACGGCAGTCGAAAATATTATCGAAGCCAATACATTTCTAAGTGGTATTGGTTTCGAAAGTGCAGGCCTTGCTGCTGCTCATGCTATTCATAATGGATTTACTGCGCTAGAAGAGTGTCACCATATGTATCATGGCGAAAAAGTTGCCTTTGGTACATTAGTGCAATTAGTGTTAGAAAATAGCCCATTAGAAGAATTAGAAGAATTTCTCGACTTCTGTATTTTAGTGGGATTGCCTGTCACCTTAGAAGAATTAGGTATCAATGCCACAGGTGATGAGCTGAATGAAAAAATCATGGCAGTGGCTGAGTTAAGTTGTGCTGAAGGTGAGACAATTTACAACATGCCATTTGATGTTGATTCAGATAAAGTTTACGCCGCAATTTTAACTGCCGACCAATTAGGACGGGAATGGCTTTATTAAAGCCTGAGTAAACAGGGAGTGTTTATCTCCCTGTTTGCATTTACAAAAAAGGGTGCTTTATGGTCAGTATCGTATTAGTTTCAAAGAGCCTTACGCTTGCCAATGGTATTAAAGAACTCGTTAATCAGACTGTAGATCGCCAAGTAAAAATTGCCATTGCGACCAATAATCAAACACCTTTAGATCTCACAAATGAAGTATCTCCAGAAACTATACTCACAGCAATCAAAAAGTGTTATAGCAAACAAGGTGTACTCGTTTTACTTGATACTTATCATTCAGCGCAAAATGCCGCACTTGCAATCGCGAATCTAGAGCATGCCATTGCAGCTAACGTCGCATTAAGCTCTGCCCCTATCGTTGAGGGAACACTAGCGGCAGCCAATAGCATTGCGCTCGGTGCTTCTCTTGAAGAAGCAGAAAAAGCAGCACATAAAACCATTACGATAAAGAAACTTCAATTAGGAGAAAATCTCCCTAACTTTAACATTCACCCCAAAAATACTAATTACGAACCTGTCAGAACTATAACCGCACCTGTTTGGCTATACCCTTATCATCGTTTCGTGATCCCTCGTAAAGAAATATCCGCTCACTTATTACTTGAAGAGCAAAAACGTCTCGTAAAAGCCATTGAGCGCTCCAAAAAGGATATAGACTGGTTAACCGAAGAAACCTATCGCAAGATTGGCGAGCAATATACTCATATTTTTTCTAGTCATCGTTTCTTATTAGAAAATGCAGAATTACAACTAACAGTGTGTAGCATGATAAGTAAACATCACTGTAATGCTGAGTTTGCCCTACAACAGACATTTATTGATTTAATAGATACTTATGCGCAAATGGATGATGATAATATGCGTGCCAGAGAAAGTGATTTAGATGATATTTTATCTCGATTACTGCGCTATTTGACGTCAGCACCACCACCAATGACGCCGCCTCCCTATCCAAATGCTATTCTAGTGACAAAACAACTTCATCCCTCCACATTAATTGCACTTGATACCCATAGAATTAAAGGAATTTTATTAAGCCATGGGAATCCACTATCTAACACAACTTTATTAGCAAATGCATTAGATATCCCCATTATTAATGAGGCCGGAAAACAGGCATTATCGCTGACTAATGGGCAAAATATCACACTTAAAAAAGTCCAAAATATTTGGCTTTACCAAAATACCTATATCTCTCATTAAAAAATAAAAATATTTAAATAACCTGTGCTCCACAATATCAGGTTATTTAATTTCCTTATTTTCTTATATTCTTATATTTCACATGTTTTTTTATTAAAAATAAAAAAAGGGAATAAAAGATCCTCTTTTACTCCCTAGCTGCTTGTTATCTTAGTAATCAATTACTTTTTTATTATCGGATAGGCAATACTTATAATGCTCTTGCCAATAAACTAATGGGGTGCTCACATTTTTTCGTTGTTGACATCTCAATTTGCCATTTACAGGTTTCGCAGTCTGTAATAACGAGATCACATCCACTCTCTTCAATTTGACGGAATAAGCCCGCCCCAATACCTTGAGCAACATCGTAGTTTTCAGATTTAAAACCATAAGTTCCGGCGATACCACAGCATTGAGAATCAAGAACAATCACCTCAACACCAGGGATACGTTTAATTAAATCAATGGAATATGCCGTCCATCCCATTTTTTCCATATGACAAGGAGTGTGATATGCCACTTTTAACGGGGTATGTTTCAGTGGTAATTCACGACCATCTTCCAGTAAGCGATAAATATAACGTGTCGCTAATTCGATATTTTCACGTACTTTTGATGTATCAACATCAAGGATATGTTCATACTCATCACGAATAGTGAAAGTACAGGTTGATGATGTTGCAACAACAGGAATATTGTTTTCAACAATTTTTTCTGTCAGAGATTCAAGGTTCACAGCGGCTTGTTTTTTGGCTTGTTTAACAAAACCATTCGCAATTAATGCAACACCACAGCATTTTTCACGTTTTAATAACTGAACACCAATATCCATTTTGTTGAATACTTTAACTAAATCTTTCCCTAATTGTGGGTGGTTATAGTTAGCATAACAACCATGGAAGAAAGCAACTTGATCTTTAAAGCGTGCCTGCTCTTCAGCTTGTTTTTTCATCCATGTTCTAAATGTACCAAAAGAGTATTTTGGTAATTCACGACGATGGTCGATTTTAAGCGCTTTATCCAAGATTTTACGGACTGGTTTTAATCCGGTAATAGTATTTACTATCGGCGCCATTGGTGTGGATAATGTTCCCATTAAATCCGTATGACTTAAAATAGCATCACGAATTTTAGGTGTTTTGGTATTGTAGTTCAGTTTCGCTCGCGAAATGATATCACCAATTTTTACATCTGACGGACATGCAACTTCACAACGCTTACAGTTAGTGCAATATTTCAATGCTTCATCATAAAGCATCGGATCTTTTAAGCGTAAACGCTCACCATCAGGACCTGCTTGTTTAGGACCAGGATAAAGTGGATTTACTTTTGCAACTGGGCAGTAAGTGGTACAAACTGTACACTTAATGCAAGCTTCAAAACTGTTATCTTGTAAACTCATTGTGCTGCCTCCACAACCGCAGATGTGGTCTGTTCTGATTTATGATGCTGTAAAATTTGTTGCGCGGCATAAAGAGCACTAATCATTGAAACACCAGCACCACAGCCTTCATTTAGCGGATCAAATCCACCTAACACAGCACCCACAGCATAGACATTGTCTAATACTTCACCATATTTCATGGGCCTTAATTGGCTATCGGTATTAACACCAAAGCGCATATAGGGCTGTTTCGCAAAGACATTCTCTTGCGTCCACTCATTACGAGGTAATACCTCTAACAAATCCAGCTCCATTAAAGGCTCATAAACACGATCGAACTCGGCAATTAAGCCATTATTGAAAAAACTACCCGTTGCTAATACCACATGCTCACTACGAATAGGAATATCAGTGTGATTTCTAGTGTGAACGCCTGTAACAGTGTTACCCACTAAGTCAACTTCCTCTGCGCGATCACCTGGCATAATTAAACCGCCCGCTTTTTGAAAACGCAGTTTTAATGCTTGATGTAGACGAATTCCTAATAGAGAAGGTGGCAATGTTGGTAATAGACAAATCGGTTTACCTACTAACTGTTGCAGTAATGTCACAGGCTCTTCAGCATCAAGCCCAATACATGCAGGTAAAATAATCGCCTCAGCACTGTCGTCAACATGCTTTTTCAGTTCGTCAGCTAACGCTTGTGTGTTTTCAGGTTTATCTAAATAACGCGCAATATTAACTGCTCTAAATTCACTTGGATTATCACGCAATCTATCTAATAACGGTAAGTGGATATGATAAGGAATTGCTTCAACACCTTGCTCATTAAGCGTATTGCTTGCAAATTGAGGTTGAAAATCTAAGAAACCTTCAATTCCTACCACGGCCAACTTTTTCCATGGTAATGCTTTATCAATACCATGAATAGGAACTCGCTTTGGACTCATCCAACTCATACGAGAGCGCCCTACTGGCGTAATACGATAATGGTTTTCATCACCACTACCTTGATACTCAAGACCACTTGTACTTGCCAACAATGCCTGAGCTTGTTCAATTAAAGTTGAAACTTGAATTTCACCAATACGGCTATAAGGGTGTTTTGGCGCTAACTCTGCTAACGTTGCCAGAGCTTTTTTAGGCTGAGTCACCGCTGTTCCATCAGGAAGATGAGTTAATAAATCCAGTGAACCTGATGAAAAATGCAACGCACTTTGACCATTACTAATGATTGCACAAGACTTACCGGCTTCGGCAAGACGAATACCCGCAGTTAACCCTGCCAGTCCGCTACCTATAATGATGACGTCAAATTTCATTATCTGCCTCCGCTGAAGCTGTTTTTTCAATCATATCTGCATCTAAACCACATAAACCTTGATAAACCCAACTGGTAAACTCACTTTCACGTAATGCATTGCCCCAAGCAATTGGTCGAATACCTTTCCAACGCTCATTCAAGAAATGAGCAAGTTGCTGCTCTGATTCGTGAGGAGTAGTAACTTGTAAACGGTTTAATAATCCAGCAGCACGACAAGCACAAAGTTCACCTTGGCAAGTTCCCATACCCACACGAGTACGACGACGCAAATCAAGTAAGTTATTAACTGTTAAAGAGTTAACCGCATAGCGAACTTCGGCCGCTGTTACCGCTTCACATTCGCATACTAAGCTTTTATCAATACGTTCATTGCTCAGTAATTTATTCGCTAAATCACCATGGCGATAAACCGCTGAACCACGAATTGGTGCAGGTAATGAAACAACGCTACGTAATGCTTGCTCCGCAGATTGGCGAGAGCCAGGTAATGCTTCTTCTGCAGTGGTACATTTCGCAGAGACATTTAATTTCTCACATATTTTATCTGTCGCCCATTCGGCCATTAAACGGTAAGTCATTAATTTACCGCCCGTAATGGTAATAAAGCCCTCTAATCCATCACGTTGCGCATGGTCGAGTAAAACAATACCACGGCTAACATTACGGCCTGATGGATCATCATCACTTGCCACTAAAGGACGTACACCAGCATAAGCACGTAGAATTCGAGTTTGAGCCAGTTTTGGCGCTAACATTGAACCTTCACGAATAAGAATATCGACTTCTTCAGGAGTGACATACATATTGTCAATTTCATCGTAAGGTACACGTGTTGAAGTTGTACCAATTAATGAAATCGTATCGCCAGGCACTAAAATATCGGCATCGGCAGGTTTACGACAACGATTGATCACCATATTGTTAATGCGATGACCTAAAATCAGTAATGCACCTTTTGCTGGGAACATTCGAACTTTTAATTCACCGTATTCAGCAATTTTTTGTCCCCAAATACCGCCAGCATTCGCCACAATTTGTGCGCGAATTTCATACATTCTTTTCGTTTGATGATCGTAAACTTTGACACCTTTAACACGGTCACCTTCACGAATAAGACCAACGACTTCATGATAAGTCAGGACTTGTGCGCCATGTTCGCGAGCATCTAACATATTTGCCGCGGTTAAACGAAAAGGATCGACTGTGCCATCAGGTACTTTAACTGCACCGATTAAATTCGGGTTAACAGAAGGCTCTAAGCGAATAGCTTCTTCGGGTGAAATAGCTTGAGCATCAATACCTGCTGCTTGGCAAGATTGAATAAAAGTCTGTTGAAACTCTAAAGAATCTTCAGGCAGGGTAATAAAAAGGCCATCCGTCTTTTCTACACAATGACGAGCGACCCGTTTTAAGATCATATTCTCTTCAATACACTCACGTGCTGACTCAGGATCGGTTACTGCATAACGCGCACCACTGTGTAACAACCCATGATTTCGACCGGTTGCACCGGTTGCAATATCGTGTCTTTCTAGCAGAACGCAACGTAATCCACGGCGTGCACAGTCTCTTGCCATGCCTGCACCGGTTGCTCCTCCGCCAATAATAATGACATCTGTTTCTGTCACTGGTGAACCGCTCATCATAGAGATGCCCTCTCACATTACATTCAGCAAACGCTTAATTATTCTTTAGCGTTAATTATAGTGTATAAGATACACAAAAAGTGTGGTTAATGTTTGATAATGAGCAAAAACGAAAGAGAAACGCTCACGAGTGAAAAATTAAAACCACATATGTGATACTAATCACAAATTATTTAACAAAAAGTATTTGATAAAGTTAACATATCACTCAAAATTGCACATCTTGAAAAATTATTCGACAACTGAGTAATACCTCACAGTAAATTTGATTGTATAAGTTTACTATTAAGTTCGTTAAAGAAAATTTTTTGATAATTTCACTGTTCGTTTTGTCATTATTTAATATCAACATATTAAAATAAAAGCCATCGGAGGCTAATATGTTAAGTCTGTTTAGACCTGCGCCACATAAAGCGCGTTTGCCAAAAGAGCAGATAGATCCTGTCTATCGTCGCCTACGTTGGCAGATCTTTATGGGGATTTTCTTCGGTTATGCTGCTTATTATTTAGTAAGAAAAAACTTTGCGTTAGCAATGCCTTACCTCGTAGAAGAAGGGTTTTCTAAAGGTGACCTAGGTTTTGCTTTATCAGGGATCTCGATTGCTTACGGTTTCTCTAAGTTTATCATGGGCTCATTCTCTGACCGCGCTAACCCTCGTTATTTCTTACCAGCAGGTCTTATTTTAGCGTCTCTAGTGATGCTATTTATGGGCTTTGTACCATGGGCAACTTCGAGCATTATGATAATGTTCGTTCTGTTGTTCCTTTGTGGTTGGTTCCAAGGTATGGGTTGGCCTCCTTGTGGACGTACCATGGTGCACTGGTGGTCACAGAAAGAACGTGGCGGTATCGTTTCGATTTGGAACTGTGCACATAACGTTGGCGGTGGCTTACCTCCATTACTGTTCTTATTAGGTATGGCGTGGTTTAACGACTGGAAAGCAGCGTTATATATGCCAGCATTTGCCGCGATCTTAGTTGCTATGATTGCATTCGCATTAATGCGCGATACCCCTCAATCATGTGGTTTACCTTCAATTGAAGAGTACAAAAACGACTATCCACCTGATTATAAAGAAACTGACGAACAAGAACTGACTGCAAAAGAAATCTTTATGAAGTATGTGTTCCCTAACAAACTTCTGTGGATGATTGCGATTGCGAACGTGTTCGTTTACTTACTGCGCTACGGCGTGCTGGACTGGTCACCGACTTATCTGCGTGAAGTAAAACACTTTGCAATGGATAAATCATCATGGGCTTACTTCTTATACGAATACGCAGGTATTCCGGGCACACTGCTGTGTGGTTGGATGTCGGATAAAGTGTTCAAAGGTAACCGTGGTGCAACAGGTGTGTTCTTTATGACCTTAGTAACTATCGCAACTATCGTATTCTGGATGAACCCAGCGGGTAACCCGAATGTTGATATGGCGTGTATGTTAATCATCGGTTTCTTAATCTACGGCCCTGTTATGTTGATTGGTCTGCATGCCCTTGAGCTTGCACCGAAAAAAGCAGCAGGTACAGCAGCCGGCTTTACTGGACTATTCGGTTACTTAGGTGGTTCTGTTGCAGCGAGTGCTATCGTAGGTTACACCGTTGACTACTTCGGCTGGGATGGCGGCTTTATGGTCATGATCGGCGGTAGTGCACTGTCTGTTGTGTTATTACTTATCGTGATGGTTACTGAAACCAAACACAAACGTGAAATGCTTCAGAAGTACGAATAATCGCTAACTGATTATTTATGAAATTGATTAAATCTCATCTCTAAAAACCAAGCCACATCCGTTATTTGATGTGGCTTTTTTATTGCCAACTGTACATAACATTATTGTACGTAGAATTAAAATGGAGCAGCTTTATGAGTACATCTTTTAGACTAAAACCGTTAGTTGCAGGCGTTCTTTTAACTCTATCTTTAAGTGCAATCGCACAAGCGGCAAGTGATAAAGTCGTTATCGCTCACCGTGGTGCAAGTGGTTACTTGCCTGAACATACGCTTCCTGCTAAAGCATTAGCGTATGCGCAAGGTGCAGATTATCTAGAACAAGACTTGGTGATGACCAAAGATAATGAATTGGTTGTCTTACATGACCACTATCTTGATCGTGTAACAGATGTGGCTGAGCGTTACCCTGATAGAGCAAGAAAAGACGGTCGCTACTATGCTATCGACTTTACGCTTGAAGAGATCAAAGGACTGAAATTTACCGAAGGCTTCGATATCGTTGACGGTAAAAAAGTCCAAAGTTATCCAAATCGTTTCCCGATGGGGAAATCTGATTTTCGTGTGCATACCTTCCAAGAAGAAATTGAATTTATTCAGGGTTTAAATAAATCTACGGGTCAAGACATTGGTATTTACCCTGAAATTAAAGCCCCTTGGTTCCATGAACAAGAAGGTAAAGACATTACCACCAAAGTACTAGAAGTGCTTAAACAGTACGGTTATACGAAAAAAACCGATAATGTTTATCTGCAATCATTCGATGCTAACGACCTAAAACGCATCAAAACAGAATTGATGCCAAAAATGGGCATGGACTTAAAACTTGTTCAGTTAATTGCTTATACCGACTGGAATGAGACTTATGAGAAACAGCCCGACGGCACATGGACAAACTACAGCTATGAATGGATGTTTAAGCCGGGTGCAATGAAAGAGATTGCCACTTATGCTGATGGAATTGGTCCTGATTACCATATGTTAGTGGAAGAAAACTCAACGCCAGAAAAAATCACCTTAACCGGTATGTCTGCTGATGCCCATGCTAATAAACTGACTATTCATCCGTTTACTGTTCGTATTGATAAACTTCCTAAATACGCAAAAGATGGTGACCAGCTTTATGACATTATTTATAACCAAGCAGGCGCTGAAGGTGTCTTTACAGACTTCCCTGATTTAGGGGTTAAGTTCTTACAAAAACAAGCCAAATAATTCATCGCATTTTATTTACACCCTAAATAATTCAAGGTGCAGCTAGGCGACAAGTGAACGAAACGCTAGGAGCATACATGAGTATGTGACTAGCGCGAGTAAACGGCGTCAACAACGCTGCAACTTGAAGTATGACAAGTATTTTACTCTTTCTTTTGAAAGAGTAGGCTATTTGCGCCCTTTCTGATTGTATATTTCTTCATCTTTCTTTAAGTTACTCTAATAATTTAATTAAAAAACCAAAATAACTTTTTGAGTTAGCTATTATCATTTCTTAAATATTGATTAAAAGAAGGGATCACAATGACAATAATGGCCATTATTTTACTCGTTCTTATCGTTCTTTTTATTAGTTGGGGTATTTCAATTTATAATCGTCTTATTGCGACGCGTAACCAAGTCAGTAATCAATTTGCGAATATTGACGTTATTTTAAAACAACGAGCAGACCAAATTCCTCAATTAATGGCTGTAGCTGAAAAAGCCATGGAGCACGAAAAAAGTGTATTTATTGCATTAAGCGACGCAAGACAACGCTACTTTAAAGCACAAAATATTAATGAAAAAATCAGCGCATCAAATGAGATGAATACCGCATTGCGTGGCATGATTGCCCTTGCTGAAAATTATCCTACGTTAATTTCAGGTGAACAATTAGCATTACTTCAAACGGGTGTTAGTGATGTAGAAAATAAAATTGCTCAACGCCGTGAAGGCTTTAATGATGCAACTACCAACTACAACACCGCAATAGAGATGTTTCCTGATAGCTTAATTGCTGGCCTTTTCCGCTTTGAACGTATGCAATTGCTAGAAATACCAAAAGAAGAAATCAAATTTGATGGTATTCATTTTAAATGACAGCAATTTAAATAACCGCATTAAGGATAGGTTACAGTGTTAATTTATTTTTTTATCGGCTGTGCTGTAGGCGTATTAATCTATTTTTTACGCAGCAAACGTACTCAAAAAAAGAAGAACAGTTTGAGTATTATTCCTTTTTTAGGGATCGCTTTTGCTGCCGGAAAATACCTGTTTTTTTCGCGAGAAACTAACTTATATCCTAGTGGCGAAGACTCCGTTGTTAATCTTATTTCTGGTATTGCGTTCTCTGTTATTTTGCTATTTGCCTATGGCATTTCAACCCATATTGCTAATATTGGTGAAAAAGCGATAAAGAATTATCATCAATTGCAAAATGAAGGAAACTCTAAATTTTCGGCACTGATAAACACTGTATTTATTAGCCTTTTATTGTTGAGTTTAAGCTTCAGCTTGTTTATTGACCAAAGATTGTTCTTTTTAAGTTTCGTTTTAATGTTCGTTTACCAAATCGTCAAAAGAACTCCTGAAAAACGTTTTTTACGCTTTCAAAAAATTCTAGCAACATCAAAGATCCGCTCTTTGGCCATTGGGCTTGTTGAAATTGAAGGTAAGATAACCGCAGGGAAAATCTTAAGTAGTCGATTAGGCCAAAAAGAGTGTTATGGCTACTTCTATTATGAATATGATATATCCACAGACAAAGAAGGCAAAAAAAGCTATCACCAAACACTCTGTGAAAAGAAGATCCATAATTTCACGATGAGCGATGATACGGGATCAATCCAAGTGCTCGCAGAAGATACTCCTTTTGTTCACCTTGGTATCAAGCCTCATCAGGATCTTGAATATAATAATAAACGTTTTAAAGAGTACATCTTAGGAGCAAACACAACGTATTTATTAATTGGTCATGCAGAGTCTATCAATGGCGAAGTGGTTATCACACGTAAAGCACCTCATTACCTACTGGGTTTATCGCCACAAGATTATGTTGTTAGTTGGAACAAAGCGCGCCCTTTTCGTCGCAACGCGACCACTATCGTTATCATTGCTCTTTTTGTTATCCTTTCCATTCTAGTGATACCAATGGATTATCAAAACGGCATACTAACGCTTTATTTTAATAATACTTCTCTTCCTTGGTAATTAATTATATGGAATGGCTTATTTTCATCATTTTTATTCTCACTTTGGTTTATTTCTTAATACGCCAATTAGTGATGATTTATAACAACATGGTGATGTTAAAGAATAATTGTTATAAAGCCTTTGCAAATATTGATGTTTTATTAAAAAAACAAGCTGATTTGATCCCCATGCTGATAGTGATTACACAAAAAGCGATGGAGCATGAGAAGGCCTTATTTGAAAAATTAGCTGAAAATAGAGATCACTATTTACGCGCAGATGTATTAGACCAAAAAGTTGATTTAGCTAATCAGTTATTACCTCAAATAAAAAAATCACTCATCATTGCTGAAAATTACCCTGAACTTATCAGTGGAAAAAACTTACACCTATTACAAATACAAGCGAAAGAACTAGAAGAATGCATAGCTGACAGACGAGAATTCTTCAATCAATCCGTGACTCTCTATAATACTGAAATACATATTTTCCCTAATGTGTTATTTACATTTATTTTTAAATTTAAAGATATCCCTCTTTTTTACCCTAGTAGGGAGGTAATATCATGATAGAAATTCCTTTTTCTTTTTTTGGTATAACGGATTGGTTTTTAAGCTTTGATGAACCTATTTCGATTATTATGTTTGCCACATTTGGCGTGCTGTTTTCTATGGCCATTATTTTGCCATTAATAAGTATCACTCCTTTAAAAAAATATATGTCGCAAATTGCTGGTGGGCTATTTAGCTCGATCTTTGTCAGCTTAATGGTCTTAATTAGCTTTAATTTAATGCTAGGCGTTAATTCTTCATTAAAACTACTTTTAATTTGGTGGGTTATTTTATTTTCGTGCATTACGTTTTGGTTTATTAATTATCGCTATATGAAAGACGTAACAGGAGATAAGTTTGCAAAGTTTCAAGAAAAAGCACTTGAAGCAGAAGAAAAACGAAGACAAAGCCGAAAATCTAAAAAATAAAAAGAGAGCCTTGGCTCTCTTTTTTAATCTTCATCGATAGGTGAGCTTATGCTCTGTAAACAGGGAATGCAATCACATCACTAAGACGATCGACACCAAGCGCCAACATAATGAGACGATCAACACCCAAAGCAACACCAGAACACTCTGGTAATCCTGCTTCAAGGGCAGCTAAAAAGCGCTCATCAATAGGTTGCTCAGGTAATCCCATTGCCACTCGCTGGCGATTATCACGTTCAAAGCGATGGCGTTGTTCTTGCGCATCTGTTAGCTCACGGAATCCATTTGCTAACTCCACACCTTTAAAATAGACTTCAAAGCGCTCTGCAACACGGTGATCTTCTGAACTAATCTCAGCCAATGACGCTTGTGACGCAGGGAAATGATAGATAAAGGTTGGTTTTTCTAAACCGATATGTGGCTCAACTCCAGAGACAAATAACAACTGAAGCAGTGTATCTTTATCTTCCTCAGTATCTGCAATATTTGATAAATCTAGTTTTGCTGCCACTTCTCGTAATTTTTCTTTATCAACTGATAAAGGATCGATATCAAGATAGCGCAAGAATGCTTGTTGATAAGAGAGTGATTCTGACGCTTCACAATCTAACACTTCTTGCAATAAATCATCGACTTCATTCATCAACCGGTACATATCAAAACAAGGACGATACCATTCTAGCATCGTAAATTCCGGATTATGATATCTACCGGCTTCCTCATTACGGAAGCAACGCCCCATTTGATAAATAGGCCCACTGTTTGCCGCTAATAAACGCTTCATGTGATATTCAGGGCTTGTCATCAAATAAAGTTTTAGCCCTTGTGAAGCACCTGGCCCGACAAATTGAGTTTCAAATGGGAAAAGATGAACATCGGTAACGGTAGCCTGACTCATCATAGGTGTTTCAACTTCTAACACACCACGATCAGCGAAAAAACGCCTAATATTACTGACTATTTTCGCCTTTTTCAGTAAGTTGGCGATTGAGGCGCTTGGCTGCCAATCCGCGATATCACTCATGAACAAAAAACTCCAACAGAAAACAAAGCGTGCAGTTTACTCGCATCCTCTTCAACAGACAAATTTCTCCCTAATTAAAGAGGCGTTTCATTTTATGTTTATTCATTATCTTTATAGTTTTTTAAGTAAAAACACATAAGACAAATAAATGTAATTCTACAAAACATCTACTTTAAGGTACTTTTTATCGTCGAAATAAACATCAATCCAATGCACCAGAGGCAACTCTTTAGCTATTATTTTATAATAATAGTAAATTGTAATAATTCTTTTTCTCAATTGCGAATAACAATAATCTAACACAATGCTTATATTTGAATAGCCAATCTCATTTTAACTTCAACGTTAACTTTCTATTTAAATTTGCGTATTTTGACGAGTATTAAAAACCTTTAGAAATATTATTAATATTTTATTAACAATTAACAAGACAAACCGATTTGTTTTAGATAAATAGTAAAAAATTTATTTTAATTTTCAGAATGACTTTTTATTAATTTAAATTACCTAAATGAAAGACATAAACATTTACTCTTTAAAATCAATAAATAACAAAAAAACCTTGTCATTTTCAATTAAAGTTATCTATACTTTAAAAACGGATTATTCATTACTATTTATAATTTTCAATTTAAAAAAATATATTCTATTTTATCTTCAAGTTTCTCTGGGCTCTTATTATCAAAACCCAGAATTCTTGGCGTGGATCACACTTTTTTTGCGAAATACGGGAAAACCATCATTCATATCAAATTTCGGTGCCCTACATTTCGTTATACTAAAATTACAGTCAATGATAATAAAGATGTTATCAAGCGCAGTCACAAGGCAGTGAAACAATTTCGTTACGGATAGCTTAAAAAAATAGCATTACAAATTAATAATGTCAGTGAATTGAATTCTAGACAATTATTCCAATTTTCACTTGAACAATGGAGAAGCGCAGTGCAAACCTTTAATGCCGATATAGCGATAATCGGAGCCGGGGGCGCAGGCTTACGAGCAGCAATAGCTGCCGCGGAAGCGAATCCTCAACTGAAAATTGCTCTGATCTCAAAAGTTTACCCAATGCGTAGCCACACCGTGGCAGCAGAAGGTGGATCAGCAGCAGTGACTCAGGCTCACGACTCCTATGATTTCCACTTCAATGATACCGTTTCAGGCGGTGACTGGTTGTGTGAACAGGATGTCGTAGATTACTTCGTTGAGCATTGTCCAACAGAGATGACTCAACTAGAACTCTGGGGCTGTCCTTGGAGCCGTAAAGAAGACGGGTCAGTCAACGTCCGACGTTTTGGTGGGATGAAGATCGAACGGACCTGGTTCGCAGCCGATAAAACCGGCTTCCATATGCTACATACCCTGTTCCAAACATCCTTAAAATACCCACAGATTCAACGTTTTGACGAACACTTTGTTCTCGATATCCTTGTTGATGAAGGTCACGCTCGTGGTCTTGTTGCTATCAATATGATGGAAGGTACGAAAGTTCAAATTCGTGCAAATGCTGTCATTATGGCAACCGGTGGTGCTGGACGTGTTTATCGTTACAATACCAATGGCGGTATTGTAACGGGTGATGGTATGGGTATCGCTTTACGCCATGGCGTTCCACTGCGTGATATGGAATTTGTTCAATATCACCCAACCGGCTTACCAGGCTCAGGTATTCTGATGACTGAAGGTTGTCGTGGTGAAGGTGGTATTCTGGTCAATAAAGATGGCTATCGTTATCTGCAAGATTACGGCCTAGGACCAGAAACACCATTAGGCAAACCAGAAAATAAATACATGGAATTAGGCCCTCGCGATAAAGTCTCTCAAGCATTCTGGCATGAGTGGCGTGCAGGCCGTACTATCAAAACTCACCGTGGTGACGTTGTTCATCTTGACTTACGTCATCTGGGTGCGAAAAAACTTCATGAACGTCTGCCATTTATTTGTGAACTGGCAAAAGCGTATGTGGGTGTTGACCCAGTTAATGAACCAATCCCTGTTCGTCCTACTGCTCACTACACTATGGGTGGTATCGAAACCAACCAACAAACAGAAACGCGTATTAAAGGTCTGTTTGCAGTAGGTGAATGTTCATCTGTTGGCTTACACGGCGCTAACCGTTTAGGCTCTAACTCACTGGCAGAACTGGTTGTATTTGGTCGCCTTGCGGGTGAAGAAGCGGTTCGTTGTGCTCAAGAAGCAGCACCTGCTAACGCATCAGCATTAGATGCTCGTACTCGTGACATTGAAGATGGCCTGAAAAAACTGATGAACCAAAAAGGTTCTGAAAGCTGGTCTCAAATTCGCGATGAAATGGGTGAATCAATGGAAGAAGGTTGCGGTATCTACCGTACACCTGAGTTAATGCAAAAAACCGTTGATAAACTGGCTGAATTAAAAGAACGTTTCAAACGTGTTGAAATTAAAGACACCAGTAGCGTCTTTAATACAGATTTACTGTACAAAATTGAGCTTGGCTTTGGTTTAGATGTCGCTGAATGTATGGCTCATTCTGCAATCAATCGTAAAGAGTCTCGTGGTGCACACCAACGTCTTGACGAAGGTTGTACTGAGCGTGATGACGTGAACTTCCTGAAACATACTCTGGCGTTCTATAACCCAGAAGGTGCCCCTCGTTTAGAATATAGCGATGTGAAGATCACTAAGTCTGCTCCTGCTAAACGTGTCTATGGTGGTGAAGCGACTGCACAAGACAAGCAGAATAAGGAGAAAGCGAATGGCTGATGACATGAAGCACATTAAAATGGAAGTCATGCGCTATAACCCAGAAACTGACGAAGCACCTCATTTCGTCACTTATGATGTTCCTTATGATGAGCAAACCTCATTACTGGACGCATTGGGTTATATTAAAGACAATTTAGCGCCTGATCTTTCTTACCGTTGGTCTTGCCGTATGGCGATTTGCGGCTCTTGCGGCATGATGGTCAACAAAGTACCTAAATTGGCTTGTAAAACCTTTATTCGTGAATATCCAGACGGCGTAAGAGTTGAAGCTCTAGGTAACTTCCCAGTTGAGCGCGACCTCGTTGTTGATATGACTCACTTTATCGAAAGCTTAGAAGCGATTAAACCTTATATCATCGGTAATGATCGTAAGCCTTCAGAAGGTCCGAATAAACAGACTCCTGCTCAAATGGCAAAATACCACCAGTTCTCTGGTTGTATCAACTGTGGCCTTTGCTATGCAGCATGTCCTCAGTTTGGTTTGAACCCAGAGTTTATTGGTCCAGCAGCGATTACGTTAGCTCAACGTTATAACACAGATAGTCGCGACCATGGGGCAAAAGAGCGTATGCCTCAGTTAAATGGTGAGAACGGTGTCTGGTCTTGTACCTTTGTTGGCTACTGTTCTGAAGTCTGTCCAAAACATGTGGACCCTGCTGCTGCTATTCAGCAAGGTAAAGCAGCCAGCGCGCAAGACTTTGTCATTGCGATGCTGAAACCACGTTAAGGAGGAAACAAGACATGACAACAAAACGTAAGCCTTATGTTCGTGGCATGCAACCAAACTGGTGGACGAAACTCGGTTTCTATCGTTTCTATATCACCCGTGAAGGTACTTGTCTTCCACAACTTTGGTTCAGTCTGGTTGTACTGTTTGGTGTATTCGCACTGAAAAATGGACCAGAAAGTTGGGCAGGTTTCGTTGGATTCCTGAGCAACCCAATTGTAATGCTGATTAACATTGTGACTCTTATTGCAACAGTATTCCACACTGCAACTTGGTTTAAACTTGCACCAAAAGCTGTGGTTATCGTTGTTAAAGATGAAAAAATGCCTCAAGAGCCTATTGTTCGTGGTTTTTGGGCTGTCACTATCGTTGTTACTGCCGCTATTCTGGCAGTGGCGTTAATGTAACCCAGGAGGAAATAATGAATCAGAATCAACTTCCTAAGCGCTCTGATGAACCTATTTTCTGGGGATTATTTGGTGCAGGTGGTATGTGGAGTGCGATTGTTTCTCCAGCAATCATCATCCTGCTCGGTATCCTAATCCCTATGGGTATTGCGCCAGAAGCATTTACTTATGAACGTATTATGGCATTTAGCCAAAGCATTATTGGCCGTCTGTTCTTACTATTGATGATCATTCTGCCAGTTTGGTGTGCATTACACCGTATTCACCATACTTTGCATGATTTTAAAGTGCATGTACCTGCAAGCAAATGGGTATTTTATGGTGGTGCTGCGATTATCAGTGTTCTCGCTATCATTGGCGTATTTACACTGTAATTGATTAATATGTAAGATAAAAAGCCACTCAATGTGAACTGCACCCCAAAAGTTGGGCACCAACTTTGGGGTGTTTTTTTATGGGTAAAATTCAGGTTTAACTGGCTAGATCTCATTTTATATTTACTAGGATTTGGTCTTTTTAACTCGGTCTTAATTCGTTAGGTATTGAAATACATTATATATTCTTCTATCCCTCCGAAATCCTTAGCCACACAATAGGCTATATCACAGTTATATCACCACAATACCGTAGGCAAAAATTTTTTAATTACATCTATCTTATTAAAGCATGCTTTAATAACACTAACCACAATAAAAGGATTTTTTAATGAAACGCACATCAGGACAATTTATCGAAACGCATAGCTATGCTGAAACAGTTAAAGCTTTTATACCAGCGCCTTTACCACCCAAGATAGATCCCACATCGTATTTAGAATCAAATAAAAAAGCTGAAAATTCTTTAGCAAAACTATCTGGTATATCTGGACTCGTTGCTTCTAGTCAGTGGCTGGTATATAGCGCTATTCGTAAAGAAGCTCTACTAACTTCACAGTTGGAAGGTACACAAGCAACGTTAACTGATATCTTTGATGAAGAAGCAGGACTTACTGTTGTAAATATTGATGATGTTGAAGAGGTGACTAATTATCTGCAATCATATAAATTTGTTAATAATGAGCTTAACTCACCATCAGGTTTACCTGTTTGTATCCGCCTACTTAAACAAGCCCATCGGATCCTATTATCAAGTTCTCGTGGCGCAACAAAACAACCTGGAGAAATAAGGACAACACAGAACTGGATTGGAGGAACTAGACCCGGTAATGCTTCTTATGTCCCTCCTCCACCAGAAAAAGTGGATGAGTTACTGTCTGATCTGGAAAAATTTATTCATAATTCTTCTCCATCATTACCGCCATTAGTGCGTATTGCATTAGTACATGCTCAGTTTGAAACTATTCACCCATTCCTTGATGGTAACGGACGCATTGGCCGCTTGTTAATTGCCATGCTTCTTGAAGAATGGCAATTACTGAAAGAACCTCTTTTGTATGTATCAGGCTATTTAAAAAGGCATCAGCAATACTACTATCAGTGCTTAACAGATATCAGAAACGATGGTAATTGGGAAAAATGGGTAACATTTTTTCTTGAAGCCGTATGTTTTTCAGCAGATGAAGCACAACAAAATATTATAAAAATTGCGACATTATTTGCTAATGATAGAAAAAAGCTCCTCTCAATGCATTCAACATCCGTGCATACTATTCGCCTATTTGAATATTTGCCAACAATGCCAAAACTCACTGTAGAGCGAGCAGTTGAGCTTCTTGATGTGACTTATCCAACAGCAAATACCGCAGTGAAAAATCTGGTTGAAGCAGAAATTTTGACTGAAACATCAGGTAAAGCGCGACATAGAAGTTATACCTATAATCGCTATGTGGAACTTCTTCGAGATTAATAAATATTGTGGCTATATTTAACAGTGATACATCTTATTTTCGGCCAAAAGCCACTCAATGAGTGGCTTTTTTTATATCGGATATTCAGGGTTTAACTCGCTAGTTTCAGCCCAATAATACCGAAAATAATCATCGCTAAACTCAATAAGCGATAGATATTCGCAGACTCACCAAAGACCAAAATACCAAAGATTGCAGTACCGACAGCACCAATACCCGTCCAAATTGCATAAGCAGTACCCGCAGGTAAACCTTTCATGGCATAAGATAACATTCCCATGCTTACAACCATGGCACTAATCGTGATAATACTTGGTGTTAAGCGTGTAAAACCGTGTGTATATTTAAGACCAACGGCCCAAACGATTTCCAATAAACCCGCAACAAAAAGAATAATCCAAGACATAACGTCCCCTATCGATAAATTGGGGTCGTCCCCTGAATACAAAGACAAAAAGCTGGGTCGTCCCAGCTTTTAAAAGATGAAGGTGTAGAGCATATTGATCTTTTCTGCTTGTTTTATAGCAAGAAAAGATCAACTCGACCTAGTATAAGAAAAAGAAATTAATCATGCAATAGCATAAAATTAACTCAATTTTTTTTAGGTGCGCCGTCTTCACCATAAAGAAAAGCAGAGACATCATCTTCCACTTCTCCCATTGCCATCAAGGCATCCAGAGTCTCTTTTGCTTCTTCTTCATTGACGATACTCATGGCAAAACCCACGTGTACTAATACCCACTTTCCAATCATCGTATGAGGCTCTCCCTCACAGACTAGTGCAATATTCACTTCACGTTTTACACCACAAACATCGACCATTGCATTTTCAGTGATTGTTTTTCCTACTTCAACAACCTGACCTGGAATACCAAGACACATAACAACCCCTATTCGATCTCTATTTGCTTTATTCGCATTGCATCATCATTCTCAACACGCATATTTTGGCTACCACAAGACGGGCACCCTGCGTTAAACGTTGAAACCGTCACGACTTGATGACAATCCCAGCACCACGCTTTTGCAGGAATAACTTCTATATGTAATTCACAGCCTTGTGCAATAGTGTCTCTGCAAACAATATCAAAACAAAACTCAAGCGCACTCACTTCAACACAAGATAATGCACCAATTTCCATCCATACGCTTTTTACTTTTTTTGCATTATTTAATTTTGCCTGAGAATCTATTATCTCAAATGCACTTTGGCAAAGTGTGATTTCATGCATGTCGATACCTTATTGAAGCAGGATAAATAATAGCAACTATAGTATCAGTACATAGTTGCTTTATTATTGATCTTAAAACAACAATTCAGCACCGGTTTCAAAAGCCGCTTTACGACGACGCTCTTTCACCATATCTTCAAGTGCGTCTCTATCAATACACACTAAAGCATGTGTTGGGCAAACTTCAATACATGCAGGCCCCGCTTCTCGGTGATGGCATAAATCACATTTATTTGCTTCAGCCTTAAATGCATCAATAGTATTGAGCGCAGTTAATTTGCGCATAATAGGGCGTGAAACCACCTCCATAGTGCCATAAGGGCAAGCCAACACACAGGTTTTACAGCCGATACATTTATCCTGATCGACATAGTAATAATCTTTATTATGAATAATGGCACCATTCGGGCACACATTTGCACAAGGGGCATCTTCACATTGGTGACAGACAACAGCTGTACTAATTGAGAATCCTTTAACCACATGAATTCGTGGTTGAAAATTTTGCTCACTAATTTGCTCAATGGCTAAATTATCTTGATCGGCTTGTTGATGTGAAACCACACAAGCTACCTCACAAGTATGGCAACCAATACATTTTTTAGGGTCTGCAATGATGAAACGGTTCATCATATTCTCCTGCTTTTTGTTATATATAGCTGTTATATATAGCCGTTATATATGGCGATAAATGCAACGAGTTATTCTAATTAAGAGTAATAATTAGAGTATCTATAGAATGAATCTAGCACGGTTCATGCCAATATATTTTTGATATAACTATTCCTTATTTTTCAATTAAATAATTTTTAAATAAAAATGATTATTAATTAATAAATAAGTCACTTCGTCAAATTATTCGACATTTTTGACGATAAATTAAAACGCTATATAATCAAATATATAACAATTTGATAAGTTTATATTTTTAAGTTTCATTACAGATACAAAAATAGCGGGTTGGATCAAAAATGATTCAGTCATTGATATAAATTTATTATAAACCTACTACAATATAGCTAATTTTTTAGGGCAATCGGTGGTGTCATGAAATTAAGCAGTAACAATGCTGAAACTATGGAGAGCCTTCGTAATGAGCGTAACCAATATCGAATATTGGTTGATATCACAAACTCTGTATTAGCTCACCTAGACATGGATGGTCTTATTTCTGAAGTCTCTAAAGAAATACATCGTTTTTTTGGACTAAATCATATTAGTCTAATGTTATGCCGTACTTCATCACAAAATAGTCATGAAGGTATTCTTTATTCTAGTCGTTATCAGAGTGGAAAATCAGTCATCCGCCAACAACGTAAGTTTAGTAGCGCGAATAACAAAGCAGAAGAAATTATTAATCAAAATAAACCTGTCTTAATTGATATTAATAATGAAGATCAAGAAGATGTTTTGATTAAACGTCTAGTTAAGCAAAATATGCAGACGGCTTTGTTATTGCCACTGGCTTTTAATCATAAACCACTAGGTTTATTAATTTTAGCACATGAAATCGGTAGTGTTTTTACCGACGATACCTGCCAATTGCTACAACAGATTGCTGCTCGTATTGGTATCGCTATTGAAAACGCAGCTGCATATGAAGAAATAACGCATCTAAAAGACAGTTTAAAGAATGAGAATATTTGGCTTAATGAGCAAATAGATAAAAATGGATGCTTTAGTGAAATTATTTACCAAAGCGACGCTATGCATAATGTGCTCGAACAAATTGAATTAGTGGCACAAAGTGATAGCACGGTACTTATTTTAGGTGAAACAGGTACAGGTAAAGAATTAATTGCACGAGCGATTCATCGTCTTAGTCAGCGCAAAGGTAAGTCGATGATAAAGATGAACTGTGCTGCTGTACCTTCTGGCCTATTAGAAAGCGATCTTTTTGGCCATGACAAAGGCGCATTTACGGGTGCAACCAATACACATATTGGTCGATTTGAAATGGCGGATAAAAGCACTCTATTTCTTGATGAAATTGGTGATATGCCAATTGAATTACAACCTAAACTGCTTCGTGTTCTTCAAGAGCGAGAAATAGAAAGACTGGGTGGTAATAAAGTTATTCCTGTTGATGTTAGGCTGATTGCAGCAACCAATAAAGATCTTCATGAATTAACAGATGAAGGTGAATTTAGAGAAGATCTCTATTATCGCCTTAATGTCTTCCCTATTATTATTCCGCCGTTAAGAGAACGACCAGAAGATATTCCACTTTTGGTTAAACATTTTACACAAAAAATTGCCCGTAGAATGGATAGAAAAATAGATTGTATTCCGGCCAATGCATTGGAACAATTAACACTTTATCCATGGCCAGGTAATGTCCGTGAGCTTGAAAATATTATTGAGCGTGCTGTTATTTTAACTCGAGGTTCAACATTAAACCTTCAATTAAAAGAGCTTCACATTAATAAGCCCTCTCGTTTAAAACAGGTACTAACTCAACCATCATCAATTGAAAAACGCATGCAAACTAATGCGCCAGAAAGTGATGATGAGGAGCGAGAAAGGATCATTCAAGCGTTAAGAGAAACCAATGGTGTTGTTGCTGGAGCCAGAGGTGCAGCTTTAAAACTAGGATTAAAACGAACAACGTTATTATCACGGATGCAACGTTTAGGTATTTCAATTCCAGAAATACTTTAATCTTGAAATAATTTCTTATTTATATAAAGAGAGTGTAATAATTTTATTACACTCTCTTTTTTAATTCATTTGAAACTTATTAATCTCTATCTATAATAAAAGTAATTATATTTTACTTATTATTCCTCTAATTAATTATTAATAATATAAATCATCAATGGAGCATATTATATATGAACAGCCTGCTTACAAATAAAATTAATGAGATAAAAAAAGAATATAAAAATAATAAATATGTCTTTATTCCTCAAAATGTTGTTATTGATTTAATAAAACAATTAGGTGCTGAAGAAAAAGATATTAATACTCTGATAGAGTACGGCGATTATTTAGCACAAGATCCCACCCTTTCGTTTCGTCACTCTCGAACAGGGCGCTACCTTTTTGATAATGACATAGAAACTATCTCCAGATTAGAGTACCAACCTTTTGTTCTTACTGAGGAAGATGGATTTATTCGTGAAGACAGTGGTGCACAAAGACATTTTAGAGCACTTGATGATCGCTGGCAGAGCAATACAGCCTATCAAGCCTTATTAAAGTTAAAAATGCTATTAATTCAAGGTAATACATTTACTCCTCGCCACTTAACAGATCAACAATCGCCAAAATCAATATCGACTGTTTTTCATTTAAGATTAATTGCTCAACCGGATTCTTTAAGCGAACTTTCAATTGAAGGAGTGCATAAGGATGGAGTTGACCACACCATGATTGTTACGATGAATAAGCATAATGTTAAGGATAATACAGGTGCTTTACGTGTTCATTCACCACAAGAAGCCATAGGAACACCTTGGCAAGAAATTAATCCTGAAAATGTACTTTATGAACACAATAATGCACAATATCTTGATGTTTTATTAATTGCAGATAATGAGTTAAATCATAGTGGTACACCTATTTTTACTCATGATAATAAAAATCAGGCTTACCAAGATTTTATGGTTTTATTATCTCGTTATCCTACCGTTGATGCTCACCCGTCACATAAATTTGATTCAATGAATGCACACCCTGATTTACCCTTAACGCTTTATTTAAATCAGTCAGTTGCTTAGTCATAAAGCGTTATTATATAAATTAAAATCGTTGAGCTCGGCTAAGTAATAAATCAATAATCAAGACAAGGTTCGATTCAAAAGATGAGCTTTCGATAGTGTCACAATGATAATTCACTGCATCGTCATAAATGGGAAAATGAATATCAGCAAGTTCTGCCAACGGATTGGCACTTGCGCGAGTAAATGCAATAATCTTCATACCAATACTTTTTGCTATTCTCACTTTTTCAACCACTTGCTCTGTCTCTCCACTACGAGATATCGCAATAAAAACGGTATAGCGTGAAGCATTATTAATAAAGATATTCTTACTGTCGCTCAATCCTGAGAGAAATGCATCCTTGCCAATCAGTTGTAATCGCTTACTGATATATTCTGAGAATATATGAGAAAATCCTGCACCATAAATAAAAAATGAATTCTTACTGTTAATTAAATTAACAAAAGCGTGTCTTTTTTCATCTGAAATTAACGTGAAGGTTTTTAAATAATTTGCCAAAAACTGATCAAAAAGAGGCTCTGTTACCTCGTTTTCATCACTTTTTAATTGATGAGATTTTTCAGCCGTGGATAACAACTGCTTGCAATAATAAACCAACTCGCTATAACCAGAAAAACCTAATTTCTGGCAAAGTCGCATAATGGTCGTTGTCGAAACAAAATTGGCTTGTGCTAGTGCTCTGATCGTAAGTTTTCCAACTTGTGCTGGGTTATCAATTAAATAAGAGAGAATACGATATTCTGCGCGTGTTAATTCTGTTGCTCTTGAGAGTAAAGATGATAATCGTGCCGACATACCGGTTACCTTCATTGATACATCGTCCTTACCAACATAAAAGGAAAATGCTGTTCTGGTGATAGAACAGCATTTTTATTCAATTACTCGTTAACAGCAAGTGTTGAGATCAAACACGCTTGCCCTTTACATAAGCTTTACGTAATTCAGGCCAATATTCACGATTTGCTTCGATCATATCATCAAGGATCTTCTTCGCGTGGATCACACTTGGAACTGTTTTATTCAGTGTGAACGCCTCTAGTGCTTTTTCATAGCTACCTTCTAATGTTGCTTCCACCAATAATTGCTCTGATGCCAGTTGTTGTTCCAGTAAAGTCCGATGGAAACGAGGAATATCGCCGACACGAATAGGCTCAGGACCATGAGACGTAATATAAGCGGGTACTTCAACCATCGCATCATAAGGCAAATCAGAAATTGCGCCTTTATTTTCAACAATCACCAAGTGACGCTGACGTAAATCAAAAGCTAAAGAGCAAGCAACATCAACAATAAAGGCACCATGAACACCGACATGGAATGCATCTGGTAAAATCCCCGTCTCTTTATATTCTCGAGCAGCTTCAAACAGGCGTTTTTCACGACCATCCATCACTTCGTTTGCACGAGTGTAGTCAGGATCTTGATGTTCCACGATATAATTTGGCATCAAGTAGTACTGTAAATATGGGTTTGGAATATATTCAGGGAATGCTTCCATTAATGGCTGAATATGACGCCACGTCTTTACCCATGATGGATCAGAATGTTGTGGGTCAGTTTGTGCCGCATCTTCTGTTAAAAGACCAAATTTAGCGATATGTTCACGTAATTCAGGCAGTTTTTCTTCGCCTTTTACGCGCACTGAAGTAAACCAACCAAAGTGATTTAAGCCAAAATAATCCACATCTAAATCATGACGATCCACTTTTAATACAGCGGCCATATTACGCATTGCCGCAACAGGCATATCACAGATATTCAATACTCGAGCATTAGGACGTAAACGACGCACACCTTCAGCAACAATCGCCGCTGGATTAGAATAGTTTACAATCCATGCTTTAGGAGAGGCATGTTGTTCAACTAAATCAATTAGCTCAACCATTGGTAAAATAGTGCGTAAGCCATAAGCAAGTCCTCCGGGTCCACAGGTTTCTTGCCCAACAACACCATGACGTAATGGAATTTTTTCATCCTGTTCACGCATTTTGTATTGACCCACACGCATTTGGGCAAATACAAAGTGAGCACCATCAAATGCCGTTTCTGGATCTGTTGTCACCGTAAATTTAATGGTCTCACTATGATCACGGATCACTTTTTCAACCACGGGTGCAATAGTATCTTGGCGATCTTTATCAATGTCGTATAAACGAATTTCACTCAGTGGAAAATCCTCTAAACGTACCATTAAACTTTTTACAATTCCCGGTGTATAGGTGCTTCCGCCGCCTGCAATACTTAAGATAAAAGGTGATTTCGTCATCTTACTTTCTCCTATTAAAGTGCGGCTTCGACCGCTTCACGCATTTTTTTTACATGTAATCCATAAACCACTTGAACATTATTACCGTGGCGAACAACGCCTTTAGCACCGGTTTTTTTCAGTAGATCTTCATGAATTGCATCGACATTTTTAACAATGACTCGTAAGCGCGTATAACAATTATCAACAACTTCAATATTGTCACGCCCACCTAGCCCTTCAATAATATCTTCACCTAAGCTATTAATTATTTTAGTGTTTTGTTCCTCACCAGTGACTACTTCTGCTTTTTTCTTATAGTCTTCTTTGCTATATAGTCGCGTTTCTTCATCATCATCCTCTCGCCCAGGAGTTTTAAGATCTAGTTTTAAAATCAAGGTTCTAAAGATAACGAAATAGAGAGCTGACATAATCAAACCCACCACGATATACATTGGCCAATTTGATTTTTCAGTCCCTAACGGCAAGTTATATAAAATGAAGTCAATGACACCATTTGCACCAATCGCATGAACACCTAATAGGTAGAACAGCATCATGCCAATACCCGTCAATACGGCGTGAACTAAAAATAGAACAGGAGCAACAAAAAGGAAGGAAAACTCAAGAGGCTCTGTCACCCCTAGCAAGAAAGAAGTTGCAGCCGCAGGAATTAAAATCGCCTTTGCTATCTGCTTTTTCTCTTTTTTGGCTACAGAGATCATGGCTACAGCTGCTGCTGTTAGACCGAACATTTTAGCAATACCACGAGCATCCCAAATTACAGTGCTACTGAGTTGTTTCACGTCAGGACAAGCCATTTCAGCAAAATAGATATTTCTTGCACCTTGGTAAGTTGTGCCACAAACATCAGCAACACCGCCTAGTTCGGTATACAAGAATGGGGTATAGACTAAATGGTGTAATCCTGTTGGGATAAGAATGCGTTCTAAGAATCCATAAATCAGCGCACCAAAAGCACCAGAGTCATGAATAACAAGTGCCATTTTAGTAATACCTGCCTGAGCAAAAGGCCAGATTTCACACATTAAAACGGCCAATGCAATGGTGAAGGGAATAGCAATAATGGCGACAAAACAATGACCAGAATAGATAGCCATAATGCCACTAAATTGACGACCTGAATAACGATTATAAAGCCATCCAGATATTGCCCCTGTTAAAATACCGGCAAATACTCCCATCTCAAGGACTTGTACACCTAACACCATGCCTTGACCTGCGGCTCGCATCTCTTCTGCGCTAACCAACTTCCCTTGCAGTGTTAGCGTAATATTCATCGCATTCGTGAAAATAACAAACACGACTAAGCCAATTAGCCCTGCATAACCTTTATCTTTTTTTGCTAAGCCAACAGGAATACCTACAGCAAAAATCAGCGCCAAATTGACTAAAATAGCAACCGATGATTTTGCGAGTAATTGTCCAATACTTTGAATAACCGGGTGATTTAAAAACGGAATATATTCCGCAAGATTGCCATTACCAAAGACGTTACCTAAAGCGATATATAAACCGATAATAGGCAATATCAAGACGGGTCCATATAAGGATTTACCAAACGCTTGTAGGGCATTAATGAGTTTTTTCATACAGTATCTCGTTGTTGTTTTCTTACACTCATTTCCATGACAGCATCCTGCGCTGGCCTTAAATAAAAAGCAATTTATCCACTTGATTTAGAAACGGATTACGTCAAAAGTAACATGTTACTTTTTTTATTGTGAGCCAACGCATGGTGAATATTCAGACAGATAAAAAGAGGGTTTAACGATAAGCTGTAGAAAAAAGAGCTTGTGACAATAAAAAATTATAAAAAAAACCGAGCTTACTGACACAAGGTCAATAAACTCGGTCTTAAGGCAGAAAAGTAATATTAATCAGATAAAATTAGCCCTCGGCGGCTTCTCTTAAACGACGTTTAATATTGCTATATTCCGTTTTCACATAGTGTTCTGCCTGAGCCTGTTCCTTGATTGGCTCAACACATACTGCACAATATTTATACTCAGGTGTTTTGGTTATTGGGCTTAAGTTTTCCGCAACGAGTTCGTTACAAGCACCAATCCACCACTGGTAAGTCATATATACCGCGCCTTTATTCGGTCTATCACTGACTGCAGCACGCGTAATCACTTTACCTTGACGAGAGCGTATCCAAACTAGCTCTTGATCTTTAATTCCTAGTTGTTTGGCATCTTCAGTGTTTAACTGAACATAACCCGGCTCATCAGCTAATGCCGCCAATGCTTTACAGTTACCCGTCATTGAACGGCAAGAGTAGTGCCCAACTTCACGGACTGTTGCCAGCACCATTGGGAATTCATCAGAAAGTTTGTCAATTGGTGGTGCCCACTCACAAGTAAAGAATTGACCTTTACCATTAGGGGTATCAAAGTTACCACCATCATACAAATATTGTGTACCTGGACTATCCTCTGTTGGGCAAGGCCATTGAATATAAGCCAAGTCCGCCATTTTTTCGTAAGTCGCACCATAATAAATTGGGCATAACTCACGCAACTCATCCCAAATCTCTTTGGTATTGTTGTAATGCATTGGATAACCCATTGCGGTTGCCATCAGACTGATGATTTGCCAGTCTGTTTTCACATCACCAACAGGTTCAACCGCTTTATAGAAACGTTGGAAACCACGGTCTGCAGCAGTGTAAACACCTTCATGTTCACCCCATGATGTTGCAGGGAAGATAACGTCAGCAATCGCTGCCGTTTTGGTCATAAAGATATCTTGGACTATCAGCAGTTCCAGTTTTTCAAAAGTTCTACGGATGGTTGCTAAATCAGGCTCAGTTTGCAGTGGATCTTCACCCATTACATAGTGAGCTTTTAATAAGCCGTGATCGATATTATGAGGAACTTCACTCAATGCATAGCCCACTTCTTCAGGCATAGATTCAATGCCCCAGAACTTAGCAAACTTCTCACGTGCTTTTTCGTCGGTAACGTATTGATAACCTGGTAGTGTGTTAGGTAATGCTCCCATATCACACGCACCTTGTACGTTATTTTGACCACGAACGGGGCCAACTCCGACATATTTTTTACCTAAATTACCGGTTAATAATGCCAAACTAGTCAATGAACGGACAGTTTCAACACCTTGGTAGAATTGAGTAACACCCATCCCCCAAAGAATTGTTGCTGTTTCTGCTTTTGCGTACATACGCGCAGCTTCACGAATGATTTGAGCACTTAAACCTGTTGTTTCTTCAACCGATTCAGGTGTATAGCTTTCAACTAATTTACAATATTCTTCAAACTGCTCAGTATGATTTTCAATAAAGGATTTATCATGCAATCCTTCTTCAATAATCACATGTGCAATTGCATTTAATAGCGCAATGTTAGAACCATTTTTTAAGCCTAAGTGTAAATCAGCTAAGCGTGCTGTTTCGATGTAACGAGGGTCACATACAATAATTTTGGCACCCTTTTCTTTCGCCTTAACAATACGACGAGCAACAATAGGATGCGAGTCTGCGGCGTTATAGCCGAAGACAAATAGACATTTGGTATCCTCAATCTCGACGATTGAGTTGCTCATAGCACCATTACCGACCGAACGCTGCAGACCTGCAACCGAAGGGCCGTGTCAGACACGAGCACAGCAGTCTATATTATTATTTCCGATAACCGCACGAGCAAATTTCTGCATAACGAAGTTAGCTTCGTTACCCGGACCTCGTGATGAACCGGTTGTCATAATAGATTTAGCACCGTATTTCTCTTTGATAGCAAGCAGTTTGCTACTGGCAAACTCAATCGCTTCTTCCCAAGAAACCGATTCTAATTTTCCGCCTCTTTCTCGACGGATCATCGGTGTTTTAAGACGTGGAGTCAGTATCTTAGTATCATGGATAAAATCCCATCCATAATACCCTTTCAGACACAGCTCACCTTGGTTTGTTAAACCATTGGCTCCTTCAGCGCCAATGATTTTACCGTTTTCCACCTTCAGGTAGATTTTGCATCCTGAGGCGCAATACGGACAGACCGTGATGACTTTTTTCATCAACATTGCTCCTGTGTTCATCAACTTTCAGGTTATTACCTGATCTTCTCCTTTATCTATGCAGAGAGTGTGCCAAATAAGCATATTTTTTTAGCTTTTTGTAATGCAATGAAAAATAAAGGGAAATAAATATGAATAAATCAATGAACAAGTAACGAATAATGAAATAGTGAGGAGTCATCGACACTAATGACGATATTTATGTCGACTTTCATTTCTATCAATATACGTTATGCATAAGGAGTTATAGCGAAAAAATATCTTTCATTTGATAAGAAATAACAATTGAGCAAATACGCTTTCTTATCTGCCTTTATCGAGGCCTTGCCGTATATAATGATGACAACATCCTAATATCTCTACCAATATTTCTATTTACTAGAACTATTCAAAATTAATAATTTTGATATTAATGTTATTCAAATAAAAAATTTTTAAACTTCAATAAAAAAAAGCACATAATACTGAACCTGAAAACAACTTCGCGGTCATAAAGACCTCTACACCATACATTTTGATAATAATTGAACATGCAAAAATTAAAGTTTTTAAGGTTTTCGAAAGAAAATATTGCCCTTTTTTTAGCTATCTATCTTGGTTTTTTTCTTAATATTTCCGTTTACATTGGCCGATACGGCACACAGAACACAAACAACCCCCTCATTGATGCATTATATATTCTAGGTGAAATTGCCGTTAATATTGCTTTTACTTTCTTCTTATTACGACTTATTTCTTTTTTTGGCTCTCTATTTTTTAAAGTAGTCGCCTCTTTTATTCTCGTTGTCAGTGTCTGTGCGAGTTACTATATTTCTTTTTATGACGTCGTCATTGGATACGGTATTATCATTTCAACACTCACCACAGATACCGATTTATCTAAAGAGCTGGTCAGCCCAAATGTGATTATTTGGATTATTGGCTTATCTATTTTGCCCTTAGCGCTTATTTGGCTATGTAAGAAACCAGAAAAAAATCTCACTACACAACAAAAGAAAGAAATCTGGATAAAAAATACCGTAAAAATGCTAGTGATTGCACTGGCTGTTTTTGCCTATTTAAAAACACTCGATTCAAGACAAAAAGCCTATGAAATAAAAAATAATTTGGATCTACCAAGTTATAGTGGTGGCTTAAGTTATGCGTATTTGCCAACAAACTGGATTATTCCACTCTTTCAATATGCTATAACGCAATATGACGATACCTTTAATAACCAAAATATTTTTAATCCAGCCGATCATTTCACCTATCAACCATCAAAAGCTAATGAAGATGTATATGTTGTCTTTATTATTGGTGAGACCGCAAGATGGGATCATATGGGGTTGTTAGGATATGAGCGTCAAACAAATCCTCTATTAAGCCAAGAGAAAAATCTTGTTGCCTTTAAAGGTATTTCTTGTGATACCGCAACCAAACTTTCGCTAAAATGTATGTTTGTTCGTGAAGATGGGACCGAAAGTAACGACCAGCGTACATTAAAAGAGAACAATATTTTCTCAGTTCTGAAACAGTTAGGAATGACATCAGAACTTTTTTCAATGCAAAGTGAGCTGTGGTTTTACAATAAACTTGATTTAAACAACTATGCAATGAAAGAGATGATGACCGCGAAAAACAGCAACTTCGGTAAAGAGCTAGATGACACCTTATTAATTGCTGAAACGGCGAATGCCGTCGCTAATTATCCTAAAGGAAACCATTTAGTGATTCTACATACGAAAGGTTCTCACTTTATGTATTCTCAGCGTTATCCTGAGTCATTCAAAAAATATCAACCTGAATGTTTAAATGTGGATGATGAATGTACTAAAGAACAATTAGTGAATGCTTATGATAACTCGATTCTTTATACCGACTATTTTATTGATGGCATACTCGACACATTACGCGATAAGAAAGCCATTGTGTTTTATACCTCCGATCACGGTGAATCTATTTCAGAGAAAGGTGGCTTACACGGCACACCAAAAGAAATTGCACCACCAGAACAATTTAAGGTGCCTTTCTTAGTTTGGATGTCGGATAGTTATTTAGCTGAGCCTGAAAATAAACAGTTATTTGATAATCTAAAACGTAATCAAGATGCAGAGCGCACGTTCTATCATCACAATATTTTTGATTCGATGTTAGGTTGCTTAGGTTATTCATCGTCAGATGGTGGTATTAATAATCAAAATAACCTCTGTTTTGGTGATATGCCATCAACCCAAAATTAAATTTTCGTAATAACCAATAGACAAAACCCCATGCTTGATATTGAGCATGGGGTTTTTATTATCATAAGTATATATATTGTTTTATTGTTTTATTGTTTTATTTTTCTATTTTTAAATCTTTCATTTTTAACTGTACAACTCCATCCCAGTTGTCAATATAATATTGACATTCATAACATCCTAATTCTGCGGCCTTCTTATAATAAAACCTTGCTTTTTCAAAATCTAACGGTATATCACGCCCTAAAAAATACTCAGTACCTACTGCTTGATAACCGCCATAATAACCCGCATCACCTGCTTGATGAAATAATTCCATTGCCTTTTTAATATTATTGTTTTTATCATACATATAACCTAAATTTACAGCTGATGGCCCCATGTAATCATCTTGTCGATCAATAGAGCGTTGGTAATATTTTTCAGCTTCAACATTATTACCACTTTGCTGATAAATAACTGAAACCATCCAATTAGCTTCACTATTACCATCATCAGCAAGTTTTATTAAACTATAAAATTCATCTTTTGTATTTGGCATTTTTATGTTGGACGATGCTAGAAAATCGGGATCATGTGAATAAACTTTATCAGGAACAAGAATATCAGCCATTGTGTTTCCACTTAACATAATTGCCGTACTAAAAAAAATGATTTTAATCCATCTATTTTTCATAACCATATATCATCACTATTAAGTAAGGTATTATTCTTTTGAGAAGAAATATGTGTATTAAATACGATATCGGAAATTTCAGTATGACGGCCATCATTCCATATAACAGTGCTTGTTAATAAAATTTGATTTCCATTTTCATCTATAACGCCATTTTTCTTATAATTTAAATCTATTGATTCTATACCTGAGCACTCAATCTTAATCAATTCATCAGCATCTGTTTTTCCATCAATATTTTTATCTATCCATAGATTTAAAGAAGACCAGATTATGTCGCTCTTATCAATTCTATTATCTTGATTGCTATCATATTGAGATAATGCTTCAAACCCGTGCTTTGCATAACTTCCTAATATATTAGAGACCTTATGACCAAACGCTTCTATCCATTTGATAATCCATTATAAAAATAGTGATATAAAAACATGACACTATAATTTATAGATTTATTTTTATATAAAAATAAAACCGCACTTAACATTTAATTTAAGTGCGGTTCATTTTATTTTTTTAATACATTTTTAATTATTGATTAAAACTTGCTTCAGTATAAAGTGGAGTAGATTGAATATCTTTTATTGTTTTCGCGCCACCTAACATCATATTAATTCTTAATTCTTTATTTAAATGTTGGATAACTGAATTCACACCTTCAGCACCACCTAAATTTAAACCATAAAGAATTGGACGACCTACTGCAACAACGTCTGCGCCACTTGCTAATGCTTTAAATACATGAGAGCCACGACGAACACCACTGTCAAAGACAATAGGAACACGTTTATTCACCACTTTTGCAATCGCAGGTAATACATCAATGGTTGCGGGTGCGCTATCTAATTGACGACCACCATGGTTAGAAACCCAAATTGCATCTGCACCGGCTTTAATAGCAGTATCTGCGTCTTCAGGTGATTCGATACCTTTTACAATGACCGGTAAACCAGACATTTTTTTCACATACTGAATATCTGCTGGTGTGAAGGCTTGTTTAGCTTGTGCATAAATTTCGCTAATACCCGCACCTTTACCTGTTTTAGATTTATCATCACTGATTTTTGCAAACGCTTCTAAGTTGGCAAAGCCGAGTGGAAATTGGAAATTATTTTTCACATCATCTTCACGATAACCACCAACAGAAGAGTCGATAGTCATAATGATACCTTTAGCGCCATACTGTTTTGCTTGAGATAAAATATACTCATTAAAGGCATCATTTTTGCTCATATAGAGCTGGAAGAAGAACGGATAACCTGGTTGAGCATCAGCCACTTCTTTGATGGTTTTATTTCCATAAGTACTTAATGAGAAAATAGAACCCGCTTTCGCCATACCTCTTGCTGTGGCAACTTCGCCTTGTTGATGAGCAAGCCCTTGAGCCGCCATCGGCGCCTGAATAATAGGCGTATCTAATTTAATACCTAGAAATTCTGTTTTTAGATTTATGTCAGAAAATTCGATGCCTTGTAATGAACGAGGCATAATATATTTTTTATCAAAAGCAGTCGTATTTGAACGTAAATTATTTTCGTCTTCTGCACCACCACGAATATAACCAAAAGCCCCTTTTTCCATATTCGCCTGAACTTGTGCTTCCATGGCTTTTAAGTTAACTATTTTAATTGGGCCTTCTGCTGTACTTGCTTTATATTCAGCTGCTTGTGCAACACCTACGCTTAATGCCATTGCAATAGCGGTTGTTTTTAATAGCTTATTTTTCATTTCTGATCCATTTGTTAATTTAATTAGGGGCTTATATCTATAATTTAATAAATTTTATTTTCATTAAATTATACTTACCGAAAAATAATATAAGCCCTATTTTTAGGAAAAACTTAAATTAATCGATTACTTTTTTGTTAATGCATTATAACTTGTCATAAGGTTACGATAGTCTGGAATATGGTTAGCAAACAGTGTACCTAATCCTTCGACATCATTACGCCAATCACGGTGTAATTCACAAGCCAAACCAAACCAGTTAATCAATTGAGCACCCGCTTTTGACATTCTGTCCCACGCTGAATCACGTGCGATTGAATTGAAAGTCCCTGAAGCATCTGTGACAACAAATACTTCAAAACCTTCTTCAAGTGCTGATAATGCAGGGAATGCGACACAAACCTCAGTCACAACACCAGCAATAATTAGTTGTTTTTTACCTGTTGCTTTAACTGCTTTTACAAAATCTTCATTATCCCAAGCATTAATTTGTCCGGGGCGAGCTATATAAGGTGCATCAGGGAACATCTCAACAAGTTGAGGCATTAAAGGGCCATTAGGGCCATTTTCAAATGAGGTAGTCAAAATGGTAGGTAAATTAAAGTATTTAGCAGCATTGGCTAATGCTAATACATTATTATTGAATTTATCTGGCTCGATATCTCTCACTAAAGAGAGTAATCCGGCTTGATGGTCTACCAACAAAACAGCGGCATTATTTTTATCAATACGATGATATTTAAAGCTCATAATAATCTCCGATAATATAATAGAGGTAAGACTCAATTAAATCATAGCACCAAATTTATATGACGATATTCAGATCCTTTTAAATTTACATTTAAATGTACTTATTAATAATAAACAATCTATTGCAAACTTAAAATTTAATTGAATATCACGATACTTAATTAACTGCTTATTTGTTTATATAAATTTATTCGTTTCGTTGAAAAGAATTATAAGTGCAATCATTCTTAAATGAATCTAAAGATTATTGCTCTAACCGTTCAAAAAATTTGTTGATGTTTTAGGACAGGAAAAAGAAATAAAAAAACCCCCGCGGGCGGGGGTGAGATAAGCGCAACTAAAAGGTCTCTAACTTACTATCAGGAGATGGATCTCATTAATGACGATTACGGACAATTTGATAGCGACGAGTTAAGTACTCAACAGGTACGCTCCAAATATGGACTAATCGACAGAATGGGAATAATAAGAAAATCGTCATTCCTAAGAAAATATGCAGTTTAAATACCCATGCAACACCTTCAAGATTTGCTGAAGCACCACCATGGAATGTCACAATAGATTGTGCCCATGCCACCAGCTTCATCATTTCACTACCATCCATATGTTGTGCTGAGAATGGAATTGTTAGTAGACCTAATGCCACTTGAATAACCAGCAGCGTTAAAATCATAATGTCACCAAATGAAGATGTGGCTCTCACTCGTGGATTGGTTAAACGGCGTTTTAATAACATCACGCCCCCCACCAGCATTAACACACCACAAGTACCTCCCCCCACCATCGCCATAATTTGTTTATATTCAATAGGCAGGAATGATTCATACATCCAGTGTGGCGTTAACATACCTAAAAAATGCCCTGCAAAAATACCGATGATCCCAACGTGGAATAAATTAGAAGCCAATCGCATATTTTTCTTGTCTAGCATCTGGCTAGAGCCTGCACGCCAAGTGTATTGACCGTAATCATAGCGTAACCAGCTACCGATAATAAAAACGGCACCAGCAATATAGGGATAGATATCAAAAAATAACATATTGATGTAATTCATTTTTGTGCTCCCGTATTCAAAGAATTCCCCACATTGAGATATTGAACTGCGGTTTCTTGTGCAAAACGACGCTGATGTTGGCTAATATTGCTACTGCCACATTGTGTACCTTCTCCAAGAAACGTCACTTGTTCTTCTTCCCATACTGCATCTAACGCCGCTGGGGTATCATCTAAAGGCTCTTTTTCTACTTGAGCAGTGAGTTGTGATGCTTCTAGTCCGCTTTGTGAAAGACAAAGTAATACATCAAAGAGAGCGTGATAATCACTGCCTCGCTGTTTTAAACGCTCACCTAACAGTGCCAAAATAGGAGCAATATTGTTTAGCCCTTCAATACACTCGGTTGTAGGTAAAAGTGTTAAATACTCAAGGTAAGTAGGCAAATAGTCAGGGAGTTCACGGCTACTTAATGTGATCCCCGCTTGTTGATATTGATTTAACAGATCAACCATTGCCTGACCACGATCGCGAGATTCACCATGAACATGTTCAAATAACAACAGTGACCGAGCTCGACCTCTATCAAAAAGCTCACTGTAGTTAGATTGCGCATCTAATAACTCTTGTTGCGTTAAAGCGTGAATAAACGCCATCAATTTTGCAACTTGAGTCACAGGAAGCTCATCGGCCTCCTGTAATGCATCAATAAGCTCGCCACGGTTATCCCACAACTCTTGTGTGGGATAATCTAAGAGATGAGAAATAACTTTCAGAGAAATCATTATATTTTCTCCTCTGAACGACGTTCATCCTGAGGTGTTCTTGAAGTGATATCAATCGCATCGATGCGATGACTATTAAACAAATTAAATTTGCTATCACTGCCATGGCAACCATCACCAAAGCTAAAACCACAACCATTACGTTCTGGAAAAGCCTCTCTTGCAAGTTCTCTATGGCTTGATGGAATAACAAAGCGATCTTCATAATTTGCAATAGCAAGATAACGATACATCTCTTGTGCTTGTGCTTCAGTTAAACCGACTTGCTCTAACGCACTTAAATCAGTTTTTCCTTCTACGGTTTCAGCACGTTTGTAATGACGCATCGCTAACATTCGTTTTAGTGCTAATAATACTGGTGCAGTATCCCCAGCCGTCAGTAAATTGGCTAAATACTGAACTGGAATACGCAAGCTTTCTACATCAGGCAGAACGCCTGTATGTGGTAACACCCCTGCATCAGCAGCAGATTGAATTGGTGACAAAGGTGGTACATACCAAACCATTGGTAAGGTGCGGTATTCTGGATGCAATGGCAATGCGAGCTTCCAATCCACTGCCATTTTGTAGACAGGTGAACGCTGTGCTGCATCAATCACACTTAATGGAATACCTTGTTCTTCTGCCGCTTTGATAACTTCTGGATCAAAAGGATCTAAGAAGATATCTAACTGGCTTTGGTATAAATCTTTTTCATTATCCGCACTGGCAGCTTGTGAGATTTTATCTGCGTCATACAGCATTACACCCAGATAACGAATACGCCCTACACAAGTTTCTGAACACAGTGTTGGCTGACCAGCTTCAATACGTGGATAGCAGAAAATACATTTTTCTGACTTACCACTTTTCCAGTTGAAGTAGATTTTTTTGTATGGGCACCCAGTTAAACACATGCGCCACCCACGGCATTTATCTTGGTCGATAAGCACAATGCCATCTTCAGCGCGTTTATAAATCGCACCACTTGGGCAGGTCGCCACACAAGCAGGATTTAGGCAGTGTTCACATAAACGTGGTAAATACATCATGAATGTATTTTCAAACTGTCCATACATCTCTTTTTGCATGTTGGCGAAGTTTTTATCCGCAGCACGTTTGCTAAATTCGCCACCTAAATCATCTTCCCAGTTTGGACCTCTTTCGATTTTAGTCATGCGTTGACCAGTGATCAGCGAGCGAGGACGTGCTGTCGGCAATGAGCCTTCTGGTGCATTTTTCAAATGCTCATAGTCGTAATCAAATGGCTCATAATAATCATCTAATGCGGGGACATCAGGGTTGGCAAAAATCTTAGATAACAGACCAACACGGTTACCCATTCTTGGCACTAATTTACCTTTGATATTTTTGATCCAGCCGCCTTTCCACTTTTCTTGGTCTTCCCAATTTTGTGGGTACCCTGTACCTGGTTTTGTTTCAACGTTATTGAACCATGCGTATTCAACACCTTCACGGCTAGTCCATACGTTTTTACAGGTTACTGAACAGGTATGGCAACCGATACATTTGTCGAGGTTGAGTACCATACCGACTTGTGAACGAATTTTCATTATGCCTTCTCCTGTCCATTCAGGGTCTGTTGATAAGCATCACCTTCACCATCAAGCCAATCAATCTGTTTCATCTTACGCACCACAACAAACTCATCACGGTTAGAGCCAACAGTACCGTAGTAGTTAAAGCTATAAGCTAATTGAGCGTATCCACCAATCATATGGGTTGGTTTAGGGCAAACACGCGTCACAGAGTTGTGAATACCACCACGCATTCCCGTCACTTCTGAGCCGGGTAGGTTTATTTGACGCTCTTGTGCGTGATACATATAAATCATGCCATCAGGAATACGTTGACTGACAATGGCTCTTGCCGTTAACGCACCATTACTGTTGTACGCTTCAACCCAATCGTTATCGCTAACTCCCATCTCTTTAGCATCATCTTCACTTAGCCACACTACGGGGCCACCACGACCTAGTGTTAACATTAGTAAGTTATCGCTATAAGTTGAGTGAATACCCCATTTTTGGTGAGGAGTCAGGAAGTTCAGCGCTTTTTCAGGGAAACCATTTGGTTTTTTACCCTTAACCGCATCAATCGCTTTGGTATCAATTGGTGGACGATAAACCACTAAGCTTTCACCGTAAGCACGCATCCACTCGTGATCTTGATACAACTGCTGGCGACCACTTAACGTACGCCAAGGGATCATCTCGTGAACGTTGGTATAACAAGCGTTATAAGAGACATGCTCATCTTCAAGACCAGACCATGTAGGGCTTGAGATAATCTTACGAGGTTGAGCAACGATATCGCGGAAACGAATTTTTTCGTCTTCTTTCACTTTGGCTAAATGCGTGTGATCACGTCCAGTCACTTTACTTAGTGCATCCCACGCTTTTACAGCCACTTGACCATTAGTTTCAGGCGCTAAAGAGAGGATAACTTCAGCAGCATCAATTGCCGTTTCAATCGCTGGACGCCCTTTTGCTGCGCCATCATGACGAACACGATTGAGTTTTTTCAGGAAATCGACTTCTGTTTGTGTATTCCAACTGATCCCTTTACCGCCATTACCCAATTTATCCATCAGAGGGCCAAGTGAGGTAAAGCGAGCATAAGTATTTGGATAATCACGCTCAACAGGAATAAGGTGTGGTGCTGTTTTACCCGGAATAAGGTCACATTCACCTTTTTTCCAATCTTTTACATCGAAAGGCTGTGCCATTTCAGCAGCAGAGTCATGTTGAATAGGTAATGTCACTAAATCGGTTTCAACCCCTAAATGGCCTACACACAATTTAGAGAAGGTTTTAGCGATACCTTTATAGATTTCCCAGTCTGTTTTAGACTCCCAAGCAGGATCAACGGCTGCCGTTAATGGGTGAATAAATGGATGCATATCCGAAGTATTCATATCGTCTTTTTCATACCATGTTGCGGTTGGTAAAACGATATCTGAGAAAAGACAGGTACTTGACATGCGGAAGTCTAAAGTCACCACTAAATCAACTTTACCTTCACCACCTTTATCTTGCCATTCCACTTCTTGTGGCTTAACTTGACCTTGCTCGCCTAAATCTTTACCTTGTAACCCGTTCTCTGTACCTAGCAGGTATTTCAGTAAATACTCATGTCCCTTACCCGCCGAACCTAATAAGTTAGAACGCCAAATAAATAAATTACGAGGGAAGTTTTGTGGGTTATCAGGTTGCTCTGAAGCAAAACGGATTTCACCTGATTTCAATGCATTAACGGTATAGTCAGTGGCACTAACGCCTGCCTCTTGGGCTTTTTTCGCAATAGTCAGAGGGTTTAAGTTTAATTGAGGCGCCGATGGTAACCACCCCATACGTTCTGAACGCACGTTCATATCAACCAAGCTACCACTAAAGCGTGATTTATCCGCTAATGGTGATAATAACTCCGTTGGTGATACGGTCTCGTAACGCCACTGACTGGAGTGATTATAAAAGAACGATGTACTGTTCATATGACGAGGTGGACGTTGCCAATCAAGACCAAAGGCTAAAGGCAACCAACCTGTTTGTGGACGTAATTTTTCTTGTCCAACATAGTGTGCCCAACCGCCACCGCTTTGCCCGACACAACCGCAGAAAATCAGCATGTTGATAATACCGCGATAGGTCATATCCATGTGATACCAGTGGTTAATACCTGCACCTACAATCACCATAGAACGACCATGCGTTTTTTCTGCATTATCTGCAAATTCACGCGCAATACGGGTGATATCTTGACGGTTTACGCCTGTAACTTTTTCTGCCCATGCTGGTGAATATGCTTTGATTTCATCATAATTTGATGCGCAGTTTTCATCATTTAAGCCACGATCAATACCGTAGTTTGCTAATAACAAGTCATAGACAGTTGTAACGTATTTTTCTTCGCCATTCGCAAGTGTAATACGCTTAGCTGGCAGTTTATGAACGAGAACATCATCAAGGGCAACACCTTCAAAGTATTCACTCTTAATGCCACCAAAGTAAGGAAATGCAACATCAACAACATCATCGTGGCTCTCTAGAAGCCCCAATTGTAAAGTGACTTCTTCGCCACTTTTACCGTCTTTAGGCTCTAGATTCCATTTAGCAGCCCCTTCCCAACGAAAGCCCATTGAACCTTGAGGAGCAACCAGTTGCTGTGTTTTCTCATCAATAGCAATGGTTTTCCACTCTGGGTTTTTCTCCTGATCAAGATTGTTCACTAAATCAGAAGCACGTAGCATGCGACCCGCAACTAAATTGCCAGAATCATGTTTATCTAACATCACTAACATTGGCATGTCAGTGTAAGTGCGCACGTAGTTACTAAAGTATTCAGTTTGGCGTTTAACGTGGAATTCGTTAAGAATAACGTGTCCCATCGCCATTGCCATTGCGCTGTCAGTACCTTGTTTTGGATTTAACCATTGGTCACACAGTTTAGCGATTTCAGCGTAATCCGGTGTAACCGCAACGGTTTTTGTTCCTTTGTAGCGAACTTCTGTAAAGAAGTGGGCATCTGGAGTACGTGTTTGCGGTACGTTAGAGCCCCATGCAATCAGATAAGAAGAGTTATACCAGTCCGCTGATTCAGGAACGTCTGTTTGCTCACCCCATGTCATTGGTGATGCGGGTGGTAAATCGCAATACCAATCGTAAAAACTTAAACATGCCCCGCCAATAAGAGATAAATAACGCGCACCCGCAGCGTATGACACCATCGACATTGCCGGAATTGGCGAAAAGCCGATAATACGATCAGGACCATATTCTTTAGCTGTAAATACGTTAGAAGCGGCAATAATTTCATTCACTTCAGACCATGAAGAGCGAACAAAACCACCACGACCGCGTGCTTGTTTATAGCTTTTTGTTTTTTCTGGCGAGCTGATAATTGAAGCCCAAGCATCGACAGGATCACTGTGTTGTGCTTTCGCTTCACGCCATAATTTAATTAAGCGTTTACGCACCATAGGATATTTAACGCGGTTTGCGCTGTATAAATACCATGAATAGCTTGCACCACGAGGGCAACCTCGAGGTTCATGATCGGGTAAATCAGGGCGTGTACGTGGGTAATCCGTTTGTTGGGTTTCCCAAGTTACTAACCCATTTTTGACATAAATTTTCCAGCTACATGAGCCTGTACAGTTAACACCATGAGTAGAACGGACAATTTTGTCATGTTGCCAGCGACTACGATAACCATCTTCCCAGTCACGATTAACATTTAATTCTTGGCCATGATCCTTTGAAAAGCTATCGCCAAGTTGTTTAAAATAGCGGAATCTATCGAGAAACTTACTCATCAGATACTCTCCCAATGCGCGCGAGCGCTCTCACATTGCGTATAATTCGTCATTATTGTTTATTGTGTTTACGTCCATAGACCAACCAAGTGATCAAGACGCAGGCGATATAAAATAGAACAAAGATTTTCATGGCTCCGGCAGGTGAGCCAGTCATTGCAAGTGATGTGCCAAAGGCTTTAGGAATAAAGAAGCCCCCAATTGCACCAATTGCAGAGATAAAACCAAGCGCAGCCGCACTTTCTGTTACCGCTTCTTTTTGAGCAGCTTCATCGGAAGCACCTTGTGCTTTCATACGGTCAACAGTAATTTTTCTAAACACCACTGCAATCATTTGGAATGTAGAACCACTACCTAAACCTGCGGTTAAAAACAGCACCATAAAGACGCCATAAAACGCGATAAATGAGCCACCAGCACCGTTTTCAGGTAGTGTTAAGAAAAGTAGAGCAGAGAAAATTGCCATGATGATAAAGTTAATCAGCGTGACTCTAATCCCCCCAAATTTATCAGACAAAGCGCCACCGACAGGGCGAGCTAAGGCACCTAATAAAGGCCCAAAGAAGGCATAATGTAAAATAATGATATCTGGGAATTGGGTTTTAGATAACATCGCAAAACCCGCTGAAAAACCGATAAATGAACCAAAAGAACACAGGTATAAAATACTTAATAACCAGAGGTGACCACGTTTTAAAACGGGTAATTGCTGGCTTAAAGAGGCTTTATTCGCCGCAAGGTCGTTCATACCAAACCATGCCGCAAATGTCAGAATAAGTAAGAAAGGAACCCAAATCCACGCGGCATTTTCTAACCATAAACGTGAACCATCTGGCTGAACAACACCCGGACCACTAAACATTGCAAAAACGCCAACACCAATCACTAATGGTGCGACTAACTGCATAACACTGACACCCAGATTACCTAATCCACCATTTAATCCTAATGCACCACCTTGACGTGCTTTAGGAAAGAAAAAGCTGATATTTGCCATACTGGATGCAAAGTTTGCCCCAGCAAACCCACATAATAGAGAAATGACAATAAAGGTTGAATAGGTCGTTGTCGTGTCTTGCACTGCAAAACCCAGCCAAATACAAGGAATAATCAGAAATACCGTGCTGATTGCTGTCCAGCGACGACCACCAAAGATAGGAATAACAAAAGAGTAAGGAACGCGCAAAATAGCGCCAGATACCGAAGGTAATGCTGTCAGCATAAATAACTGATCTGTGGTAAAGTTAAAACCTACTTTATTCAAATTTACTGCAACGGCACTAAAAAGCATCCATACACAGAACGATAAAAGTAAACAAGGAACAGAAATCCATAAATTGCGTGAAGCGATCTTTTGACCAGTCTTTTCCCAAAAAGCTTTATCTTCAGGATGCCAATCTTCGATCACCCCTTTTCTCATTTTTTCTGGGTGTTGAGTGAGTGCCATAACAACCTCGATTAACGGTTAGATTGGCACCTTTTTACGATTAGATTTGTTAATAAGTCATGATCTGCATCAAGCAAGGTTTTGTTTGATTTTTAGACTGATTGTATTATTCACACCTAAGTATTAATAGGGTTAGTCTTAATTTTTCATTTTAAATTAACAAGTTAAATAAAAAACACTATACTTTGTAAGTGAAATTACACCTACTGGCTATTTAGGGGTAATACTTTAGTAGTATGTGACATTTGATGAGTTTTTAAGGCAATATAGCGCCAGAATAAATTTGGAAAAATAACGATGAGTACTCATAAAGTCCAATGGCACTACCGTTTTTCAATTATTAATCAAATTGCGATATTAATGTTACTTTTCACTCTATTGGGTGTGGTAGGCATGGCGATTTCTAACCATATTATTTTGAGCGTACAAGGTAATGCTCATGCGATTAATAAGTCTGGATCGCTACGAATGCAAAGCTATCGCTTACTATCTGCTTTACCCCTAGATGAACAACATCGTTATTACCTTCATGAATTAGAAACCGATTTAGACAGCAATGAGTTACTTCAAGTCCTGAGTAATGCATCGTTACAATCACAATATGCTCAATTAAATACATACTGGAAGGAAACCTTAAAACCAACCTTGCTCTATGCACAACAACGAGATGATGCAAAACAAGAAGTCGCCTTGTTTGTTTCTCAGTTAGACAAATTAGTCTTAAGCATAGATCAGTTAACAGAACAAAAAATAAGGTTGGTAGCTTATACGCAGCTGATTTTCACTGCACTCACACTGTTATTGTTATTTGGCTCTGTTTGGCATTTCCGTCGCCGTTTACTTCACCCTTGGCAGCAATTAATGGCAATGGCGAACTCAATTGGTCATGGTAATTTTTCTGCCCGCTTTCACCAACGCACACATCACGATGAAATCGCCACACTCGGTATTGCACTTAATACTATGTCAGAAGAGCTTTCTACACTTTATAGCGAGCTAGAAAAAAGAGTGGTTGAGAAAACTCACGATTTACAACAAAAGAATAAAGTACTCTCTTACCTCTATCATTCAAGTCAACAATTGCATTCACCCACGCCTCTTTGCGCTCGATTAAGACAAATATTATTTGAGCTTCAACAAATTATTCCTGATGCTTATTTGCAAATACGTTTATATGAAGATAATCACCACACGTTGTTTAATGAAATTAGTTTAGCGCCAAAATCTCGCCCAGAGCATTGCCCTGATAGAGAGTGCGAACGTTGTGAAGAAACTTCTTTTACCGAAACACCACTACATAGTGAACTACTGCATTGGGAACTCGCCGATCAGATCCATCGTTATGGATTGTTTGTTATGCAATTACCTGAAAATATGGTGTTGAGTGATGAGCAAAAAAATCTCATGTTATTACTCACAAAACAAATTTCGGCAATGCTGGCAATGGAACAACAAAACGAGCAACAGCAACAGCTACTATTGATGGATGAGCGCTCAGCGATTGCACGTGAATTGCATGACTCAATTGCACAATCGTTATCATGTTTAAAAATGCAGGTTAGCTATTTGCAAATGCAGTCTGAGACCCTTCCAGATAATTGCCAAAAATTACTTAAAGAGATGCGTGAAGAACTGAATGTCGCATATCGACAATTAAGAGAATTATTAACGACATTTCGTTTAAAACTCACAGAGCCTGGATTGCTTGCTGCACTAGAAAGCACACTCAATGAATTTAATCAGCGCCTTGGTTTTGCTATTAATTTTGATTATCAGCTACCAGCAAAATGTGTCAATTCACATCAAAGCATCCATGTTGTTCAAATTGTACGTGAAGCATTAAATAATATTTTGCAACATGCCAATGCAAACTGGGCTGAAGTCTCTTTAAGCCTTAATAATGGGCAAGTAGAACTAAAAATTAATGATAATGGTGAAGGAATTAGCCCTAACCCTGAAAAATTAAATCATTATGGTCTTATTATTATGCGAGAGCGCGCAAATAGCCTAAATGGTTCTTATACTATAAAAGTACGTGAACAGGGCGGTACTCAAGTGTTTGTTAAATTTCCATTAATAACTACTCATAAAGATCCTGTCCAAAATGGAGCAAGTCGTAATGAATAATATGGTTCCACCCACAGAAAAAGCGACAATTTTACTGATTGATGATCATCCAATGTTACGCAATGGCGTAAAACAACTCTTAAGTCTTGATGCAACATTAACTGTCGTTGGGGAAGCGGGTGATGGGCTACAAGGTGTAAAATTAGCAGAGGAACTCGATCCCGATTTAATCTTACTCGATCTAAATATGCCAGGAATGAACGGCTTTGAAACACTCGATCAACTGCGATTAAAATCATTGTCAGGCAGGATCGTGGTTTTTAGTGTCTCAAATTACAGTGATGACTTAGTAACAGCACTAAAACGTGGTGCTGATGGTTATCTTCTAAAAGATATGGAACCTGAAGAATTACTTGCGGCACTTAAACAGGCGGCTGCCGGAAAAATGGTTGTCAGCCCTGCATTAACGCCTATTTTAGCTGAATCATTACGTGAAGATCGTTCTGAAGGTGAGCGTGATATTGAACAGCTCACCCCGCGTGAACGTGATATTTTAAAACTAATAGCACAAGGGCTATCCAATAAAATGATCGCACGTAAACTTGATATCACAGAAAGTACGGTCAAAGTACACGTTAAACACTTACTGAAAAAAATGAAGCTAAAATCTCGCGTTGAAGTTGCCGTTTGGGTTCATCAACAACGTGTCGATTAATCAAAATTAGGCACAATGGGCTGATGAGTTCTCATTAGCTCAACTAACTCTTTCGCCCCTTTTTGTAACGACTCCCCTTTTAACCACATGGCATGAATAGGCAATCGCAACTCATTTTTCGTATTTTTAAACTGAAGTTGTTTTAATTTACCTTTTTGCAATTGAGTATAAATCAACGAATATGGCAAATTACCCCATCCCATTCCTGCTTCAACCATGCCTAATGCCATTTGAAAACTATCCGTTTGCCAATAATTCGTAGCCACTAATGAGCGCTCATCCCTCAACTCTTTGGTATGACTTGCGATCATAATTTGGCGAACATTCACTAAATCTTCAATAAATACGCCAGATGGGTGTGCTAATGCAATATGACTTGCAGAGATCGTTGCCACTAATGACTCAGAACCGAGATATTGAAATTGCTCATCACCGTTCACATACAACCCCCCATAAACTAGGCTCAATTGAATTTTATGTGAATGTAACATCTCAATAATGTCATCTTGTGCCGCGGTTATCACATTCACATTAAGTAATGGATAACGTTGCGTTAATTCAGATAACGCAGGTAATAAATAATCAGGATTAATATCAGCTGCAACACCAATATTTAAGACACTTTCGAGATCCATTGAAAGCTCTTGAGCATGCACTTGTAATAATTTTAATTGCTCTGCGATCATTCTGGCATGAGGTTCAAGTGCTTTGGCTTTTTCGGTTGGCTGAGGCTCCCGTGATGAGCGCTCAAAAAGTGCATAACCTAATTCAGCTTCCATATTGGCAATCGCCATACTGACTGCGGAAGGAACGCGTTTTAATGAACGAGCTGCCGCAGAAAAAGATCCCTTATCCATCACGGCTAAAAATATCGCAATATGTTCACTTGAAAACTGCATGTTCACTCCTGATGTTTCAGTTAAATTGATATTAGCTGACTTTTTCTGTCATTCTTGCTGATTTATCTTACGATGCTTAACAACACTAATCCACAGAAAAAAGAGAGCACAATGCAAGGTATCAAACGAAAAATTGTCTACGTGACAGCTTATGAGATTTTTGGGTGGGTTATTTCATCCGTTGGACTTGCTCTTTTGGCCGATAGCTCAACAGCAGTAACTGGCCCATTAGCACTTGTGATAACAACAATCGCGGTGAGTTGGAATTTTATTTATAACTGTATGTTTGAATTTTGGGAAAGTCGGCAGATTTCAAGAATTCGAACTTTTAGACGTCGTATTGTACATGCAATTGGATTTCAGCTAACACTAGTACTCTATTTAATTCCGTTAATTGCATGGTGGCTTAATGTTTCGTTATGGCAAGCGTTAGTGATGGATTTTGCGCTGATCATCATTATCCCTTGTTATACTTTCGTTTATAACTGGATATTTGACAAAGTATTTGGTTTACCGAAATCTGCATTACCTGAAAATGCGCCTGTAGCCTAAACGACAAGCGAATTAAGAAGAGTGATCTGCAATTAAGATCACTCTTTAACAGGATAGATATCTTCTAAGGCAAATTGCTCAATACCGCCCTCTAACTCACAACGACCTAAACCCATGTTTTTATCATCAGCCGTTGTTCTTTTGAGTAACTTACCTGTTACTTGAGAAAGCTGAGTATCTAATTCAACAACACGATAATATTCTTTCATATAGCTTTCTTCACCTAGCGCCATATAAACTAAAAATTCATCACCTATTTTAATGTTCATCTCGTTTCTACTTACTCTTAAGAATTAATCTAATAATGATCAATTAGTTTAGTCTAACGAAAGGTAATAAGAGAAAAATTGACTCACTCGATATTACATTAAGTTAATTTATTAACTTCCAACTCATCATCATGATGCTGATCAGAATAAAAGACAGTGTTAAGTATTGGAAAAAACGCTCTGATAAATATGCTAAAAGATAGCGTGCTAGCGGAATAGAAAGTAATGAGCCTAAACAGAGAATAAGTGCGGTATGTACGTCGGTATAGCCACCAGCACTATAAGCGATAGCGGAGCCCCCCGAAAGAATGGTTGTAATAAAAATAGAGGTACCAATCGCCTCTTTAATCCCCATTTGTGCAAAACGCATTAATACAGGCAATACGACTAATCCCCCCCCTACTCCCGTTGCTCCAAGCACAAACCCTGCACTCATTCCTGGTACAAATAAGGAAGAAAAAGTAACAGATGAAGATGGTGGCAAAGAAATTAAAGGATCTGAACCTGTTGATCTTCTTATCATTCGTTGTAAAAACAAGACCAATGAAAATACAATGGCAACGATCATTAAAATATTAATACCAGATTCAACACGATCGTAATATTGAGGTTGCGATCCCAACCACGTCACCCCATAACTTGCTAAAAAAGTTGCAGGAAACATGATCGCTAAAATTAATAATGCGGGTTTTAATGGAATATTACCTAAACGAAAATGGATATAAGAAGACGAGAGTTTCATTAGCATAGATAACAAATTAGCTGTTGCCACAGCCGCTAATGCATTCATTCCAAAAAGATAAATAAGAACAGGCAATAAAATAACGCCTCCGCCAACTCCGGTCGTTGTAATAACTAACCCTATTGCAGCGCCGATAAGCAGTTGTGAGACGAGTAACATCTTATTTCCTTTTGCTGATAATTTAGCGAGCCTAGATTATAGGCAAAATAACTTATAACCAAAAGGAATTAGATATAACAAATAAATATATAAATAAAGTTATTATAAAAAACCCTTTAATACGAAATTTACTCATATTAAAGGGATAAGATTAAAGACAGGTATTATTCTTATTAATCAATGTATTAATTCTTTAACGTACTTAATTTATTTCAGCTAAAATGGTTTCTGCTGAAAAGTAATCGCCTGTTTTGGCTTTTTGCTGTAATACCCCGTCACGAGATGCGACTACCTGAACTTCCATTTTCATCGCTTCCATAATGGCAATGACATCACCTTCTTTAACTTTATCACCATCAGATAAGATCCAGCTATGTAATATGCCAGAGATTGGCGCTATCACAGCATTTTCATTCTCTTCTTTCTCATGATTAGCACTGATGGCTGTTGGTATTACCGCAGAGAGTGACAGTAATTGAGCAGGCAAAGCAAGTTCATGACGACGGCCATCAATTTCAATAAAGGTACGTACAAGTTCTTCATTTTTTGCTGGTGTACTACGAGGAAAATGGATATTTTTTGCCTGAAAATCAGTTTCAATCCAACGAGTATGCACTTTAAAACTTTCAACAAAGTCATCTTGTTCCATCATTTCACAATGGAAAGGTAATACACTTGCCACGCCTTCTATTTTAAATTCAGATAATGCTCGACGAGCACGAGCAATGGCTTGTTCGCGAGTTGTACCCGTCACTATCAGTTTGGCCATCATTGAATCGAATTGACGTGAAACCTGATTATTTTCAGCAACACCACTATCAACTCGCACACCAGGGCCTGAAGGCTGAGAAAAATGTGTAATTAAACCAGGTGTAGGTAAAAAACCTTTGGTGGGATCTTCCGCATTAATCCTAAATTCAAAAGAGTGACCGCGCGGGACGGGAGTTTTATCAACACTTAGTGGTAAACCTTCAGCAATACGTAACTGCTCGATAACTAGATCAATACCTGCGGTTTCTTCTGTAACTGGATGCTCTACTTGTAAACGGGTATTGACTTCCAAAAATGAGATAGTGCCATTTGCACTTAATAAAAACTCAACTGTACCAGCCCCTATATATCCCGCTTTAGCACAAATATCACTGGCTGATTGATGAATACGTTGGCGTTGTTCATCATTTAAATAAGGTGCAGGCGCTTCTTCAATCAACTTTTGATTACGACGTTGTAGTGAACAATCTCGTGTTCCGACGACGACGACATTGCCTAATTTATCTGCGATAATTTGCGCCTCGATATGACGAGGCTTATCTAAGAATTGTTCAACATAACATTCGCCACGACCAAATGCCGTGACAGCTTCTCGTACTGCCGAATGATAAAGTTCTTCAATTTCTTCCATTTTATGGGCAATTTTTAAGCCTCGTCCACCACCACCAAAAGCAGCTTTAATCGCAACGGGTAAACCATATTGCTTAGCAAAATCTAATACTTCTTTGGCATTATTAACAGGATCAGCAGTGCCATTAACTAAAGGAGCACCAACTGACTGTGCAATTTTACGTGCTTTCACTTTATCGCCAAGAACTTCAATCGTTTCAGGATTTGGCCCAACCCAAATAAATCCGGCTTCTTGTACCGCTTTTGCAAAATCCGCTCGCTCTGAAAGAAAACCATAGCCCGGATGGATCATCGTCGCTTTAGCTTTACTAGCAATATCAATAATTTTGTTGATATCTAAATAGCTTTCTTTCGGTAAATTACCATTGAGTCCATAAGCTTCATCAGCAAGACGAACGTGCAGTGCATCAATATCATCATTCGCATAAATAGCAATTGAAGTGGCACCATAATCCTGACAAGCACGAATGATACGAACTGCGATTTCGCCTCGGTTTGCAATAAGTACTCGATGCTTCACTCGTTGTTTTTGGTTAATTGTTGTCATGAGTGGCATTCTCCTATCAATATTCTTGAAATTCGGTAATTGGATTAAAACGAATTTTAGCGTTAACAGGGATCTGCCCTGCGAGTGGTAAGTGATATTCAGCGACAGCACCAATAACAGGATAGCCCCCCGTTAATGGGTGATCGTTAAGAAACAAAACAGGCTGCCCATTAATTGGCACTTGTATTGCACCAATACAGGTACCTTCACTTGATAATTCTTGTTGTTGCTCACGTGTAAGAGGCGTTTCGCCTAATAAACGTAAACCAATACGATTAGATTGTGGTGTGACCTGCCATAATTGAGAGGTCAGCGTCTTTATTGCATCCGCGGTAAACCAGTCAGTACGAGGGCCTAAAACAATATCAAGCGTGACGGTATCTCCTTGTTTTGGCAGTGTTAATATTGGTTGCTCCTCAACAATAATGCGGTTTGATGTGCTGTCGTTGTTAAGGTGAAGAACATCTCCTTCTTGCAGTGCACTAGGCCCAATTTGCGCTAAAGTATCAAAAGCATAACTACCTAAAACTTTAGGTAATTCAAACCCACCTCTCACAGCAAGATAGCTACGTACCCCTGTTGTTGGTATGCCTAAAATAATTTCATCACCACAACGAACATCAATAGGTTGATAGCTTGATAGATATTCACTCTCTCCCGACTCATGTTTTAGTAAAATAGAACAATCCGCCCCAGTTAAAGCAATAACACAATCTTGTCGCGCTTTAAGCCTTAATCCACCTTGAGTTATCTCAAGTGCCACGAAAGTTGTCGGATTCCCCACCAAACGATTAGCCGCATGTAAAGCAGGTTTATCTAGTGCACCAGAAGCGGAAACTCCCATTGATGCAGCACCAATTCGTCCTTCATCTTGAAATAATGTCTGCAACCCTGCCGAAATGACATATAAGCCTTTATCATTTAATGAGAGAGAGGAAGTTACTGCTAATTTTTTTTCAGGTAATGAAACTGTTATTGGTGCTTTTTGTGCATCAATAAAATGCACTTCATTTCCTGGCAATAAAAAGGCAGGTTGTTTGCGGGAAAGATCCCACATTTTTATTTCCGTAGTTCCGATTAATTGCCAACCACCTGGGCTTTGTTGTGGATAGACACCACTAAATTCACCAGCTAATCCGACAGAACCTGCTGGGATCCGTGTGCGAGGAGTTTTACGCCGAGGTACATAGAGCTCAGTTTCATCAGCGATCAGATAAGCAAAGCCCGGCGCGAAACCGGTGAATGCCACTTGATAGGTTTGTTCGGTATGTCTTCGGATCACATCATTTGTGGTTATACCTAATAATTCAGCCACTTCATGAAGATCTTCCCCTTGGTAATGAACAGGGATCGTTAATGATTGTGCTTGACGTGCTGATACCGCTTTGATTTCTAATTGTCGGAGCTGAATAACAAGTTCTTCAGCCGTGATTAGCCACGGAGTATAGTGAATTAAGAGCGTTTTCGCTGCGGGCACAATATCTTGAATAGCAACAATATCCGCTTGTTTAACGGATTCATACAACGCAAGCGTCTCTTTTAGAGAGGAAAGCTCAACAAGTAAATGGGATAAGTTAACCGGTAAAAAGCGCAAAGTATCTTCCTCCCTTATACGTGATAAGCTGCATCGGGCACATCGGTAATAAACATATGCCCAGGAGCATGGCTAAGTGCAAAAGGAACACCTGAGCGCATCACCGCCGCTTGTGGTGTCACACCACAAGCCCAAAACACAGGGATCTCACCGTCTTCAATTCTCACTGGTGAACCAAAATCTGGTGACATTATGTCTTTGATACCTAACGCTTCAGGGGAACCAATATGGACAGGAGCACCATGTACCGAAGGAAAGCGACCACTTATCATTACTGCATCAGCAATTCTATCTGAAGGAATAGGACGCATTGAAACAACTAACTCGCCTTCTAATCGTCCTGCTGGGCGACATAAGCGATTGGTTTTATACATTGGAACATTGCAGTTATCCGTGATGTGTCGAATTTCAATGCCCGCTTCTAACATCGGCGTTTCAAAAGTAAAACTACAGCCAATAAGAAATGTCACGAGATCAGGCTGTTGTGCCCAAATGGCTGTAGCATCTGTAATTTCATCCGCTAATTTGCCATTTTCCCAAACACGATAAAGAGGAATATCAGTACGTAAATCAGCTCCTTGCGCTAAAACAGTGCGATAACTACCTGATTCACAAACATCTAATATTGGACAGCTTTTAGGATTGCGCTGTGCATAAAGTAGGAAATCAAATGCCCAATCACGAGGCAAACTAATCATATTTGCTTGTGTCATTCCTTTTGCCATACCTGCTGTTGGTATAGCTAAACCATGACGAATTGCTAATCGAGCCTCTTGTGCTTTGGCGATTGCATCAGCAGTTGCTTTCATTAAATTTGTCATATTTACCCCTCACTTTTCAATAAAGCTGGAGCAAATGCTTTAATTTCAACACCATTATTTATTAAAGTTTCTTTTACGTTTTTAGCTAAATTGACTGCGTCAGGACTATCACCATGGACACAAATAGAATCTGCTTCTATAGCAGTAAAAATACCTTCTATAGACTCAATACCACCTTCTTGTACAAGTTGTAACATACGTTGTGCAACACGTTTCGGATCATGTAAAACTGCGCCCTCTTTTTTACGAGAAACCAGAGTGCCATCAGCGTGATAAGCTCTGTCTGCAAAGGCTTCTGCTATTACATGAAGCCCTTTCTCTTTTGCAAGTGTAATCAAGGGAGATCCCGCTAAAGCAACTAATACTAATTGAGGATCTACGGCAAGTATCGCCTCAATAACAGCAAGTGCTTGGCGTTTATCATGAGCAATTGTGTTATAAAGTGCACCATGAGGCTTAACATAAGTCACACTCAAACCTACTGCTTTAGCTAGCCCTTGCAAAGCACCAATTTGATAAATCACATCAGCGGTTAATTCATCACTGGCAATATCCATATTACGACGGCCAAAACCTACTAAATCAGGATAGGCAACATGAGCTCCAATCGAGACATTATGTAGTTTTGCCGCTTTTAATGTTCTTAAAATTCCATCAGGGGAGCCAGCATGAAAACCACAGGCAATATTGGCACTACTGACTATTTCAAGTACCGCATTATCATTGCCCATTGTCCATTGTCCGAAACTTTCACCTAAATCACTGTTTAAATCGATAGTATTTATCATTGTTATTATTCCTTTAAGCAATCTTGAGGTAGTTGAAAATCGCACCAACTGACATGATGCCCATATACCAAGTCAGTACACAGACTAAAATACCTGACCATAACAACCATGCTGGGTATTTATAGCCATTCATTAAGTCTTGGCGACGCCATGCAACAAAAATAAACAGTGTCATACCAATAGGTAAAATCAGACCATTAAAACCACCGGCAAAAACTAATAAAGCAGCGGGCGCTGTTCCCATCATCATATAAATAGCTAATGAAACAGCAATAAAGATAATGGTTGCGATATTACGTTGGCGCTCCGTGATCCCTTTTTTAAACACAGTGATAAATGACATAGAAGTGTAAGCAGCACCAATAACACTAGTGAGAGCTGCCGCCCATAAAATAAGACCAAAGATACGTAACCCAGTTAAACCTGCGGCATGTTGAAATGCTTGTGAAGCAGGGTTTGCTGCATGGCTAGAAATATCTAATGTGACACCACTGGCAACAACACCCAAAATGGCAAGAAACAAGATATAACGCATCAATCCAACAACTAAGATACCTTTTGTTGCAGCGCTCGATACCGCTTCAATATTCTCAATACCCGTCGTTCCCTTATCAAGAAGGCGATGAGCACCCGCATAACAGATATAACCCCCTACTGTTCCACCCACAATCGTGGTAATTGTGGCAAAGTTAATAGAGTCAGGTAAAACTGTTTGTCTTAATGCTTCACCAATAGGTGGATTAGAAGCAAACATGACAAAAACAGTTAGCAAGATCATGACAATACCAAGAATGATAATCATACGATCAATAAAATTACTGGCTTTGCGTGAAGAAAAAATATAGATCGCAAGTAATGCACTTAAGATCCCACCCCATTTAGGATCTAGTCCAACCATCGCATTAAGCCCTAAACCTGCACCTGCAATATTACCGATGTTAAAAACTAAACCACCGAAGATAACTAATATTGCCAGCAAATAGCCACTTCCCGGGATAGCTTTGTTAGCAATATCTGAAGCGCGCATATTGGTTACCGTGATCACTCGCCAAATACTCTGTTGCACAATAAAATCAATCACGATCGATGCTAAGATCCCAAATGCAAATGCGGCACCCATTGTCGCCGTAAAGGTTGCTGTTTGTGTAATAAAGCCAGGACCAATTGCCGAAGTTGCCATTAAAAAAATAGCGGCAATCAGAGAGGAACGTCTACTTTTTATAAACGAAGTTGAAGCTGTATTTGCAGAATCTTGTGTAGCCATAAGCTACCCCCTTTATCATCATTATTTTAATTATTATTACTAAGGCAATTTGCATGCCATTGTTGAGCATGAATCGTTGATTGTTAATCATATGATATTAGATTGTTGAACAATTAATAATAATAGATGAATAAATAAGCAAATAGATTTAAATATGAGATGATAAAAGTGCAAAGAAGATCGCATTTTTAACATTTTGTTGACAATTCGGGATAATTTATTCGTATCAAAAATGCACGAAAATAAGGCATACAAAAATTGGATGCACAAAAATAGTGCATTCAAATGAGGAAAAATAAATTTGAGTATTAAAGATTGATAAAAAAAAACTAATTTTTTTAATAAAAAGAAACAGAAAGCGATATTGTAGAGAGTGATAAGTACAACATACAGCAACAATAGAGGTTATATATTGTAAAGCTCACTGATAGAATAGATGTTTCTATTGAGCTAATAGCAGAAGATAATGCAGAAAAAAACATCACCACAAATTCTTTCTCAAAAAGTCGCCAATATTATTCGGCAAAAGATCACTATAGGAGAATTACCTCCCGGTGAAAGACTTTCAGAAACCGCATTAAGTGAAACATTAGAGATATCTCGTAATACCTTGAGAGAGGTTTTTCGTGTACTGACTCAAGAAGGGCTGTTAACTTATAAACCTAATCGTGGTGTTTTTGTTTCAGTGCCAGATATGGCCTCTATTATGGATATTTATCGTGTAAGGCGGTTAATTGAGTGTGATGCATTGCGACATTCTTATCCTATGCACCCTGCTATTATTAGAATGCAAGATAGTGTCAATCAAGCAAAAAAGTTTCAAGAACAACAGGATTGGAGTGGTGTCGGAACCTGTAATATGCATTTTCATACCGCTATCGCTGAGCTTTCTGATAGCCCCAGATTATTTAAGCAATACCAGCTTATTTTAGCTGAATTACGTTTAGCATTCGGTTTATTAAATGATCCTCAATTATTACATGCGCCTTATATTGAGAAAAACGAACAGATTTTAATACTGTTAATGGATGGCAAAGCACAGGAAGCGGCGATGGCTATGGAAGACTATTTGGAAATTTCAGAAAGGACAGTACTCGCTGCATTTTCTCGCTATAATCTTTGTTAATTATTCAGTTGATAATAAAAATGCCCTATATTGGGGCATCTAAATAGCATATTTTTCTATTTAAAAAACCCCAAACGCAAAAAAGCCAACCCATTGGGTTGGCTTTCTCGTCTTATTTAATGCCTGGCAGTTCCCTA
>NZ_JBEEWH010000003.1:0-298516 GCF_040140305.1 Proteus sp. fly-1008
TGGTGGGCGGTATTGGGCTCGAACCAACGACCTCCTCCTTGTAAGGGAGATGCTCTACCAACTGAGCTAACCGCCCACTTCATAATGACTAAATTCTCACTACCACGCTTTAATGTAATTGGTGGGCGGTATTGGGCTCGAACCAACGACCTCCTCCTTGTAAGGGAGATGCTCTACCAACTGAGCTAACCGCCCAATTACATTAAATCATACAACGTATCACAACAATAATGGTGGGCGGTATTGGGCTCGAACCAACGACCTCCTCCTTGTAAGGGAGATGCTCTACCAACTGAGCTAACCGCCCGTCGTGATGGGGTGCATTATAGGGATACTGCGCTATGAGTCAACGATTTTTATCAGATTTTTATCGTGAAAATGACTGTTCGTTTTATTTTTAGTCAAGATGCTTTTTTTAGCACCATAAGTGACACAGCAATTAACCAAAATAATCTTATGTGTAGCCATCGTCAAACAAAAAGTCATCAATTTGAAATTTTTATCTCTGTTAAAAGCTTAATGCCATTGAGGAATTAGCATCCAGTGATAAAATAAGGCAACCATTTCGTTTTTTTGATAATCACGATTACTTATCTATATATAAGTAAGACGTACTAAGGCAATCCCAATGAGTAAAATAAAAACCCGTTTTGCACCAAGCCCTACTGGCTATCTACATGTTGGTGGTGCGCGTACCGCACTTTATTCCTGGTTATATAGCCGTCACAATAAGGGTGAATTTGTACTGCGTATTGAAGACACCGACTTAGAACGTTCTACTCAGCCAGCTATCGATGCAATCATGGACGGTATGAATTGGTTAAATCTGAATTGGGATGAAGGTCCTTATTATCAGACTAAACGCTTCGATCGCTATAACCAAGTTATCGATCAGATGTTATCTGCTGGCACCGCGTACCGTTGCTACTGCTCTAAAGAACGTTTAGAACAATTACGCGAAGATCAAATGGCGAAAGGCGAAAAACCTCGTTACGACGGTTGTTGCCGCGGTGGTAATCATAATCACAGTGCTGATGAACCTCATGTTGTGCGTTTCTTAAACCCACAAGAAGGCTCTGTCGTTTTTGATGATAAAATTCGTGGCCCGATTGAATTTAGCAACCAAGAATTGGATGACCTCATTATTCGTCGTACTGATGGTTCTCCAACTTATAACTTCTGCGTTGTTATTGATGACTGGGATATGGAGATTACTCACGTTATTCGTGGTGAAGATCATATCAATAACACACCTCGCCAAATCAATATTCTCAAAGCATTGGGTGCTCCTGTGCCTGAATATGCTCACGTATCGATGATCCTAGGTGATGACGGTAAGAAACTGTCTAAGCGTTATAATGCTGTAAGTGTGATGCAATACCGCGATGACGGCTATTTACCGGAAGCATTATTAAACTACTTAGTGCGTTTGGGCTGGTCTCATGGTGACCAAGAGATCTTTACTATTGATGAAATGATCGAGTACTTCACTTTAGAAGCTATCAGCAAATCAGCCAGTGCATTTAACACTGATAAATTACTTTGGTTAAATCATCATTACATCAATACATTACCAGCAGAAAAAGTCGCTGTTCATTTAGATTGGCATATCAAACAACAAAATATTGATACCAGCAATGGCCCATCATTAGTCGAGTTGATCAAATTATTAGGCGAACGCTGTAAAACATTAAAAGAGATGGCTGAAAGTTGCCATTACTTCTATGTTGATTTCGAAACCTTTGAAGAAACAGCAGCAAAAAAACATTTACGCCCAGTCGCTCGCCAGCCATTAGAAGTGGTTCGTGATAAATTATCTGCTATTGCTAATTGGACTGCTGAAAATGTTCACCAAGCTATTCAAGATACCGCTGATGAATTAGAAATTGGTATGGGCAAAGTCGGTATGCCATTACGCGTTGCTGTAACGGGTGCAGGCCAATCTCCTGGTTTAGATGTTACTGTTCATGCTATTGGTAAAACACGTAGTATTGCGCGTATTAATAAAGCATTAGACTTTATTACAGAAAGAGAAAATCAAGCTTAATTTATACATTAAACTTGCTGACCAAGAGAGATACATTCCTAAATTAGGGAATGTATCTTTTTTTTGTATTCTTTTTCAGCAATCAACAAATAATGTGAGATTAACTGATTGACAGTATTGTGCTTGTTGCCTATTATCAAGCCCGTTCCAGTATGTTGGGGCTATAGCTCAGTTGGGAGAGCGCTTGCATGGCATGCAAGAGGTCAGCGGTTCGATCCCGCTTAGCTCCACCAATATACTTATCGAACAATCTACATTGTGGGGTTATAGCTCAGTTGGGAGAGCGCTTGCATGGCATGCAAGAGGTCAACGGTTCGATCCCGTTTAGCTCCACCAGAATTTCAAGATCCTGAAGATAAATCTTCGGGATTTTTTGTTTTCTACTCCTTCTTATTTATTTCTATTGTGCAGTGTAACCACCATCAACGGCATAAAATGCCCCTGTTGTGAAACTACTCTCATCTGAAAGTAAAAAAGCAACAGTTTTAGCGACTTCTTCTCTAGTTGCCATACGTTTCATTGGGTGTGTATCTGCCATCCATTCACGTACTTCGTTGGATAGCATTTGTATTCTTGGTGTATCGACATAACCAGGACCTATCGCATTAATCCTTATTCCTTTATCTGCAAATTCAAGAGCAGCTGAACGAGTGATCCCTAATACGGCATGTTTAGCTGCCGTATATGCTGAAATACCCGCAATACCGACAATACCATTAGATGAAGAAAGATTAACAATACTCCCTCCTCCACTTTTTAATATTGCGGGTATACCATATTTCAAGCCATAAAATACGCCATTAATATCGGTATCTATTACTGCTTTCCAATCTTCAATTTCATAATCCACAATTGATATATTATGAGGCCCCGTGAGCCCTGCATTATTAACCAAGCCATGTAATGCTCCAGCCTGCGAAATAACAGCCTCAATCATTTTTTCGACTTGAGAAGGTGAGGTCATATCAGCCTGCAAAGCAATGACTTTTTTCCCCGTTGTATCAATAGAATATGCTGCTTTTATTACTTGATCTAAATGCCTACCTGTAATAAAAACCGTCGCACCACGTCGAAATAGCAATTGTGCAATACCTTCGCCTACACCTGTACTTGCACCAGTGACTAAAATTACCTTATCTTTAAAATAATCTTTCATATCTATTTCACCTATTATCAATAGCACCATGTTTTATCGTGCGAACAAAAAGTAGTTAACTAAAGTTAACTATAAATTATAATATTTGATTAACCTTAGTTAATCAATATAAAGTTTCTTCACACGGAATGACCTGATAATATTAACTTTAGTTAATATTATTCATGAGATGACGTATTTATGGAAAAGTGTGAATTAGAAAATGCATTGTCATTATTACAATGCACATTAGTCGCGCAACGAACTCGCTATACCCCTGAACAAGTCACTTGGGGTCAATATGATATTTTAGAATTATTGCGCTTACGAGGTGATTTAACCCCATCCCAATTAAGTCATTCATTAGCGATTTCAAGACAAAATTTATCGAAGTTTATGAGGGGATTAAAAGCCTTAGGATTTATTGCACAATATCGTTCAGAAAAAGATAAACGTGAGTTCATTACCCATTTAACTGATAATGGCCACGCTTTTTTAACAAGAGCTGCATTAGGTCGAAAACAAAATGCTGAAAAAATAAGTGAATGTTTGACATTGGGAGAACAAACATTATTTATTGAATTAAGTCAGAAAATTATTAATGCATTAGCATCTGAAAAATCAGAACTAGATAATAATTAATATCACCGCTTTAAGGGCTTTAATAGTCCTTCTAAGCCTTCGATTTTAATTGCAAGGGTCATCTCCATGAGTTGCCCTAGTTTTCCTTCTGGGAACTCTCCTTTCTTAGCAAACCATAATAGATACTCTTCAGGTAAATCAACCAACATTCGCCCTTTGTACTTACCAAATGGCATTTGTGTGTTTGCTATATCAATAAGATGCTGTTTCTCTAGCATGGTTTTTGTCGCTTTATCATCGAAAGGGATGACACGATTATAGGGTAATTTAAAGATAAAAAAAGCAGTACCCGAGGTACTGCTTGATTTTTTATTACCTGATAAACAAGTAATATGGTTTACATTGTTATTTTATTCACATGCTATCTGTTTTATCTTGAGCGATTAAACAAACAAGCCTGCAATAGCCGCTGATAAGAAGCTCACTAATGTAGAACCAAACAGTAATTTCAGACCGAAACGAGAAACAACGTTGCCTTGCATTTCATTTAGACCTTTAATCGCACCTGCTACAATCCCGATTGAAGAGAAGTTAGCAAATGAAACTAAGAATACTGATAAAATACCCACTGAGCGTGGTGAAATATCGGCCGCGATATCTTGTAAACTACCCATTGCAACAAATTCGTTAGACACTAATTTTGTTGCCATTACACTACCAACACGTAATGCATCTTGTTCTGGTACACCAATTACCCATGCTAATGGATAGAAAACGTAACCTAAGCAATCTTGGAAGCTAATACCAAAAATCATGCTGAAAATTGCATTCACTGCAGCAATTAAAGCTATGAAACCAATCAGCATTGCAGCTACGATTAATGCAACTTTGAAACCAGCTAAAATGTATTCACCTAACATTTCAAAGAAGCTTTGACCTTCATGTAGATTACCCATTTGAATATCTTCTTCATTCTCAACAGAATATGGGTTAATCACAGAAAGGACGATAAAGGTACTGAACATATTCAATACTAGAGCAGCAACAACGTATTTTGGATCTAACATTGTCATGTATGCACCAACAATTGACATTGATACTGTCGACATTGCTGTTGCAGCCATGGTGTACATACGACGCTGAGACATTTTGCCTAAAACATCTTTGTAGGCAATAAAGTTCTCTGATTGACCAAGAACTAATGAGCTAACTGCGTTGAATGATTCCAGTTTCCCCATACCATTCACTTTAGAAAGCACTGTACCGATAATGCGGATCACGAAAGGTAATACTTTAATGTGTTGAAGAATACCAATTAATGCAGAAATAAAGATAATTGGACATAATACATTCAGGAAGAAGAATGCCAAACCACCTTTCATCATGCCACCGAATACAAATTCAGTACCTTGGGCAGCGTAACCTAATAAGTGATCAAATAATCCAGCAAAACCTCGAACAAAGCCTTCACCAACATCAGAGTTGAGGAAGAACCATGCTAATGCGATTTCAATAACTAATAACTGCACGATATAACGCAGACGGATCCCTTTGCGATTATTACTCGCAATGAATGCTAATGCGCCAATAACGGCGAGTGCTAAAACGAAGTGAATGATAGAAGACATGCATGCTCCAAAAATAAAAATAAATCTTGAGGAGCATTTTATGTAACGCGTAACATTAGGATGTGACTATTGTCACAATATCATGAAACCGCATACACACTATTTATTAAATAAGATAGGTTGATCACACTTTGGAAGTTACTAAAGAAACATTAAATGCAAATTTCACTTAAATTTTACTTAAGTAAAAAAATGCTACTGAGAGCGTTTCTCAGTAGCATTTACTAAATAATAGAGTGATTATTTAGATTGATCAAGTAATCTTATCATTTCATCTTCATCAATAACGTCTATCCCTAACTCGTTAGCTTTCACTAACTTAGAACCTGCAGCTTCACCTGCAATCACCATATCGGTTTTTTTAGAGACACTTCCACTCACTTTTGCCCCTAAAGCTACTAATCTATCTTTTGCTTCATCACGTGTTAATTGTGATAATGAGCCAGTTAACACTACGGTTTTACCTGCAAAAGGATTATCTCCCGCTTCATGAGTGACAATCACGGGTGCTTGCCATGTAATGCCTGCATCATTAATTAGCTGATCAATAACCGTTTTGTTGTGTTCTTCTTGGAAGAAGTTAACAACATGCTTAGCCACAATATCTCCCACATCTGGGACTGATTTTAATGCTTCAACATCTGCATTTCGTAATGCTTCAAGCGTAGAAAAATGGGCAGTTAAACCACTTGCCGTTGCTTCACCAACTTCTCTAATTCCGAGAGCATAAATAAAACGCGCAAATGTTGTTGATTTAGATTTATCTAATGCAGCAATTAATTTTTTTGCTGATTTTTCGCCCATTCGCTCTAAACCAGATAGGATTTTTTCATCTAAACGAAAAAGGTCTGCTGGCGTTTTGACATACTCTTTTTCAACCAGTTGGTCGATAATTTTATCGCCCATACCATCAACATCCATCGCACGACGAGAAACAAAATGCTTAAGCGCTTCTTTACGTTGCGCACCACAAATTAATCCCCCAGTACAACGCGCTACCGCTTCGCCTTCAATACGCTCTATATCAGATTGGCAAATTGGACATTGCGTTGGAAAAACAATCTCTTGTGCATTAGCAGGACGCTTCTCTTCAATCACACTAACAACCTGAGGAATAACATCACCCGCACGACGAATAACCACGGTATCGCCAATACGCAGTCCCAAGCGCTCAATTTCATCAGCATTGTGTAATGTGGCATTACTCACAACAACACCAGCAACCTGCACAGGCTCTAAACGGGCAACAGGGGTAATTGCACCAGTACGCCCTACTTGGAATTCAACATCTTTGATAATCGTTATTTGCTCTTGTGCTTGGAATTTATAAGCAATAGCCCAACGTGGCGCTCTTGAAACAAAACCCAATTCTTCTTGCAGAGTAATATCATCCACCTTAATAACGACACCATCGATATCAAAGCCTAAATTAGGGCGAATTTCTTCTACATGATGATAAAACTCAAGAACAGCATTACTACCAGTACACAATTTTACCGCATCACTGACAGGTAATCCCCATTCTTTAAATAGTTGTAAACGGGCATAGTGGCTTGTAGGTAATTGTCCACCTTCGAGCACACCAACGCCATAACAGAAAAAGGTTAATGGGCGTTTCGCTGTGATACGCGGATCAAGTTGTCGTAAAGATCCCGCAGCTGCGTTACGGGGGTTAGCAAATACTTTTCCCCCTGTACGACGAGCTTCTTCATTTAAATATTCAAAGCCTTTTTCATTCATAAAGACTTCACCACGGATCTCGATACGTGCAGGGATATTTTCACCATATAAACGCAATGGAATCGCTTTAATGGTTCTTACGTTTTCAGTGATGTTCTCTCCTGTTGTACCATCCCCACGTGTTGCAGCTTGTACTAAAACTCCATTTTCATAAAGTAAGCTAACTGCAAGTCCATCAAGTTTTAATTCACAGCAAAAAGTTATTTCTTCACTGTTTTTTAAACGATCTCGCAAACGCTTATCAAATGCCTGATAACTAGTTTCATCAAAAGCATTATCTAAAGACAACATGGGTATTTCATGTCTCACTTGCTCAAATGCAGTGAGTGGTAATGCACCTACACGTTGTGTGGGTGAATCTGAGGTAATTAATTCAGGGTGTTGGGCTTCTAATGCTTTTAGCTCATTCATTAAGCGGTCGTATTCAGCATCAGGTATTTCAGGTGCGTCCATGACATGATAAAGATATTCATGGTGACGTAAGGTAACGCGAAGTTTATCAATTTTTTGTTGAGTATTTTTATTCATGATTTATCACCAAAGAAGAAAAACCCCCGCAAGCGGGGGCTTTTTTACAGATAGAAACTATTGATTTAAATCCAGCGTCCTGCGAATTCTAGATTTATAAAGCTCGATTTTTTGTGGTGTTAAGAGTTTGCGCTCATCATCAAGTACAACCCCTCCCACATCAGATGCAATACGTTGAGCTGCAAGCAACATCAATTTAAAGTTTTGGTTAGCATCACCATAAGACGGCACCATCATAAACATAGAGACACCGGGTGTAGTTAATTCAGCCATAGTATCTATATCAAAGGTGCCTGGCTTCACCATATTGGCTAAGCTAAATAAAACCGGACCATTAGCCGTTGGATTTAGGTGACGATGGAAAATATTCATTTCTCCAAACTGGAATCCAGTTTGAATAATACTTTGCATCAATATTTCACCATCCAACATTTGGCCATGGTGTGCGCTTACGTTTAACACAATAACCAGCTCTTTCTCCGCTTCTTCTACAGGTTCTACAACTGGCGTAGGTTCCGTTTTGGGCTCTTCAGCCGGAGCATGATGCGAAGCTTCAGTTTCAACAGGAGTCACATGAGCCGTTGTCTCTGAAATCGAAGGCTCTGAACTCACCGACGGGCTTGTATTAACGTGTGATTTTATTTCACCTGCTACATTGACCACAGGAGCTTGTCTTGGCTCATCCCTGACAACAGGTGCAGATTCTTTTTCAATAACATCAAATACTCCAAGGGTCGGCTCTTGTTGTAGCGATGTTTCGTTAGAATGCCCTTTTGCTTGGTTTTCAGACATTAATGGATCTCTATCTACCACCGAAAACTCAGGTTCATGTAGAGACTCCGATTTTATCGGTGGCTCACTCTCCCGCTTTTCAGTAGAGGATAAAGTTGATGTCTGATGACTAGCCTCAGCATATTGTGGTTCGTCATCGTTCTCATCTGACTGATAATTCTGTTTCTGACGTTTTACTGGGCGATTACGGAAAAGCTTAGAACGCTCTTTTCGACCAATCCATAAGCCGTGTAATAACAAAGCTATGATTAAAATCGCACCAACAACGATTAATATCAGACGCAAATTTTGCTGCATCATTTCTATCTCTGTTGTCTTGAGGTTTAATAGCCACGTTGGCGAATATTACTTTTTACTAAGAGTATTTGCCAATGCTCATAAGTGCAAGCCAATACTTAATTTTCTTGTCACAAAGATACACACTTTAATCTCTTATGCGCATTTTTTAGACAATTCATGACTAGTAAGGCTGATTATCTCCCTATATGATACTAGCTTGCCCTCATTGGAGAGAATAGGAAGTATGACAAATTTGACAGAAACGAATAAAAATTTAAATGGATTTCATTATTTTGCTCTTGGTTGGCGTTTAATTACACGCAAAGGGCTAAAACGTTTTGTTATCTTGCCGTTACTTGCCAATATTATTATTCTCGGAAGCGCCTTTTGGTGGTTATATGGTCAAATTGGCGATATGGTCAATTGGATGATGGAAAAAGTCCCTGATTGGTTACAATGGCTAAGCTATTTAATTTGGCCATTATCCGTTATTTTTATTTTATTGGTGTTCACTTATTTCTTTAGTACCTTAGCTAATATTATTGCCTCTCCTTTTAATGGCCTGTTGGCTGAAAAATTAGAAGGTCAAATAACTGGCATTACCCCACCAGATACGGGAGTTACAGGTATATTAAAAGATGTTCCACGTATTTTAAAACGTGAATTAACCAAAATAGCTTATTATTTACCTCGTGCTATTGTCTTGTTATTACTTTATTTTATCCCTGTTGTCGGACAAACCGTTGCTCCTATTTTATGGTTTGCTTTTGGTGCTTGGATGATGGCAATTCAATATAATGACTTCCCGTTTGATAACCATAAAATTTCATTTGCAACGATGAAATCCTCACTCAAACAAGATAAATGGAATAATCTTCAATTTGGTATGATTATTAATATTTTTACCATGATCCCTATTCTAAATTTAGTCATTATGCCTGTTGCTATTTGTGGTGCAACAGCAATGTGGTGCGATCGTTATCGCAAACAACATACACAAGAAGGACAGTGGTAAGCATTATTTCATCGCTTATCGATAATATTGAAAAACCCCGTTTTATTAAAACGGGGTTTTATTTTATAGATTATATTTAAAACACTGATTGATTTATTTAGCGATTGAACATATTACTCAATGAGTGAACGAATATAATCTTTCGTTTCTTCTCTATCCATCGGCTCACGTTCATTGATGCCCATTTCAAAGATATTTAAAGCACCATCTAATTTTTCAATCAGCTCTTCATCATCTCGAATACAGAAAATATACGCATTTTCAAACGGAGTGAGATCCACTAGCCGTAACCCTTTTTCTGCCAAAAAGTGGTTAATATATTCCAGATAAGGTAATTCGTAAGGCAACATATAAGGATCAACACTCACCTCATCCCAATCAATATTCTCTACTTGTGATAAAATCAGTGCGCTAGGTGATTCAGAAAAAGAGATTTGTTCTAACGATTTCAAATCAGGAATATCACCAAAATATTCTGTCCATTCTACATAATCCATTAATCCTTGAGCAGAGAGTGATTCGTATAGCCAATTAAGTACATCTTCTTGAGCATCAGATTCAGGTAAGTTCTCACGCAACGCTTGTGCATCTAATTCAGGTACAGCGAGTTCAAGTGCTGTAATCAACTCTTCGATCGTTTCCATTATGACCCCTGCATTTACAATAGATATAGTTAAAAAAATAGATTATCAGCCATCAATATACTGCACATCTCTTGATTTATTAATTTGTGAATCTTCTCACTCACTCTTGATTAGAACCTTTTGGAATAAAAATAAGAAAAAGTTATAAGGTTATTCATAAAGCTTATTTCCATCTTTGTCTTGATGGCGTATGGTAATTTCATCTGACCTTATAAAAAATCATGTACCGAGGATAAAAATGAGCAAGATTTTCGAAGACAACTCGCAAACTATTGGACACACTCCCTTAATTCGCTTAAAGCATTTCGGAAATGGCAACATTCTGGCTAAAGTGGAATCTCGTAACCCAAGCTTTAGTGTGAAATGCCGTATCGGTGCCAACATGATTTGGGATGCTGAAAAGAAAGGTATCCTAAAAGAAGGTGTTGAACTTGTAGAGCCGACAAGTGGTAATACAGGGATTGCACTTGCCTACGTTGCAGCTGCACGCGGATACAGATTGACACTAACCATGCCTGACACCATGAGCGTTGAACGCCGAAAACTACTCAAAGCTCTAGGTGCCAACTTAGTGCTAACTGATGGCGCAAAAGGCATGAAAGGGGCTATCGATAAAGCCAATGAAATTCGTGACAGCGATCCTAGCCGCTATCTTTTACTACAGCAATTTAGTAATCCAGCTAACCCTGAAATTCATGAAAAAACCACAGGCCCAGAAATTTGGAATGACACTGATGGTGAAGTCGGTGCTGTAATTGCAGGTGTTGGTACTGGTGGTACTATCACGGGTATTGGCCGTTACTTGAAAAAAACAAAAGGCAAAGCAGTGACAATGGTTGCTGTTGAACCAACAGGTTCTCCTGTTATTACACAAGCCTTAGCTGGTGAAGAAATTAAACCAGGTCCTCATAAAATTCAAGGTATTGGTGCTGGTTTTATTCCTGAAAACCTAGATTTATCGTTGCTGGATCGCGTTATTCAGATAACAAACGAAGAAGCTTTTGATACTGCGCGAGAATTAATGACCAAAGAAGGTATTTTAGCGGGTATTTCTTCTGGAGCAGCGATTGCAGCAGCCGTAAAACTGTCAAAAGAACCTGAATTTGCAAACAAAGAAATTGTAGTAATTTTACCTTCTTCAGGTGAGCGTTATTTAAGCACCCCACTTTTTGCTGACATTTCTGATAGCTAAATCGCATCATCTCAATTGTAAAATATTTATTAAAAAAGCACCTTAAAGGTGCTTTTTTTGTGGTGGAGATCAAACTTTGTCATCCAGACAGGTGATTTATTCCTTCGAGTTTAGTATTTAATCAATTAATTATTTCGAAGGTCGAAATTAATCAGAAAATAACCGAGATGATAAAATCACACTCTTTTATTTTCTTGAACACTATTTTTATCAGATGACGCTTTACGACTTAATATTATCTGATATTGCTACGCAAAGCAGGACAATTTCATCTACACTTACTAAGTCCTGACTTAATGTGAACAATTGAGTTATAAAAGGAAAAAAATCCTATGTACCAGCAAGAAGTTACTATTACAGCACCAAACGGCTTACATACTCGTCCTGCTGCACAATTTGTAAAAGAAGCCAAAACGTTCTCTTCTGATATCACCCTTATCTCTAGTGGTAAATCTGCTAGTGCTAAGAGCCTTTTCAAATTACAAACCTTAGGTTTGACCCAAGGTACTGTAGTAACTATCTCTGCTGAAGGTGAAGACGAAAAGCAAGCCGTTGAAGCATTGGTAAAATTAATGGCGGAATTAGAATAATTCGCGATTAAGCATTAGCACAGTATTTATTCCCCTGAAACCATTCAGGGGAGTTAACCTCTAATGATGATTTTAAAACAACAGTATTTTGCAATCCTATTCTTTTAAGATTATCACCAGCAAGTCGTAGGATAAATTATGATTTCAGGAATTTTAGCATCACCCGGTATCGCATTTGGTCAAACCCTTCTCCTCAAAGAAGAACCCATCATCATTAGCCAACGTAAGATCCAAAGTGATGAAATTGAGAATCAAATCGAGCGCTTTAAAGATGGCCGCAATAAATCTGCACAACAACTAGAAATCATTAAAGAGCGTGCTGAAAAAAATCTCGGTGCAGATAAAGCCGAAATCTTTGAAGGCCATATCATGTTATTAGAAGATGAAGAGTTAGAACAAGAAATTGTTACTCTCATCAAAAGCGACAAAAAGACTGCCGAAGCTGCTGTTCAATCTGTTATTGAAGATCAAGCCACCGCATTAGAAGCATTAGATGACGAATACTTAAAAGAGCGCGCTGCTGACGTTCGTGATATTGGTAAACGCTTGATGCGTAATATTTTAGAAATGCCAATTATCGATTTAAGTGCTATTTCAGAAAAAGTTATTCTAGTAGCAACTGACCTCACCCCTTCCGAAACTGCTCAATTAAGCCTAGATAACGTATTAGGCTTTATCACTGACTTAGGGGGTAGAACGTCTCATACTTCTATCATGGCTCGTTCATTAGAAATCCCAGCTATTGTGGGCACATCTAATGCAACACAAACCATTAAAAAAGACGATTATCTTGTTCTTGATGCGATTAATAACAAAATTATTATTAATCCATCTGACGAAGAACTCGAAGCATTAAAAGCCATCAAAGAAGAGTATCTGCACGAAAAGGAAGAATTAGCCAAGCTCAAAGATTTACCTGCCATTACACTTGATGGGCACCAGGTCGAAGTTTGCGCTAATATTGGTACAGTTCGTGATGTTGCTGGTGCTGAACGTAACGGTGCTGAAGGTGTTGGTCTCTATCGTACTGAGTTTTTATTTATGGATAGAGACTCTTTACCAACAGAAGATGAGCAATTCCAAGCCTATAAAGCGGTAGCAGAAGCAGTTGGAAGTCCTGCGGTCATTATTCGTACTATGGATATTGGTGGTGATAAAGACTTACCTTACATGAATCTACCTAAAGAAGAGAACCCATTCTTAGGCTGGCGTGCAATTCGTATTTGTCTTGACCGTAAAGAGATCCTTCATTCACAATTACGTGCTATCTTAAGAGCATCTGCTTTTGGTAAACTACGCATTATGTTTCCAATGATTATCTCTGTTGAAGAGATCAGAGCATTGAAAGCAGAACTTGAAATATTGAAAAACCAACTTCGTGAAGAAAATAAAGCTTTTGATGAGTCTATTGAAGTCGGTGTGATGGTAGAAACACCAGCTGCCGCAGTGATGGCTCGTCATATGGCAAAAGAAGTTGACTTTTTCAGTATTGGGACTAACGATCTAACACAATATACTCTGGCTGTAGACCGTGGAAATGAGCTGATATCTCATCTATATAATCCAATGTCACCTGCCGTACTCAACCTGATAAAACAGGTGATTGATGCATCACATGCTGAAGGTAAATGGACTGGAATGTGTGGTGAACTTGCTGGAGATGAACGAGCAACATTGCTCCTTCTAGGCATGGGATTAGATGAGTTTAGTATGAGTGCTATTTCAATTCCTCGCATCAAAAAAGTGATCCGCAATGCGAATTACGATGACGCAAGAGCACTAGCAGAGCAAGCACTTGCTCAGCCAACTGCGAAAGAATTGATGGACTTAGTAGAAACTTTTACTAAAGAGAAGACACTGTGCTAATCGCATTAGCCAGAGCCCGGTCCCAACTACAATAATTAGGAGAAGATTCATGGGTCTGTTTGATAAATTAAAATCACTGGTTTCAGAGGAAAAGAAAGGCAGTGGCACGATTGATATTGTTGCACCACTTTCAGGTGAAATCGTCAATATCGAAGATGTTCCTGATGTTGTTTTCGCTGAAAAAATCGTAGGTGACGGTATTGCTATCAAACCTGCTGGTAATAAAATTGTTGCGCCAGTCGATGGTACTATCGGTAAAATTTTCGAGACTAACCATGCTTTCTCTATTGAGTCTGACAACGGTATCGAGTTATTTGTCCACTTCGGTATCGACACTGTTGAACTGAAAGGTGAAGGGTTTAAACGTATCGCTGAAGAAGGTCAGCAAGTAAAAGTTGGTGATACTATTTTAGAATTTGACTTGGCTGTATTAGAAGAAAAAGCAAAATCAGTTCTGACACCAGTTGTCATTTCTAATATGGATGAAATTCAAGGTTTAACCAAAATGACAGGCCCAGTTACTGTTGGTGAAACCGTTATTATTCAGATTAAAAAATAATTTCTAATTATTTTCTATTTGCACTCTAGATGATTTAAACCGCCACCAGTAATGTGGCGTTTTTTTTATATTACAAAAATAAAAAATAAAAAATAAAAAATACTCTAAATAATTCAAGGTGTAGCTAGGCGACAAGTAAATGAGTCACTAGGAACATACATAAGTATGTGACTAGTGCGAATGAACGCAGTCAACAACGCTACGGCTTGAAGTATGACGAGTAAATACTCTAAATAATTCAAGCTATAGCTAGGCGACAAGTGAATAAGCCCCTAGGAGCATACATTAGTATGTGACTAGGGTGAGTGAACGCAGTCAACAACGCTACAACTTGAATTATGACGAGTAAGAATTATGACGAGTAAACGCCCGTTGACAGATAACGATCACCCCTATCACACACAATCGCAACAATCACCGCACCGGGATTTTCTTTTGCAACGCGCAGAGCGCCAGCAACAGCGCCCCCAGAACTCACACCGCAGAAGATACCTTCCTGTCTTGCTAAAAGGCGCATCGTTGATTCTGCTTCGGTTTGAGACATATCAATCACACTATCCACCAGCTCTTTTTTAAAGATCCCTGGTAAGTAAGCGGGCGACCAGCGACGAATGCCTGGAATTTGGCTTTTTTCTTCTGGTTGAAGTCCAATGATTTGCACTTGGTCAGATTGTGTTTTTAAATAACTGCCTACACCTGTAATGGTGCCTGTTGTGCCCATACTTGATACAAAATGGGTAATACGACCTTGTGTCTGTTGCCAAATTTCAGGGCCTGTTGACATAAAATGGGCTCTTGGGTTATCTGGGTTATTAAATTGATCTAATACTTTTCCCTCTCCCTGCTGTTCCATTTGTTGTGCGAGATCCCTAGCCCCTTCCATTCCTATTTCTCGACTTACCAAAATAAGCTCTGCACCATAGGCTTGCATAGAAGCTTGACGCTCTTTACTCATATTTTCTGGCATTAATAGTTTTAAGTGATAGCCTTTTACTGCTGCAATCATAGCTAAGGCAATCCCAGTATTACCACTGGTTGCCTCAATAAGCGTATCACCTGGCTTTATTTCACCACGTAATTCTGCTTGTTCAATCATAGATAATGCAGCTCTGTCTTTCACTGAACCTGCGGGGTTATTACCTTCAAGCTTAACCCAAATTTCAGCGTCTACCTCTTGTGTAAGTCGTTGTAGTTTTACTAATGGTGTATTACCAATAAATTGTTCTAACCCTGCCACAATAAGTCCCTGCTCATTTATTTGTCTGTATTAATGAAGAAATCACATTTAACTTATTAACGCAATAGCATTAATGTTTTTAGATAACCTTAGGCTGTTGTCAAAACCAAAACACCCATGCTTAAAAATAGGCATGGGTGAAAATTAGAGAGTACAGTGATAAATATAATTACGCGGTATACGCCAACGATACAGTTTTTAAGGGAGTATCTCCCGAATATAAACGGGCTTGGGCACCTCCCATATAATAGGTGTTTCCTTTTGCTGGTGTTAAAGACATCTCATTCCATACTGCCGTAATTGGTGTTTTACTCCATCCTATGGGTTGTAAAATTAATTGCCAATAATGTCCTTTAGGTGAAACCTCAATAACTTTAACAGGTAATCGACAGACACTATTTTCATATGTACTTAATGCGATTTCCCAAGGGCGTAAAAATACATCTACTTCACCTTGATAAAGCGGTGTCACCGATAATGGTAAGTGATAGCCCCCAATATGTAATTGTGCGCCATTAATCTCACCTTGTAGATGATTAACATCACCTAAAAATTCGAGTACAAAGCGGCTTGAAGGCGATTGCCACACTTCTTGTGGTGTACCTACTTGTTCTATTTTTCCATTCCCCATTATCACAATACGATCGGCCACTTCCATCGCTTCTTGTTGATCATGAGTCACAAAGACGCTAGTAAATTTAAGTTCTTCATGCAATTCACGTAACCAACGGCGTAATTCTGTTCTTACTTTGGCGTCTAAAGCACCAAAAGGCTCATCTAATAATAAAATTTGAGGCTCTACAGCCAAAGCCCTTGCTAAAGCCACCCGCTGTTTTTGCCCACCCGATAATTGTGCCGGATAACGTTGAGCTAAGTGAGGTAATTGGATCATCTCTAACAATTGCTCAACTTTTTTATTAATCTCAGCCTTACTAGGACGTTCACGACGTGGTAATACGGTTAAGCCAAATGCAATGTTCTCAAATACGGTCATATGGCGAAACAGTGCATAATGCTGAAAAACAAAACCGACTTTACGTGAACGAGCATGTAATTGACTAACATCTTGTCCTTCAAAACAGATGTTTCCTTGGGTTTGATGTTCTAATCCCGCTATAATACGTAAAAGCGTTGTTTTTCCTGATCCTGAAGGTCCTAACAATGCCACCATTTCACCTGAAGCGACATCAAGGCTGACATCATGCAACACTTCGGTGCGATCAAAATATTTTGTGACATTATTAATTTCAATACTCATATTTTGCCTCTACTTTTGTGTCAATAATGATGTCATTGCTGACGTGCTAAATGCCATTGCAATGCACTTTTAAACATTAAGGTGAATATCGCCATCATCGCGAGTAATGCGGCAGCCGTAAAGGCACCAACGGTATTGTAATCTTGATGCAACAATTCAACTTGTAACGGCAATGAATAGGTTTCACCACGAATGGCACCGGATACCACTGAAACCGCGCCAAATTCACCAATAGCTCTGGCATTGGTTAATACCACACCATAGAGTAATGCCCAACGGATATTAGGTAATGTCACACGCCAAAACATTTTCCAACCACTCGCCCCTAATAACACTGCCGCTTCATCTTCTTGACTACCTTGGCTCATCATCACTGGTACCAGTTCTCTAACAACAAAAGGACAAGTGACAAATACGGTAACTAAAACCATCCCCGGCCATGAAAACATAAGCTGGATATCAAACTGAGATAACCATTGACCAGCCCAGCCATTACTACCGTAAAAAAGCAAGTAGAGCAGTCCGGCGACAACAGGTGATACCGCAAAAGGGATATCAATGAGTGTCATTAATAATTGGCGTCCCGGAAAACGAAAGCGAGTAACCAGCCATGCCATACTGACACCAAACAACATATTGACAGGTACTGTGATTAACGCGATTAATACTGTTAACCAGACAGCATGTAACATATCGCTGTCTAATAAGTTCTCAGTAAATATTTCAACACCTTTTGAAAACGCGGTCATAAAGATCCACGCAATAGGCACAACTAAAAATAAAATGGATAACGCAACCCCTGTAAGGATCAATCCCCACTTAACCCAATCAATTTGCCGACGATAAATAGAGCCTTGTTGCATAATATCTGACATCAATGCCCCCTCAACCGTTGACCAAATCGGCTTTGTAAGCCATTAATTGAAAACAGTAAGACTAAAGAAACAAGTAAAATCACAGAAGCCACAGCACTAGCCGCAGGATAATCAAACTCTTGTAATCGAATAAAAATCATCAAGGAAACCACTTCTGTTTGCCATGCAATATTACCGGCAATAAAAATAACAGCCCCAAACTCCCCCAAACTGCGTGTAAAAGAAAGCGCGGTTCCAGCAATTAATGCAGGTGATAATTCAGGCAATACAACTTTACGAAATGTTTGCCAACGGCTCGCTCCTAGAGTTTCAGCGGCCTCTTCATACTCTGGGCCTAACTCTTCAAGCACTGGCTGAACCGTTCTTACTACAAAAGGCAAACTGGTAAAAGCCATAGCAACAGCAATCCCAATCCATGTGTTAATGACTTTGATATCAAATTTATCTAGCACAAAGCCATACCAGCCTTGTGTTGAGAACAGCGTAGCGAGCGTTAATCCAGCAACCGCAGTAGGTAAAGCAAAAGGTAAGTCCATTAAACCATCAAGTAGTTGTCTACCCGGAAAACGATAACGTGTAATGATCCACGCAAGCAACATGCCAAAAATAGCATTAAAAATACTAGCAACCGCAGCTGCAAGTAGTGTGACTTTATACGCGGCAACAATTTGAGGATGTGTTATGACTGCCCAATATTGCGCCCAGCTCATATCAGAAAGTTGCACAACCAGTGCACTCATTGGTAATAGTAAGATCAAGCAGGTATAAAACAGTGTTCCGCCTAAGCTTAATCCAAATCCCGGTAATACCCGTTTACTGGTTGTGGTAAACATTATTGACGTCCTTGTGCTAATAACTTGTCAAGCATGCCATCTGTTGTGAAATGTGTTTTCATCACGTTATTCCAGTCGCCAAATATCTCTTCAACGGTAAATAGAGACGTTGCTGGAAATTGTGCTGCTTTTTGCGCCATAACAGCTTTATCATTTACGCGATAGTTAAATTGCGTGATGATCTCTTGTGCTTGAGGACTGTATAAGTAATTGAGGTAAGCTTTTGCCAGTGCTTCTGTGTCATTACGTTGCACATTTTTATCAATCCAAGCGACTGGAAACTCAGCTAGAATATCTACGGGTGGCACAATAACTTGATATTCATCTTCACCATATTGCTGACGAATATTATTAACTTCAGATTCAAAACTGATCAGCACATCCCCAAGTCCACGCTCAATAAAAGAGGTTGTCGCACCACGACCTCCGGTATCAAATACTTCAACATTTTTAAGGAACTTTTTCATTGCTTCTTGGGTTTTTGCATCATTACCATAGGCTTTTTCAAAAGCCCCCCAAGCAGCTAAATAGGTATAGCGACCATTACCTGATGTTTTGGGATTCGGGAAAACCACTTTGACATCTTCGCGGGTTAAATCCTCCCATGTCGTAATATTTTTAGGATTACCTTTGCGAACTAAATACGCCATAGTGGAATAATAAGGTGAGCTATTGTTAGGCAAACGTTGTTGCCAATCTGCTGGAACAAGCTTGCCTTTATCATGCAGAATTTGTACATCGGTCACTTGGTTGTATGTCACCACATCCGCAGGTAGCCCTTGCAATATCGCAAGTGCTTGCTTAGAAGAGCCAGCATGAGATTGTTTGATAGTTACTTTGTCATCAGGATGCTGTGCATCCCACTGAGTTTTAAAATCACTATTTAGCTGTGTGAATAACTCTCGCGCAATATCATAAGAGCTATTAAGTAATTGAGCTGCCCCTGCATAACTACTGGCAACCAAAGACAATGCCGTAGTTGCTTGTAATGCAAAGGTTCTGATTATGTTTTTCTTCATCAAAAGTACCCATCATTGTAAGTTTTATTCTAATGGTTACTTTATCGGCTTTATTTATAACAGTGTAGTTAGCTTTTGTTATTTGATATAACTGAAAGCTATTAAAATTGAGTAAAATGCAAGCTAATTAATTAAATTAACATCGATTGATATTAATATGAAAAAAATTCAGACAAAAATGCCTGCGATTAAAGCAGGCATTTCATCAATAAAAACTTATTTAATACTCGGCAATTTACAGTGCTTTTAAGGCTTCATAAGATGGAGCAAAGTAGTAACTTCCTGTAACAGGCTTACTCATACGTAATAAGTCATCGTGTTTGCCATCTAATTCACCAAACATACTTAGTAATTGCTGTTCAATATTATATAAACGACCACAATAAGCTAAGAAATATAAACCATGTTTACCACTTGCAGTACCGTAAGGCAGGCTGTGACGTAAAATAGCCAACTCTTCACCATCTTCTTCAATCACAACACGAGAAACATGAGAAGTGACATTACGTTCTGATTCATCAAGTTCAACACTGTCTTTTTTAGTACGACCGATCATTTTCTCTTGATCTGATTCACTAAAACGAGCCCATTTTTTTAGGTTATGCTCATAACGCTGAACTAAAACATAACTACCACCAGCATCTACACCATCATTAATCAATGCAACACCGTAGCGTTCATCATCTTGTGGGTTTTCAGTACCATCAATAAAACCACTTAAATCACGCTCTTCTATCCAACGGAAACCATGAATTTCTTCTTCAACTTTAATCACATCACCAAAAGCCGCTATTGCTGCTTGAGCCAATGAGAAGTTAACATCATGGCGCATAGATTGAATATGAATAAGTAGGTCACGTTGTGTCGCCGGCGCTAAACCTTTACCTAATGGGCGAAAAGGTTTTAGCTCAGGGGCACTGTTTTCATCTGATAATTTTTTCCAAAGATCGGAGCCAAATGCAACAACTGCGCCTAATGACGCATCAGGAAATTGCTTTTGTAAATCAGATAATGATTGCATAAATTTCTGACATCCTTGACGCAGAAATTCTAATTCACCCACGACCATTGCTTCGATAAAAAGACCAAATTTACTATGTGCGACTAAAATGCCACTTTGTGCATGAGACATATTGCTTCCCTAATCAATAATCAAAACGCTCGGAATAATGTTAATTATATCGAATATTTTTTTCCGAAGATTTGCCTTTTAACAAATATCAGACAGTCTGATTATAAAATCTTCCATATATTATAAGGAATAGCGTGTAGGCGTTTTGTTCTGCCAAATAATTTGCGTTAACGTCCAATTTGATAAAACTTCATCTGGTGGCATTAATCCATCAGGGCCGTCCCATTGTCCACTAAAGACATAGCTCACTGATTTAGCTTGTTCTGATTGGCATAAAATTGTTCTTTGCTTTTCATCTTTAGGGCCTTTGCTACATGCACCAAAAGCTTTTTTATAGATATCTTTAAATGGTGTACCAATAGTTGTACCCCAATCTGTCGTCGCCTTGGCATCAAAGACTTCTATTTTCTCTACTGTGCCTTTTTCTTTGCCGTAGAAAGCCACTTGAGTTTTATTATCATCTAAACCTTGAACAACAACGATAATATCATTGCCTTGCATTTCCATGCCTTCACGATAATGAAAGCGACTTCCTAATTCATTCTTAATATCATTTTCTGTGATTTTTGTTGAGCTTGTAATATTACCTAATCCATTAGCAGAAACGGTTAGCGTATCATTTGAGAACCAATTCATCGGATTTAGTGCAGAAAAAGACATTCCTCCCATGGATGAACAGCCACTTAATAGCAAAACGCTTGTGCTTAAACACAAGGGTAACCAAAACTTAGGTATCATTTATTTCTCCGTTAAACTTTTACATCACTCATTAAAATAGATATTGATGTCATTAGGCACACCTTATCTTACTCTTTACCCCACCTCAATCATCCGACTAAAACACGCACAATAAATTAGCATAAAAAAGTATTGCTTAATTTAACGCTGAATAACCTCATGAAAAAGAAGGCCTAGTTACGACCTTTTACATCACGATTTGTTCCACAGAAAAAGCAATATCAGATTTTACGTATAAAATAAGGGAATAACGTGTAAGGATAAAAATAGAGAAACAGAAAGGACAAATACAGAAGTAAGAATAACCCTCAAAATATTGAGGGTTTATGACATGTTAGAGATCAAAATCCTGATCGATAATTAACCGTTTAGTATAAGTTGTACTTTCTTGGTTTTGATCTTCATACAATAGCTTTTCAAACATAAAAATCGTTGCATCATTTTCTTCTGGTATAACTAATGTAATTTGTGGGCATCCTTTTGCGATCAGTTTTTTTTCTAATCGAGAGATCAATGCATTCGCAATGCCTCTGCCACGAAAGTCTGGGTGAACCCCTAAATAATATAAAGATCCACGATGACCATCGTAGCCCCCCATCACACTCCCCACTAGTTCACCGGCCACTTCTGCAATCAGAAATAAATCAGGTGAATGGTTTATTTTTCTTTCAATATCAATTTCAGGATCGTTTTCTGGCGAGATTAAATCGCAACGTTCCCAAAGTGTAATAATTGCCTCAAAATCATCTTGGCGAAATACACGTATTTCCATGGTTTTGCCTGTTATTGTTCATATAAATCTAAATTTATTATCGCTTGTTTGGTTTATGAATCAACTTGAAAATGAGAACATAGGCGATATGGAGTTCTATTTTTAATAAATATGATAAAAATTGTAGGTTATTATGAATTTACCTGATATTCATCGTGTTAAAGAATTTTTCTTATCACTACAAGATACGATTTGTCACTCTCTTGAAAACATAGACCAAAAAGCCACTTTTCAGCAAGATAATTGGGAAAGAAAAGAAGGTGGTGGTGGCCGTACTCGTGTATTAACCCATGGCGCACTTTTCGAACAAGCAGGAGTTAATTTTTCACATGTCTATGGTGAGTCACTCCCTCAATCGGCAACAGCACATCGCCCTGAATTAGCCGGACGTCGTTTTCAAGCAATGGGTGTTTCATTAGTTATTCACCCACTTAATCCTTATATTCCAACCTCTCATGCTAATGTGCGCTTTTTTATTGCAGAAAAAGAAGGTGAAGATCCCATTTGGTGGTTTGGCGGCGGCTTTGATTTAACACCTTACTATGGATTTGAAGAAGACGTTATCCATTGGCATAAGGTTGCCAAATCTGTTTGTATCCCTTTTAGCAAAGATTATTACCCGCGTTATAAAAAATGGTGTGATGATTATTTTTATATTAAACACCGCAACGAGCCCCGTGGTGTCGGTGGGCTTTTCTTTGATGATTTAAATACACCAGATTTTGACCATTGTTTCGAGTTTGTTCAATGTGTCGGCCTTGGTTATCTTGATGCTTACTTACCTATAGTTGAAAAACGTAAATCAATGCCCTGGGGAGAGCATGAGCGCCAATTCCAGCTCTATCGCCGTGGTCGCTATGTTGAGTTTAATTTAGTGTGGGATAGAGGAACCTTATTTGGGCTACAAAGCGGAGGAAGAACAGAGTCAATTTTAATGTCTATGCCACCTTTAGTCCGTTTTGAATATGATTATTCACCCGAACCGGATACTCCTGAAGCAAAGCTATACAGTGACTTTTTGATCCAAAAAGAGTGGGTATAGCACAAGCTCTATCTCTCAATGATAGCCACTTTTTAAAGTGGCTTTTTTTAAATCAACGAAAAAGCGAACTTTTCTTTTTGGCAAGATTAATTAAACAAAAAGGACAGTAATCCGGTAACTTTATTTTTATTTTCCCAGCCTTCCCCTCTCATACAGGTATTAAAATAATCCCTACGCTGCCATTCATTCGCATCTGAAGGAAAAGATGTTCCTGCCCCTGAATTTGGAATATCTTTACCATTTATTCTCATTGGAGCAAAAGAAGGTTGACTTGAAGCCACATATCTCGCGGGATATCGCGTATTAGCTTCTTGCATACACATATTTTTAGCGATATCTAAAGGAGATGGTGTGCTGGTGTTTGCTTCCCATTTTTCAGGTGTTGCACAAGCAGAAAGCATAAAAATTGATGTAATGATAATCGTTTTTTTCAAAATAACAGCTCATTAAGACGAATAGGAATCAATTACATTTTAAATTATTATTTGAAAAATTAAATTAAGTTTTTATGAAAACAATATCGTTATATGATAATTAAATTAAAAAAATCAATGAAATCAATATAAAATGAGGGGTAACGCCTTATTTGAATGATAGCGTTTTTATTCTTCGAATAACTTATCAGGACAATCAGAAATAACATCAAACCCTAAATAATAATATAAGTGGTATTTGCTTATATCATCTTTATTAAAGATATGAATTCCTTCAGAACTATAGCAATTTGTTATATTGATTTTTTGATGATCAAAGATAATTTCAGAGTGATTTAATGCTCCTGTTATTTTAATGCTATTTTCCTGATTAGGATTATTAGGATAAATAACAGACATTGATAGCTCATCCATAAAGTCTACGAGTTGAGTTGGCTTTTTATTATAAAGGTATGTATAGGTTATTTTGTCATCGACGGAGTCATAAACTACATTGTATTTATCAGTGATATTAAAATCTTTCCCCTGAAGTAATAAACATTGATTGTTATTTTTATTGGTAGGGTCATTAAAACAGGTGTAAATAAGTTGCTCTGCTAAAGTGGGTTTATCTGTATATAAAATAAGCCCTTCTTCTTTATTGGAAACTAAACCAAGAGAAAAATTATCCGAGTTATTGCTACTAAGTGCAATGCTTTGATATCCCAAAAATGTGAAGAGAATAAAGGCTCTAAGCATACAAGTTACCTTAAAAGTATGAAAAAAATAGTTACGCAATCACCAGAGAATAACGAAAGTAATTAAAAAATCATACAGCTAAAATCGATCAATAAATCGAAATATAAATGACATTAGCAACTCAACTCCGCTTAACCGAATAGCTTTAGAATATCAGGCTATTGATTTAAAAAAGATAATTATCATTTTCCCTTTTTTATTCTTTAATTAGCAATATATATACTTTTTACTTGTCTTAACTAGATATCACATTGAAAAAAGAAGGCGAATAATGAAAAAATTACGGATAGGTATGGTTGGGTTAGGGGCAATTGCACAGAAAGTTTATCTCCCTATTTTGAGCAAAACCGCTAATTGGGAATTTGTAGGAGCATTTTCACCAAACCAAGAAAAAGGAAATGCAATCTGTGCCGCTTACCGTATTTCCTATTTTGATAACCTTCACTCTCTTGCTAAACAATGTGATGCCATATTTGTACACAGTACCACTTCAAGCCATTTTGAAATCATAAAATATTTATTAAATGAGGGAGTACATGTTTATGTTGATAAACCATTAACAGAACATATCCATCAATCTGAGATACTCATTGAACTCGCAACGCAAAAAAATAAAAAATTAATGGTGGGGTTTAACCGTCGCTTTGCACCTTTTTACCAATCATTGAAACAAACGATAACGCATCTCTCTTCACTAAGAATAGAGAAACATCGATGTGATAGCATCGGACCAAAAGATACCCGCTTTACCTTATTCGATGATTATTTACATGTTATCGATACTGCACTTTGGTTTGCTGGTTCTAATGCAAAATTATCAAGTGGCAGTATTATTCAAACAGAAAAGAGTGAGTTATTTTATGCTGAACATCATTTAAAAATAGAAGACTGCTGGATAACAACCTCAATGCATAGAAAAGCGGGTAGTCAGCAAGAACAACTCATTGCTATTGATGAAAATGCGATCCATCAAATTACCAATATGAATATGTGGCGTAGTGAAAATAAACAAATACTCACTGAAAAACATCCCGAAAATTGGGATCCGATTTTATTACAACGTGGGTTTATTGGTGCTGTAGAGCATTTTATTCAATGTGTGATGAACGATACTCATCCGATAACAAGCGGTGAACAAGCGATTGTGGCTCAACAGATGATAGAAAAAATGTTAGCTGAACAATAATAATCATGAGCATAAAAAACGGCGTTCAACATACTGTGAACGCCGTTTTTTATTATTTTTAAGCTTGAATAAGCTTATTTAGATTTCTTCAAATGTGACATTAAACGCTTACGTTTACGCATTTGAGATTGTGTTAATTTATTTTTCTTATCCGCATAAGGGTTTTCACCCTCTTTAAATTGAATGCGAATTGGCGTTCCCATAACTTGCAGAGTACGACGGAAATAGTTCATCAAATAACGCTTATAGCTATCTGGCAAATCAGTTACCTGATTACCATGAATAACCACAACAGGTGGATTATAACCACCAGCATGTGCATACTTCATTTTTACACGGCGTCCACGAACAATTGGTGGCTGGTGATCATCTTCTGCCATCTTCATGATACGCGTCAGCATTGATGTACCAACACGACGCGTTGCACAGACATAAGCTTCTTGAATAGATTCGAAAAGATTGCCCACACCACTACCATGTAATGCAGAAATAAAGTGAACTCGTGCAAAGTCAACAAAGCCCAGTTTAAGATCAAGCATGGCTTTTACTTGTTCACGATCGTCTTGTGTCATGCCATCCCATTTATTAACAGCAATCACTAATGAACGACCCGCATTCAAGATATAACCTAGTAATGAAAGATCTTGATCAGAGATGCCTTCACGCGCATCAATAACTAACAATGCAACATTAGAATCTTCAATCGCTTGCAGTGTTTTGATAACAGAGAATTTTTCTACTGTTTCTTTCACTTTACCGCGCTTACGAACTCCGGCTGTATCGATGATGATATATTCTTTATCATCACGCTCCATGGGAATATAGATACTGTCGCGTGTTGTGCCGGGCATATCGTAAACAACTACACGATCTTCACCAAGCATACGATTTGTCAGCGTCGATTTACCCACATTAGGACGACCAACGATCGCCAATTTGACAGGTAATGTAGAAGGATCGAAGTCATCTTCTTCCTCTTCTAATGCTTGTGCTTCTTGCTCAGCTTCTAATGCAGCCCAATATGCTGCATTCTCTTCTTCTTCGGTCAGCTCTTTTTCTTCTTCAACCACTTTTCCTGTAATTGGTAATAATGCTTGTTCAATTAATTGAGCCACACCACGACCATGAGAGGCCGCAATTGGGAAAATCTCACCTAAACCTAAAGAATAGAAATCAGCTAACGCAGTATCAGTATCAATACCGTCTGTTTTATTCGCAACTAAATATGTTTTTTTCTCAACACCACGAAGATGTTTGGCAATGCCTTGGTCTGCTGGCATTAAACCGGCACGAGCATCAACTAAAAATAGTACAACGTCGGCTTCTTGAATTGCCTGTAATGATTGTGATGCCATATGGGTTTCAACACCCTCTTCAGCACCATCAATACCACCAGTATCAATAATAATAAACTCTTCGCCCTCTAACTCCGCACGACCGTATTTACGATCACGAGTGAGGCCTGGAAAATCAGCAACTAATGCGTCTCTTGTGCGTGTTAGTCGATTAAACAACGTGGATTTACCCACGTTAGGGCGCCCTACTAAGGCAATAACGGGTATCATTTTTTGATGCCTCATAAAAATACAATCATAATTCTGATTGTATTTTACATGTAAATACTAAAAAGACGAAACGGCTCCTTTAAAGGAGCCGTAAAATAAATAGATTTGTCAGCAATAAATTACCGACTATAAAGATAAACTTTACCGTCACGAGCTTGGATCATCAATTTATCTTGTACCGCTTGAGGGCGACTTAATAAACCTGAGCTATTCACTTGGTTTTGTGCAATGAATTTACCATTACTGGTATCAATCCAATGGAGATAACCTTCTGCATCACCAACGACTAAATAACCATCAACAATAGCAGGTGCAGTTAAATTACGATGCAATAAATCTTCTTGTGTCCATAATGTCACACCATCCGATTTACGAACAGATAAAACTCGGTCATTTTGGTCAACAAGGTAAAGATTATCACCTAGCAATACCATATCATTGACTGAGCCTAGGTCGCGTTTCCAAAGAATTTGTCCAGAACGCATATCAAGGCTAACTAAGTTACCGTTATACGCCATTGCATAAACAGTATTTTCATCAATAATTGGGGTAATATCCACATCATTTAATCGGCTAATTTCAGTTGAGCCTTTAATTTGTGAAATATTTTGTTGCCAAATCAACTGTCCTTGAGAAAGGATAACTGCACTGACACGGCCATTATCTGCACCAATAATTGCAGCACCATAAGCAACAGCTGGCGCAGACTCACCACGAAGAGATAATGATGGTGTATCTAAATTAACTGTCCATGATATTTCGCCAGTTAATAAATCCAGCCCTTGCAATAAGCCATTACTAGTATGGATAAGCACTAATCCATCACTAACAACAGGTTTTGAAATGGCTTCACCTGCAACATCGGTTTCCCAATCAATAGAACCATCATCAGTATTCAGCGCATAAACTTTTGCTTTTTCAGTTCCCACAAAAACCCGAGTACCTGAAACAGTCAATCCACCAGAAAGTAATGCGGATTCATTGGATGAAAGAAAACCGGTTTTAATAGAGAGATCTTGTGACCAGAGCTCTTTACCTGTTTCCAAATCTAACGCTTTAACTAAACCATGGCGATCAGCGACATAGACAACTGAGCCATCCCATGTTGGTGACAAGTGAGAATAGTATTTACCAATACCATTTCCAACTGACTTATCCCAAACAGCTCTAGGTGTAAATTGGCTCTGCACCTCAGGTAATGGAGACATTGTCACATTATCCTGTTCACTAGAACAGCCTGCCAATAAAGCAGATGCTAGTAGACCAACCAGGAGAGTTTTACGCAGTTGCATGTCTGAAGATCCCTTTAATTGGATAAATTATTGAGTTTAAGTTCAACCAGTGAGCGAATAGCACCCGCATTTTCATCAGTTAATGCGCTACGATAAGCAGTTGCCGCACCTGTATTATCGCCTTTTTTCGCTAATACATCACCACGGATATAATTTTTCATTCCATTCCATGCTTTGCCTTTCACTTGCTCTAACGAGATCAAAGCAGCATCAGTTTTATCTAATGCTAATTGTACTCGAGCTAAACGAAGATTTAGCATATCTGCAAATGCATCATTTTTTACTTTTGCAATAGCGGTTGTCAGATGACGCTCACCATTAACTAAGTCATTAGCATCAATAGCAATCTGTGCAAGTTCTAATGACGCTAGTGCGCCATAAACATCATTTGTATCTGTAACAAATTTGTCGGCTAACGCAATATTTTCAGGGGTTGGTTTAGCAAGTGCTTCACTCACAGTTGCAAAAGCCTCTGCACTTTCTTGTAAGCGATTTGTTTGATGTGATTGCCAATATTTCCAACCAAACACACCACCAAAACCAATAACAGCAGCTAAAACAATAGTTAAACCGTAATTTTTTATAAACTGTTTAATTGCATCAACTTGTTCGTTTTCGGTGCTATAAACTTCCACAAGTCTCTCCTTAACTTAATAACAGAGTCAATTGCTGAGCTAGCTCATTACGAGCAACGATTGTTTGTTCACCTGAACGCAAATCTTTCACTGCAACAGTGCCAGCATTAATTTCATCTTCACCTAAAATCAATGCAATTTTAGCGCCTTGTTTATCGGCACGTCCTAATTGCTTTTTAAAGTTACCATTACCATGATTCGTCATTAGACGTAATGTTGGTAATTGGTCACGAATTTCTTCAGCAAGCATTAATGCTGCGCTTTGGCTCTTCTCACCAAAAGAAGCAAGGTAAACATCAGCCACATTAGTATCTGCAACAAATTCAGGGTTAACCGCTTGAACTAATAAAATCATGCGCTCCATACCCATTGCAAAACCCACCGCAGGGGTTGGATGTCCGCCAAGTTGCTTCACAAGACCATCGTAACGCCCACCTGCACAAACTGTACCTTGTGATCCTAATGCGCTGGTAACCCACTCAAAAACAGTACGGTTATAATAATCTAAACCTCGCACTAAGCGCTGATTAACACGATAGGTGATACCCACAGCATCTAATAATGCACAGAGACCATCAAAGTGTGCTCTTGATTCGTCATCAAGATAATCGAAAAGTTCAGGCGCATCATTCAATAAAGTCTGAATTTCTGGATTTTTCGAGTCTAAAACACGTAATGGGTTAGAATACATACGACGTTTGCAGTCTTCATCTAGCTTATCTACATGTTGCTCTAAGAAAGCGACTAACGCTTCACGGTATTTAGCTCGTGCTTCTAATGAACCAATAGAGTTAAGTTCTAATGTTACGTGTTCTGCAATACCTAACGCTTTCCACCAGCGCGCAGTTAACATAATTAACTCCGCATCAATATCTGGGCCTTGTAGACCAAAGACTTCTGCACCTAACTGGTGGAATTGACGATAACGACCTTTTTGAGGTCGCTCATAGCGGAACATTGGCCCTAAATACCATAAACGTTGTTCTTGGTTATAAAGCAGACCATGTTCGATACCTGCACGTACACAGCCCGCAGTATTTTCTGGGCGTAACGTCAGGCTTTGCGCATCTTCACCACGGTCGGTAAAAGTATACATTTCTTTTTCAACAACATCAGTGACTTCACCAATTGCTCGCTGAAATAGAGGGGTATGCTCTACGATAGGTGTTCTGATTTCACTAAAACCATAACCCGCTAAAATTTGTTTTAGTGTGTTTTCAATTTTCTGCCATACACGAGTGTCAGCAGGTAGATAGTCGTTCATACCACGAATGGCTTGGATTTTTTGTGCCACTTTTCTTCTCTAATAGTTATTAGTTGATTGTTAGGCTGATTATAGAAGCGAAATCAATCAGTATTCAACGTGAAATCAATAGTAAAACTGGCTCATTGATTAATGAGCCAGTTTTTTGAGTATTATTTATCCAATTGATTTATGTTTATACGCATGCTGTCATCAAGCATTGACGCTTTAGCGCGGATCTTCGCTTCTAATAAATCAATCATATTGCCATTATCAAGGCGCTCTTTTTGTCTTACGCCATCTTCATAAAAACCACTGCGTGTTTTAGCACCAGTAACGCCTAACGTTGATACTTCTGCTTCACCAGGGCCATTAACAACACAACCGATAATAGAGACATCCATTGGAGTGATAATATCTTCTAACCGTTGTTCTAATTCATTAACTGTTCCAATGACATCAAATTCTTGGCGCGAACACGTTGGACAAGCAATAAAGTTAATACCACGAGAACGAATACGTAATGATTTTAGAATATCAAATCCGACTTTAACCTCTTCAACTGGATCAGCCGCTAATGAGATCCTTAATGTGTCGCCAATACCTTCTGATAATAAAATCCCTAAACCAATAGCTGATTTAACTGACCCAGCTCTTGCTCCACCAGCTTCGGTGATCCCAAGGTGTAAAGGTTGATCAATTTTTTTTGCTAATAAGCGATAAGAATCTACTGCGAGGAAAACATCAGAGGCTTTTACACTAATTTTAAATTGTTCAAAGTTCAGTCGTTCGAGAATATTGACATGGCGCATCGCTGATTCAACTAACGCTTCAGGTGTAGGCTCTCCGTATTTCTCTTGAATGTCTTTTTCAAGTGAGCCACCGTTTACGCCAATACGAATAGGAATATTATAATGACGAGCACAGTCAACAACTTGACGAATTCGCTCTTCACTTCCGATATTACCTGGGTTAATACGCAGGCAATCAACGCCATATTCAGCGACTTTTAATGCAATACGATAGTCAAAATGAATATCAGCCACTAAAGGCACATTAACCTGTTGCTTAATTAATTTGAATGCTTCGGCAGCATCCATTGTAGGTACAGAAACCCGAACAATATCCACCCCAACACGCTCCAGAGATTTTATCTGGCGAACAGTCGCTTCTACGTCTGTTGTTCGTGTATTCGTCATCGACTGTACAGCGATAGGTGCGCCATCGCCAACAGGAACATTACCTACATTAATTCGAGTAGATTTACGACGAATAATAGGTGATTCTTTATGCATTGATTAATTCTCCCATGCTTCCATGCTTGCTCAAATGTGTAGTCAGATTAAGCGCTCGGTACTGTTATTTTTGCTATTTTTCCAGTAAAACGACTTAAATCAATTGATTCACCATTAAACTGTAAGCGAGTAACAGACGGTGCGCCTATTTTTAGTTTATAAGGTTGCTCACCATCAAATTCCAAACGATCACCCGCTTTCTTAATACCATTAAATAAAATTTTATTTTGAGCATTACGAATTTCTAACCAACATTCACCATCAAACATTAACACTAATTGGTTTGCGACCTCAGGCGCTTGTGATGATGTTGATTCTTGTGTTGAATTTGCACGAGAAGTTGTCGATGTTGTTAACGGTGATACCGGTAATGGAACTGTTCTAACTTCTGTAGGTGCAGGTGTCGTCGTTTCAATTGTTGGTGACGTAGCAACATTACTCCCCTGAGTATCGACTAATGGCGATGCAGGTACTTGTAAATTATCACCTTCAGATGTTGACGTATTATCTAAGGTTGCTAATGGAGAATCTACCGTATTAGTGTTTTCTTGTGTACTATTTTGCCCTATGTCTTGTGATGCCATAGAGACTAATTCTTGTTGATCCGCCTGATGACCTTGCCACCACCAAACACCAACGAGTGCGACCATTACAATGACAATCACCCATGTGATTTTCATCAGCCAGCCCTCACGTTTTTTGTGACGTTTACCTAATGAGTAATTTTGTGTGGTTGTCATCCTAATTTGTTTAACGGGCGCTTGTTGGTCGATAAAACCAAGGATGTCTTTTTCAGGAACGCCAACTAATTTGGCGTAAGAGCGCATATATCCACGTAAGAAGGTTGGTGCAATATCAGAAGAAACAGAATCTGTTTCAATTTCGCGAACTGTCGATAACTTCAAACAAAGTCGATCAGCAACAGTTTGTTGTGTTAGCCCTACTTTTTCTCGTGCCTGACGTAAAAGTTGACCAGCTGTTAATTTCACTTCTTCGGTTTTGTTTTCAGTATTCATTAGCAATCTAGGCACTGTGGCTATTGGATGTTTAACATTGATGAACTCGAAAAAGTACCAAATACCTTAACGTTATCACCGCGAATTTTTTGATATTTCATTATTACTTTGCTGGCAAACCAAATAATCTGGCGGTATATCCTCAATTGACACACTATTATTGTTTAATAGTTTTTGTTCACAAAGGAAATTACCATAAAGCCTTAATACATTAACATTTACTGGCTTCGACTTCATCGCTAATTTGTAATAATCTAACGCTTGAATAGAATTTCCCAATAACTGCGATGTTAATGCCATTCCTAAATTAGCTTCAAGGTGATTTGGCATCACCGATAACACTTTTTGGAAATGATATTGTGCGGCTTGGTATTGCCTTTCAGCTAAATAAGCATCACCTAATTGTAAACGTGTCGATACTGCAACACGTTCTTGATTGGCTGATGATTGACAACCTAATGTCAATAACATCAAGCCAATAGTTATAATTACTGATGATATCCTTATCATCTTTATATTCCTTAAATATATTCATCCTTGTTCTCTCTACTTTGCAATTATGTAAGACACTTCACAAAGAAAGAGATATCCAACTGTATCAGACTGCTTTTACTGAAATTAGTTCACCTTGTTGGCGTTTTTTCAGTGTACGTTTTGTGCGGTCAATAACATCACCCGCTAATTGTCCACACGCCGCATCAATATCATCACCACGCGTTTTGCGTACAATTGTTGTAAAACCATATTCCATTAATACTTTAGAGAAACGGTCAATGCGACTATTAGAACTACGTCCATAGGGTGCGCCCGGGAATGGGTTCCATGGAATTAAGTTAATTTTACATGGCGTATCTTTTAAAAGCTCGGCTAATTGGTGAGCTTGTTCAGTGCTGTCATTAATATGATCAAGCATGACATATTCAATAGTAACTCGCCCTTGGTTCGCATTTGATTTAGCAATATAACGGCGAACACCTTCAAGAAACATTTCAATATTATATTTCTTGTTAATTGGTACGATTTCATCACGAATGTCATCAGTTGGCGCATGTAATGAAATAGCTAACGCTACATCAACGGCATCACCTAATTTATCTAATGCAGGCACAACACCTGATGTAGATACAGTGACACGACGTTTAGATAAACCAAAACCAAAATCATCCATCATGATTTCAAGTGCTGGAATAACATTATTTAAATTCAGTAATGGCTCCCCCATCCCCATCATAACTACGTTAGTAATAGGACGACGACCAGTCTCTTTTAATGAACCAATAATTTTAGCTGCACGCCACACTTGCCCAATGATTTCAGATACTTTTAGGTTACGGTTAAAACCTTGCTGTGCAGTTGAACAGAATTTACACTCTAAAGCGCAACCGACTTGGGAGGAAACACATAACGTTGCACGATCATCTTCTGGGATATACACCGTTTCGACTTGTTGATCGCCAACTTTAATTGCCCATTTAATCGTGCCATCAGTTGAACGTTGTTCTTCAGAAACTTCAGGTGCTTTAATTTCAGCAATTTCTTTTAATTTGTTGCGTAACACCTTGTTGATATCTGTCATTTGATCAAAATCGTCATAACAGTAGTGATACATCCACTTCATAATTTGGTCAGCACGGAAAGGTTTTTCGCCCATAGAGACAAAAAGCTCTCGCATCTGTTTACGATTTAAATCCAACAGATTAATTTTAGTTTTTTGATTCACAGTATTTTCTTTAGAAACAGCGACAGAAGCGCTTGGCGCTGGGGTGGTAGATTGGGTCATGACATTGCCTCGTTGTTACACTATGCGGCCTGCATTAGCATTGATGCTAATGGGATACTTATATATTTGTATAATTAAACAATAATAAAAAACGCCCTGTTAATAATCAAACAGGGCGTCGCATTGTACTGTTTTTCGCGTAGAGATGCTAATAAATTAGCGTGCGCAAACTTCGTTTTCAGTAAAGAAGTAGGCGATTTCGCGAGCAGCAGAAGCTTCTGAATCTGAACCGTGTACCGCATTTTCAGTAAAGCTATCAGCGTAATCAGCACGTAGTGTACCTGCTAATGCATTGTCTGGATTAGTGGCACCCATCAGATCACGGTGACGTTGGATCGCATTTTCACCTTCTAACACTTGAACCATAATTGGGCCAGAAGTCATAAATTCAACTAAGCCATCAAAAAATGGACGGCCTTTGTGCTCTTCATAAAAGCCTTCAGCTTGTTCGCGAGTCAAATGCAACATTTTAGCGCCAATGATGCTAAAGCCTGCACTTTCAAAACGGTGGTAGATAGCACCGATAACATTTTTTTTCACTGCGTTTGGTTTGATAATAGAAAATGTGCGCTGAATAGCCATGTCTTACCTCTAAATTATTTTATTAATGATAACTTTTGTTATCTCTTTTATCGCAGATCATGGAAAAACGAATCAAAAACCGCATTCCCTGCAAAAAATAAGGGCTCGATTATAGGAGGATAAAAATGAATTGCACAGATTGAATAACCTTTTTTTTTAAAAAACTGTGGCAAAAAAGTTATAAATTATCGATCTAATCACATTTTTAACGTTTCCCATACTCAAACTGAAAAATGAGAATAAAAAAGAACCGTAATGAAATGCTATTAATAATTCTTTTATCTTTATTAAAAAGCGTATTCTAGTTAAAAATCTCTCGGTTCTTGTTTATCTCATCGTTTCAGTTTAACGGAATATAAAATTAACCATATCCGTTTGACCACTTAAATCAAGCACTGACAATTGGTATTTACCTCGTTTCTCTAGTAAATAAGAGAACGTTTCACCATTTTCAGTCTTTCCTATTTGTTCACCATTTAAAAACCACCATTGCATACCACTTCCACCTTGCGTAGAAACGGTTATTTCGAGATTAGTTTCACTGGGTAATGGTCTTAGTAAATCACCCGCACGAATACCTGAAATAAACAAGGGAATAATATCCTCTTTAATTGGTGGACAAGTTTCAGAAATCGGTGGCAGTCGTTTTGCTCTACGCTCTTTTTCAGGCAACCATGCTTCTAATGCTATCGGCCATAAGGCGATATCTTTTAACGTTGCATTAAGGCAATCAGGTCCTGTGCGTTTACCTTCATTATCTAACCAAATTTTTTCGTTGATCCCCAAAATACCTTCTTGGCTATCATTTAATAAAGTTGGTGGAATGGTGTTATCTAAGATCCAACTTCGACGACTGACTCTACAATTGCTATCTTCTTTTGGTAATGCCTTACCTGTTGGCCAACAAATAGTTGCAGCGGTTACACTACTAGGGCGTAGATCTGTCGGTGGCCGCTGTTTATTTTGGTAGAAATAGCCTGTTAGTAAGTTATTAACTTGATTCATAATAGGTACAGCTGTTGCAAAACCAAATTGTCCTGCAACCGGAGTACCATCAGGCCTTCCTACCCAAACGCCAATGGTATAACGGGCGTTCACTCCAATAGACCATGCATCTCGATAGCCATAACTGGTACCTGTTTTCCAAGCCAAAGGAACTACAGGCGAAATTGCACTATCTGGACGAGGCCTAGCTTCTCCTGCCAAAATACGCCTTGTGATCCACGCGGAACCTGGTGACATTAATACCCGATTCTCGATTATCTGTTCTGGTTTAAAACGTAAAGGTGCTGTTTTTCCTTGCCTTGCCAGCGCACTAAAGGCGGAAACAAGTTCATCCATACGTGTTGCGGTTCCCCCTAAAATCAGAGCTAAATTAGGTTCTGAGCCATAAGGAAAGCGCATTTCAAGGTGATTATGTCGCAATTTTGCTGCAAATTTCTTGGCACCATACACTTCAATAAGTTGTACTGCTGGCAGATTCAAAGAACGACTTAAGGCTTCGCTGGCACTGACTGCACCATTGAAACCAGAGTCAAAATTGCCGGGGCGATAATTATCAAATCGACGAGGTACATCTTGTAAGAGTGATTCCGCATGAATAAGCCCTTCATCTAATGCAAGTGCATAAATAAAAGGTTTTAATGTTGAACCTGGCGAGCGCCATGCACTAATCATATCGACATGGCCAAAGCGCGAGTTGTCATTAAAATCCGCAGAGCCAACATACCCTTTTACGCTCATATCTGTATGATCAACCACTAAAATGGCTAAGGATGTTTTATCTGCTAGCTGATATTTCCATTGATTGGCAATATCTTCAAGTTGTCGTTGAATATTAATATCAATCGTTGTTGTTATAACAGGCGCTCGCTTTTCGTTATACATACGACGAGCAAGCAATGGCGCCAATTGTGGCGTTTGTCTTGGTGCTAATAAAACCTGTTCTTCTTTTATTTCATCAACTTTTTCTTGTGACCATATTTGATACTCTGCCAGTCTATCAAGCACTTTATCGCGAGCAGCTTGAGCTCGTTCAGGGTATCTATCAGGTCGTAAACGACTTGGTGCTTGTGGCAATACCGCCATTAATGTTGCTTCACCTGCAGACAAATCAGCAGGTGATTTACCTAAATAAGCCCAACTTGCCGCACCAATACCTTCTAAAGTACCTCCAAAAGGTGCTCTATTGAGGTAAATCTCCAAAATTTCGTCTTTTGAGTAATACCATTCTAATTGCAAGGTGCGCCAAAGCTGTTTGATTTTTCCGCTCAAAGTTCGAGAATGTGGATCAATCAATCGAGCCACTTGCATCGATAACGTACTTCCTCCTGAGACAATTCTTCCTGAGCTTAAGTCTTGCCATGCGGCTCGTAATATTGCCATTGGATTAACACCGGGATGTTGATAAAACCAACGGTCTTCATAGGTGATAAGAGCATCTAAATATTCAGGAGAAACATCTGCAAGTTTGACATGATAACGCCACACCCCCTCTTTATCAGCAAAACGCCAAAGAGGCGTGCCATCTTGCGCCGTGACAATAGTTGCTATTTGGGGTTCAGGATCAGGGAGAGGCCAAATTTTATCTGCGATCCAGACTAAAATGGGGGTTACAAATAGAAAAATAATGATAACAGCAATAAGCCGTTTATATCCTAGTTTCATTCAATCACTCAAAGGAAGAAGCCCTTTCCGAAGAAAGGGCTACAAGATTTAAGGAACAATATCAATCTTGGTTTCTGTTGAACCTATTGCTCGCCAATAAGGCACATACATTGATTCAACTTGTGGAGGTGGTACTTGATAGCTACCCGGTGTAACTGCTCTTGCTAAATAGAGTAATGTTGTAGGACGATATCTGTCTACAGAAACCGCAGCAACAAATCGATCATCACGATATTCAAGGTGTTTAATATTAGCTTGCCCCATATCGTCGATAAACTCCTGTAAGTCAGCCGCACTATCACTCAAGCTTGCACTGCTTGATGCTAAGTTTTGGTTTTCAATTTCAAGACCCGCAGGTAATAAATCAACAACCAAAGCATCAGGAACATCTCTATCTGCTGAAACTTCTAGTTTCACCACCAGCATTTCACCACTTTGTAAACGATTTGGATGAACGCGATTTCCTTTCAAGTCATAGTAACTACGATGAACATTTAACACATTACTATAAGGTGCTGGAGCCACTTTCGGATAGCCTACGATATTCATTCGTGAATAAATCGCAGCACCACCACGGTTGTTTAGTTCCAACCCTTCTTGTAATTGCGTTGATGTTAATGTTTCATTCACCGCGCGATCGCTACTGATTGCAGGGATTTGACGATTTACAGCGACCTCCCAAGGTTGCTCAGACATATTAATAAAGAAGCGCCCTGCAAGATATAAAGAGTTGCTTTCTTGTGTTGAGAACCACTCACGACTCGTTAAGTTATCTGATAACGTAATCACACTTGCATCACGAGATTGTGTTTCAAGATTATTTTCACTTAATAAAGCAATAATTAACGCTTGGTCACGAATAACGCTACCGTAATCACCTAACCCATAATTATATTTACGAGTTGTTGTCACGCCTTCTGCAATTAAACCTTCTGCACGACTGTTATCACCCATCAATTTTAACGCAATGCCTAATTGAACTAACGCCAAACCACTACCAGCATCATTTCGCTCAAGATAAAGGCGACGTAATTCACCCAAAGGTGCTTTTTGTTGATTCGCTAATACAAGTGCTGCATATGCTCTGGCAGAGAAACGGGCAGCATCTTGGTTAACCGCATATTCATAGTTAACCAAGCTTTTATCTTGTAAATAACGTAATAAGCGATCATTGGCACGTTTTAATGGTTCCGCTGGAACAGCATAACCTTGTTGTGAAGCACGGAATAAAAAGTCAGTGGCATAGGCTGTTAGCCAATACTCTTCACGTCCATCTTGGTTCCATAAGGAGAATCCTCCCTCTGCTTTTTGCATTGTCAGCAGGTGGGCGATACCTTTTTCAATTGCCACTTTTCTATCAGCATCAGTTTGCGTTTTGATCCCTAATTGCTTCAACTCTTTTTCTGTTGAATATAAAGAAGGATAAAGCCCGCTGACAGTTTGCTCTAAGCAACCATAAGGGTAAGCAAACAACTCTCTGACATAACGTGCAATCTGTAATGGAGGACGGCTTGTCAGTAATAATTCACCTTCAAGCGTTGAGTTATTAAAACGATTTAAAACGTCTGTTGGCAAACTCCACGTCTCACCATCTTGTAACGTGCTTGCATAATGAAGTGTTTCTGCCGGATAAGCAGGACGAACACCTATATTCCATGTGTTGTGGTAAGGTTTAATTTCTTCACCAGGTACTTTAATACCATAAATAGACAGTGAGAATTCGCCTTGACCAAAGCCATGTTTCGCTTTTACTGGGATCTGAACTTGGGTACGTTCACCTTTTGTCAGCGATACTGTTTTACTTTCTGCACCACCTAATCCTACCAGACCAGAAGCAGTGTAATTTAACGTGATAGATTGTGCGTCATCCGTTAGATTGGTTAAATCTAAAGACAACAGTGCATTATCACCACCCGCCATAAATCGAGGCAATGAAAGTTGAGTCACTAAAGGTGCCGCAATAACCACTTTACCTTCTTGACTACCGAATTTATCAGCAGTCCAAGCTTGCGCCATTAAACGAACTTCGCCATTAAATTCAGGAATAGGTAAAGAAACTTCCCCCTCACCTTGGGCATTTAATTTTACAGGTGCTGTTTGTTGAGCAATGATTTGCACATCGGTTAATGGTTTTTTACCACCACGAGATAGCGCCGCGGCTTCACCACCATCACCACCAAAGCGCAGATTCGCTAAACGACCTTGCCCTTCAATTAATTGCCCATAAACATCATATTGATCGATGCTGTAACGTTTACGACCAAAGAAGGCATCGTAAGGATCGGGCGTTTTATACTCTGTAATATTTAATACACCCGTGTCTACCGCAGAAACTAAAACATTAATGTTTTCAGGTAATGGCTGGCCTGCAACTGGATTCGCTTTAATGCGGATTTTTAAATCTTGATTTGGTCGAATTTTTTCAGGGGCATCAAGTGAAATATCAATCCGACGGTTTTTATCCTGTAATGGTAAATGTAAAATACCAACAGCACGTTTTACAGTCGCTTGTTTTGATGTATCACCAGGCCTTACAACAACAGATGTCAGATAGAGATCGTGCCTTGCCCATTCTTTATTAATAGGCACTTCAACATCGAGTCCTTTTTCTGGTACATCAATTTCTTGCCACCATAAAGGCCCATTACTTGATTCTAATAAGACATAACCTTTACCCGGATGAGGCGCGACAATGTTTAACTTCACTTTCTCGCCTGGTAAATAACCTTCTTTATCCAGTTTAAGTTTAACTTGATCTGGTCTTACCGCACCTGTTCCACCAGTGTTATCCATCCAAGAATATCCCGCCCAGAATCGTAAGCTACTGACTAATTCTGTTTTAGGATCGACCACTTCAATACGGTAAGAACCCCATTCAACAGGGAAGGCCACTTTTGCTGTGCCATCTTTTGCTATTTTGATGGTTTGTTCATCCATTTGCAGATCTTTTTCGTTATAGCCCGATTCCCAGCCATTCGAACTAGACCAACGCCAATAATAATCATGGCGCTCATAGATAAACTTCACTTTAAGATCGTTTGCAGGGAGTTTTTTACCGTCTTGATCTGTATAGACAATTTCAAATTCAGCCATTGAGTTTTCATCAACACTGTAACCTGATTTATATTTATCTGTACGGTAGTCATAAACTTCTTTTTTAGGGAAGACTGGACGAATACCAGCAAGATGAGTGGCAGGCCAAACAGCTTGCTGATAACGGCGAGTAACCGGACGCCCACCAGCTTCGAGCAAGCTTGCTTGTAAAATAATATTAATTGGTGATTTCAGTTCAGCATAGCGATCACTATCAACACTTAATTCACCTTGTCCGTCAGAGTCTAAATTAAGTTCAAACTCATCCAATAAACGGCTGAAATTTTCATCTTTTACGGCACCAAATTCATAACCAGGTAATTTACTGACCGCTTCACGAGAAGCTTTTAAGAAGACTTGTCCTTGTAAGCGATTATCGGCCGCTGGTGCACCATAAAGGTAACGCCCTTCAAGATCAAAATAAGCATCATTACCACTAAGTAGAATGCCTTTTTTACCCGTGATGACTAATGCCATTCGCTCTGGCATAAAGTCTTCAACCTGAAATTCATAGAACCGAGGCGTTCCATCACCGATATCAAAACGCAAAGTACGTGTACCGGTATTTTCATCGGCAGGAATAGCTAATTTTAACTGATAGAGTCCATTTTCAGGCTGCCATACAAAACTACGTGACACTTGGCCATCTGTTTTGAGTAAATCCACTTTAACGGGTTGCTCTTTAATTGGATTACCGTCGCCATCGCGCAGTAACGCATTAACAATTAAAGTTTCACCTGGACGATAAAGATCACGAGGGCCAAAAGCAAAAAACTGTTTGCTATAACCTTGAGGGCCTCCGATATCAAACTCAGAAAGATCAAGCGCAGGTTTACGCAAATCAATCATACTAGTTTGACCATCACGAATAGCCATTAATAAACGCGCTTTATCACTTTTCTCAAGTGTGGCATGTCCTTGGCTATCTGTTTGCGCTTTGGAGATTAAACCACCTTTTTCATCTAATAAACGAATTTCTACTTTATTTAACGCAGAACCATTTTTAAGTGATTGGGTGAAAACATCTAACGAATCAAGGTAACTATGCATCGACAATCCGATATCACTAAAAGTGAATACCGTAGCTGGCACCGTATAAGAATATTTACCAGCTTGTTGCATTACAGCAATATAGGCACCTTCTTTTTTCAGAGCATCTATTGATTTTAATGGTAACAATACGTTTTCACGGGTATTTTTTTCTGTATTTAACTCAAAACGACCGGTATAAACCAAATCAGCTTGAGATAAAAATTCATCAGATTCCCAATAGTTAATGTTAGAACGACTTTCCCATTGCGTTAAAAATTGAGCCAATTGCTCATCTTTTACACGGAAAAAGTTAACATCTACTTGATCCACATTTAAGGCAATAATAGGTAAGCCTTCGGCAGCATCAAATGGTAATAACGACCCTTTACTGGTAAATCCAACTGAAGGGAAAATTTCTTCTGTGGTTAATTTCTGGCTAAAAGGCGTTGTTAATGTACGTTCATTAATACCTTTGATTTTATCATCAATGGTTAAATTCAATTCTGTTGATGGTGGCAAATGACGAAAACGCAACTCCATCAAGTTGTCTGATAACTCCCACGCACCTTCTAGTTTTCCTTTTTTGGTATCAACAAGATGAATAACGTTATCAAACTTTTGGTCTGGATCAAGTGGTACAGAGAAAGTCACCACCATAGTACTTGCACCATCACGTTGCAGTTCTGATGCATCTAATACAGTGACATCTTTTCCTGCAAAACGCATAGCCAATTCATCACGAACTTCTTTGCTTTTTAATGCAGTTTCATTATTCGTTTTTGTTGTAACTGCTGATCTTTCGCTATTTTGAGTGGCAGTATCTGGTGTATTTTGAGCTGTGTTTTTTTGCTCAGTTGTTTGTACGTTTTGCGCTTTGTCTGTTGATGACAAGCTTTCATCAGCTTTGTCATCACACCCACTCAGTGCCAACGCAGACGCCAATACAACAGCAAGTGAGCACCAACGATAGCCTCTCTTTTCTGTATATTGTCTAAATTGGTTTTGATTCATATCCATTTCCTTTAAATTCAACCCCTGAATAATGCGATGTTTTATGCAGGCCGGGCAGAGATAATATAGATTTTTCTTTGTTCTAATAAGATAAAAAATAACAATATTGACTATATTTTATCGAATATAATGAAGTTCTTTACAGGGAAAAGTCGCGCTATTTTTACACCAAAAATAAAAATCTGACAAAACAATGCATTATATAAAAATGCAAACAATTTGCTAAATTAGTCAATATTCTATTATAGGATAAAAAAAAGCGATATCTGATGAGATATCGCCTAAATTTAGAGGGCGAAATTAACTATCCAAATTTACTATCGGGATACCTTTTCTTAAGAATCCCCCAAGTTTGCGTTGATAAAAAGGTGATACGTGGTGGATCATAAAATGGCTCACCCCTTTTTCTTTTTTATTCACAAAACAAAAATCTAAGGATTGCCCTTCTTCTAAATATTCAAAAGCCGATTCAGCTGCTTGTGGGAGTATCTGCGCAATCACATCTTCTTCGCCAGTTATTTCTAAACCAATAAGATAAAATTCCTCTTCATTATCTTGCTCCTGAGCATTAACAATAAAGGCACGGCGAATTGGTTTATGTTCACCAAAAAACTCGCTAAGTGCAGTTGTTAATTTTTCAGGCTGTGGTTCTAAAACACTTAATTTCAAAGAAGAACCTTCAACAGAAACAATTTCTTGTGTCTCAAATTGTTCAGATACACCCATTACAAACTCCAAATCCAATAATGTTTATTATTTTGCTTTTGCTAATAACAGATTTGCGATAGAACGCACGCCATAACCTGTCGCACCGGCAGCCCATTGTTCTACAGACGATTTTCTGTAAGTTGCTGAACAGTCGATATGTACCCAACCTTTTTTATAGTTAGTGACAAAATGCGATAAAAAAGCAGCTGCTGTGCTTGCTCCCGCAGTATGCGAAGGTGCTGCAATATTATTCAGATCAGCAAAGCTTGAAGGCAATTGGCTACGGTGGAAATCAGCTAATGGTAAACGCCAGAACAGCTCATTTTCTTGTTCAGCACTTGCTAATAATTCAGCCGCTAATTTATCATCAAAACTTAGTACTGAATGATAGTCATTACCCACAGCAACTTTAGCTGCACCGGTTAATGTTGCTGCATCAATGATAAGTTCTGGCGCAATATTACTTGCATCAATTAAGCCATCAGCTAGCACTAAACGGCCTTCCGCATCTGTATTCATGATTTCGACTGATTTGCCATTACGGTAACGAATGATATCACCCAGCTTAAAGGCATTACCGCTAACCATGTTATCTGCGATACACAGCAGTAGTTTCACACGTTTATTTAAACCACGAGTAATAGCTAATGCTAAAGCACCCGCTAATGTTGCTGCACCACCCATGTCTGCTTTCATTGAATTCATAGATGATGAAGGTTTGATACTATAACCACCTGAATCAAAGGTGATACCTTTACCTACTAGACATGCAAATACAGGGGCATTGCTATCTTGAGTCGGATTAAAATCTAATGCTAAATAGACAGGATCACGAGAAGAACCGCGACCTACTGTATAAATGCCGGCATAGTTTTGATCGCGTAGATCAGCGCCTTTAGTGATCTTATAACTGATATCTTCTTTATCAAGACCACAGAAAAGATCAACAGTACGCTGTGCCAGTTGCTCTGGGCCTAATTCTTCAGCTGGCGTATTAATTGTGTCTCTAACCCAATCAACGATACGAATACGTGATTCTAATTCGTGTTTATCCGCTTCGCTTAATTGTGGCCATTCGATAGAACGAGCGCCTTTAGGTGCTCTAAAACCTAACCAAAAAGCCCAGCTACGCTCTATATCCCAGCCTTCACCCACAAGAGCAACATTACGAATACCTTGGCTATCAACTTTACGTCCACCACGTTGAATAGCACCTAAACGGTTTTCTTCCGTTAAGTGGATTGTCATGCCTGTTTCGCAAGTGCTAATTAGTGCTTTATCACCCCAACATGCTGCTGCAGGTTCATTAGACAGCATGATAGGCATAATTTGTTTATTCATTTATTATCTCACTTATTATTACTGGTGACAGTTAACCTATTCAGACTACCAGATATTTACCTTTTAGCGTGATCAATTTACTGCAAAAATCCAGAGACCACGATCACCATCAATTGATATTAAGCTCTTGCATTGTATTCTTCGGAATATCTCTCATAACAAAAACTCAAGGCATCCCTCTTTAGAGTTATTGATAACGCGCTCAGTCTATTCAACTCAGACGCCATAATGCAAAAAGACCAGCAGTTAGCCAGTCTTTTCAATTTATAGTGCAATCAATTATTCAAATTCATCAAGCCAAACAAGCAAAATAGCTTCAAGAATTTTTTCATTAGATTTTTGTGGATCGTCATCAAAACCGTCTAAATTACAGATCCACTGATGCATATCTGTAAAGCGCACAGTTTTAGGATCAGTGTCAGGGTAAAGATCAAATAATGCTTCCCCTATTTCACGAGTATCACTCCATTTCATACTTGGCTCCTAAAATTAGTGCTCTCTTGCATGGTTAATCGAATATTTAGGGATCTCAACGACTAAATCTTCGTCAGTCACTTTAGCTTGGCAACTTAAGCGACTTTCAGGCTCTAAGCCCCATGCTTTATCTAACATGTCGTCTTCAAGCTCAGAGCTCTCTTCCAGTGAATCAAAACCTTCACGCACTACACAGTGACAAGTTGTACATGCACAAGACATTTCACAAGCATGTTCAATCTCAATACCGTTGCGTAATGCAACATCTAGAATAGATTCACCTTCTGTTGCGTCAACAACAGCACCTTCAGGGCACAGTGTGCTATGGGGTAAAAATACAATTTTAGGCATAGTTATATCTCATCCACAGAATGACCTGCCAACGCTTGGCGAATAGATGAATCCATTCGACGCGCTGCAAAATCCTGAGTTTGCTTATCCAGTAGTTTAATCGCGTTTTCAATGGCAACAGGATCTGTTCCTTTAACGCTCTCTATTAAGGTATCTACAACTTTGTCGATAGCGGTTTTCTCATCTTCATTTAGCAGATGAGCATCTTCTTCTAATGCCGCTGTTAAACTTTCTAACACGCGTGCTGCTTCGACTTTTTGCTCGGCTAGGCGACGAGCTTGTAAATCTTCTTGGGCATTTTCCATCGAAGATTGGATCATCTTAGCGATTTCAGTATCACTAAGACCATAAGAGGGTTTAACTTGTACTGAGGCTTCAACACCCGTTGATTTTTCCATAGCACTGACACTAAGTAAGCCATCAGCATCAACTTGGAATGTCACACGAATATGAGCACCACCTGCGGCCATCGGCGGAATACCACGTAATGTAAAACGTGCAAGAGAACGACAATCACTAACTAATTCACGCTCACCTTGAACAACATGAACGCTCATTGCTGTTTGACCATCTTTGAATGTCGTAAATTCTTGCGCTCTGGCAACAGGGATCGTGGTATTGCGAGGGATTACTTTCTCAACTAATCCGCCCATTGTTTCAAGACCAAGAGAAAGTGGAATAACATCTAGCAATAGCATTTCACTATCAGGTTTATTACCCACTAAAATATCAGCCTGAATTGAAGCGCCAATAGCTACTACTTTGTCAGGATCGATAGATGTTAGTGGTTCACGTTTAAAATAGTCGCCAACCATTTGACGAACTAATGGAACTCGTGTCGACCCCCCAACCATAACCACTTCTAGAACTTCATCAATGTCAACATCTGCATCTTTTAAAGCACGGCGAACAGACAACAATGTACGCTTCACCAATGATTGAATTAATGATTCAAACTCAGCACGAGTAATTTCACCTTTCCAACCATTAATACTGATATCAGCAACATCATTATCACTTAATGCAATTTTAGTTTCTGATGCTACATCCAGCAGTTGGCGTTGTAATATCGCATCTTTTTGATAGCCAAAACCTGCGCGTTCTCTTATCCAATCCGCCAACATCATATCAAAATCGTCGCCACCTAAAGCGGTATCACCACCGGTCGCCAAGACTTCAAAAACACCTTTGGTTAAACGTAAAACGGAAATATCAAAAGTACCACCGCCTAAATCATAAACAACAATGGTACCCTCTTTTCCTGAATCTAAACCATAAGCAATAGCGGCTGCTGTTGGTTCATTTAATAAACGTAAAACATGTAATCCTGCACGGCGAGCTGCTTCTTTTGTACCTTGGCGTTGAGCATCGTCAAAATAGGCTGGTACAGTGACCACTACACCATCAAGTTCACCACCTAATGATTGCGTTGCACGTTCTGCCAATGTTTTTAATATGTCAGAAGAAACTTGAATAGGATCGACAATACCTGCCGCTGTTTTAATTAACGGTAAACCATTCTCATTTTTATGAAAATGATAAGGAAGATTAGGATAACGGCTTGTCACATCACTTAGTGAGCGACCCAACATTCTTTTAATTGAGCTTATCGTGTTAGCAGGATCTTTTTCTGCTTCTTTTTTAGCATTCCAACCAACGTTGATATGATCAACTTGATACTGCACAACAGATGGCAATAAATAGCGACCTTCGCTGTCTGAAAGCGCTTCGGCTTGCCCACTACGTACAGTGGCAACTAATGAGTGTGTCGTTCCTAAATCAATACCCGCAGCAAGTCTGCGCTGGTGTGGCGCAGGTGTTTGACCTGGTTCACTAATTTGTAATAATGACATAACAGTTTCCCTTAAGACTCGTCAAACAGGCGTTCTTCTAACTGCTCTACTTGTTCTTTAAGTTTAGTTAAAAAACGTATTTTTCTGACACAATCAGCAGCAACACTCCAATTATGGCTATTTATCGTTGTTACCATTTCATCAAAACGAACTATATAGTTTTTATCTAAACGTGAAGAGAAATCGGATAATAAAACAGCAACATTAGCACTATACTCAATGTTATCGAGCTCTTCTCTTAATGCTAATTGTTCCATTAGAAACACAGTATCTTGCATCGTTTGTTGTTCATTAGCGATATCTATACCATGCAAAGAGAGCATATATTCAGCTCTAGAGATTGGATTTTTTAAGGTCTGATAAGCCTGATTAATAGTGGAGGCAAACGAAACAGCTTGAGCCTGTTCTTTATCAGATTTACCAGCAAAACGATCTGGGTGATACTGACGTTGCATTTCTTGATAACGTGTAGCAAGTTGCTGTTTATCAATATCAAAGCGATTAGGCATGCCTAATAGTGTGAAATAGTCCATACATCTACTCTTGGATTAATTAACGTTAATACCGTGTTTTAACACAAATTACACTGTAAAGCTTTCACCACAACCACACTCATTGGATACATTGGGGTTGTTAAACTTAAAGCCTTCGTTTAATCCTTCTTTGACGAAATCAAGCTCAGTTCCATCTAAATAGACCATGCTTTTACCATCAATGATAACTTTCACACCTTTGTCTTCAAAAACAGTATCTTCGTCATTGATGACATCAGCAAATTCAAGAACATAAGCCATTCCAGAACAACCGGATGTTCTTACGCCTAAACGTAAACCTTCACCTTTACCTCGATTAGACAGGAAAGAGCGAACACGATTAGCGGCGGATTCTGTAAGGGAAATTGACATGGCACACCTCACTCATAAAGAACGAAAGCGGATACTGAAAAAAAGTTTCAGCATCCGCCAATATTTTATTTTTTTATTATAAAAGACAATTACTTGCCTTGGCGTTTGCTTTTATAGTCTGCAATCGCTGCTTTTATTGCATCTTCTGCAAGAATTGAACAGTGAATTTTCACTGGTGGTAATTCTAATTCTTCTGCAATTGCGGTGTTCTTGATGGATTCGGCTTCATCTAATGTTTTACCTTTCATCCATTCTGTAACCAGTGAACTTGATGCAATCGCTGAACCACAACCATAAGTTTTAAAACGCGCATCTTCAATTACGCCGTTATCATCAACTTTAATTTGCAGTTTCATGACATCACCACAAGCAGGTGCGCCTACCATACCACTTCCTACAGAAGGGTCGTTGTTATCAAATGAGCCCACATTACGAGGGTTTTCATAATGATCAATTACTTTATCGCTATAAGCCATGATTTAACTCCTGAAAACGTCTGATTAATGGTGAGACCATTCGATACTGTTGATATCAACACCTTGTTTATGCATATCCCAAAGAGGCGAAAGATCACGTAGGCGACCAATAGCACTGTGGATTTGTTTAATTGCATAATCTATTTCTTCTTCTGTTGTGAAACGGCCCAGAGAGAAGCGAATAGAACTGTGTGCAAGTTCATCTGTTAATCCTAAAGCACGCAGTACATAAGAAGGTTCTAAACTTGCTGAAGTACAGGCTGAACCTGAAGAAACAGCAAGATCTTTCAGTGCCATCATTAATGATTCGCCTTCAACATAGTTGAAACTTACATTAAGAATGTTTGGCGCAGTGTGTTCTAAAGAACCGTTGATATAAACTTCTTCAATATCTTTAATGCCATTCCATAAACGTAAACGTAATTCGTTTAAGCGTTTAGTTTCATCAGCCATTTCTTCTTTCAATATACGGTAAGCTTCGCCCATACCTACAATTTGGTGAACGGCTAATGTACCTGAACGCATACCACGCTCATGCCCACCACCGTGCATTTGTGCTTCTAAACGAATGCGTGGTTTACGGCGAACATAAAGCGCACCGATACCCATAGGGCCGTATACTTTATGTGCAGAAAGAGAAAGTAAATCAACTTTTAACTTAGAGAGATCAATAGGTAACTTACCAACGCTTTGCGTTGCATCTACGTGGTAAATAATCCCTTTGCTACGGCATAATTCACCGATAGCCGCAATATCTTGAACAACACCAATTTCGTTATTTACATGCATGATAGAAACTAAAATAGTATCTTCACGCATTGCTTCTTCAAGCTCTTTCAGGTCAATCAGGCCATCACTTTTTGGTGCTAAATAAGTGACTTCAAAACCTTCACGCTCAAGTTGACGACAAGTGTCTAAAATGGCTTTATGCTCGGTTTTTGAAGTGATGATGTGCTTACCTTTTTTCTGGTAAAAGTTAGCAACACCTTTTAGTGCGAGGTTATCAGCTTCAGTTGCACCTGATGTGAATACAATTTCACGAGGATCAGCACCGATTAAATCAGCAATCTGATTACGTGCAATATCAATAGCTTCTTCTGCTTGCCAACCAAAACGGTGTGAACGAGAGGCTGGGTTACCAAAAATGCCATCAATAGTTAGGCATTGCATCATTTTTTCAGCAACTCGCGGATCAACAGGAGTGGTTGCTGAATAATCTAGATAAATGGGTAATTTCATTGCTCACTAACTCCAAAGACGACGGATCTTCTTTAATAATTTTGTTTTTGCCTACCTAGAGATCGCCGTTAAACTCGCATATTAACAATGGTTTCTTGTAAACGACCATTGATAGCATGGCGTTTTTCATTGTCTTGACGATCGGCGACATCCATAACCTCTTCGTTATTCACTAACTCTTCAAGGCTGATACTGCTTAGGAAACTGGTTATACGATCACTTAAATCACGCCACAAAGTATGAGTCAGGCAACGATCGCCACCTTGACAACCTTCTTTGTTACCCTGACAACGGGTAGCATCGACAGATTCATCAACCGCAGAAATAACTTGAGCAACAAAAATTTGCCCAGCATCACGGCCTAATAAATAGCCGCCACCAGGGCCTCGAACACTTGCAACTAGTTCATTTTTGCGCAAACGCGAGAAAAGCTGCTCAAGATAAGAAAGGGAAATCCCTTGACGCTCTGAAATATCGGCGAGGGGAACAGGGCCTTGCTGTGAATGCAATGCAACATCAAGCATTGCAGTAACTGCGTAACGCCCTTTTGATGTCAGTCTCATAACAAATACTCCGTGGTGAACAATAATCAAATTGTGTCATTCCCGAGTAATTTAGTCAACTATTTATCCGAGTGTTTTAGTCAAGTATTATACTCAGCCCAAAGTTGACTTAAGTTAATCAACTTTACCCTCTATTTCTTAGCCCATTTCTCAACTGACGTTAGAATACCACGTAAGATATGAAGCTCTTGTGTTTCTGGGCGTGCACGCGTAAATAGACGGCGTAAACGGCTCATCACTTGCCCTGGATGTTTAGGACGAATAAAGCCTGATTCATTCAGCACCTGTTCTAAATGAACATAAAAACGTTCAATATCATCAGCAGGTGGATAATCAATCTCTGATGGGGTATTTTCCTCTTGTTTTTCTTCTTGGGCAAGTGCTGCCATACGAATTTCATAACAAACAAGCTGAACTGCCATCGCTAAATTTAAAGAACCATATTCTGGATTAGTCGGAACATATAGATGAAAGTCACATTTTTGTAATTCTTCATTGGTTAAACCTGTGCGTTCACGACCAAAAATTACCGCAACTGGCTTATTTTTAGCTTCCATAACACAACGCTCACCACATTCACGGGGGGCAAGCATAGGCCAAGAAAGTGTGCGACTGCGAGCGCTTGTTCCAATCACTAAACCACAACCTTCAATCGCTTCATCGATACTATTAACAATGTGTGCATTGCCAATAACATCACTTGCACCTGCTGATAGGGCAATAGAATGTGAATCTGGTTTTTCTTTCGGATTAACAAAATAAAGGTTGGTCAATCCCATGGTTTTCATAGCTCGAGCTGTAGAGCCCATATTGCCTGTATGTGAGGTCTCTACAAGGATGATGCGAATATTTTCTAACATTGATTTCTTGTTAATTGCTTTGTGATCCATCTATTTTATCACAAATGTAGCCAGAAACACGAATGCCTGTTATACTCTCGCACGTTTTTTATCCCCGTTCTTTAACATCTTGTGGAAGATAACCATGCATCCGATGCTGAATATTGCCATACGTGCCGCACGTAAGGCTGGTAATTTAATCGCCAAAAATTACGAAAATCCTGAATCTGTAGAAACTAATCAGAAAGGTACCAATGATTTTGTCACTAATGTTGACCGTGACGCAGAACAAGCAATCATTGAAATCATCCGTAAGTCTTATCCAAAACACACCATTATTACGGAAGAAAGTGGCGAGTTACTCGGTGAAGATCACGACATACAATGGGTTATTGATCCACTTGATGGCACGACTAACTTCATTAAACGTCTTCCACACTTCTCTGTTTCTATCGCTGTACGCATTAAAGGCCGTACTGAAGTGGCAGTTGTTTATGATCCTATGCGTAACGAGTTATTTTCAGCTGTTCGCGGTCAAGGCGCTCAATTAAATGGTTATCGTCTGCGTGGCTCTAATGCCCGTGATTTAGATGGTGCTGTTCTTGCTACTGGTTTTCCATTCAAAAGCAAACAACATTCAGCCGCTTATATGAACATGTTAGGTAAACTGTTTGTTCCTTGTGCTGATTTCCGTCGTACAGGCTCAGCTGCATTAGATTTAGCTTATGTTGCCGCTGGCCGTGTTGATGGTTTCTTTGAAATTGGCTTAAAACCTTGGGATTTCTTAGGTGGTGAGTTAATTGCTCGTGAAGCAGGTGCTATCGTTTCTGACTTTACTGGTAACCACGGCTATCTCCAAACAGGTAATATTGTTGCTGGTAACCCACGTGTCGTTAGAGCATTATTAGCTGAAATTCGTAGCGAATTAACGGATGCATTAAAACGTTAATTGTGTCGATACCTATAATGGCGGCTGTATAACTGTATAAAAGAAAAAGACCATCAAGTTATGGTCTTTTTTATTGTCTATATGTTTTTAGTTGTTAACTATTTTGAGGTTTGACTTTAGGTCTGATAAACATCGCTGGGATCGTTAACGCAGCCATTAACCAGAAGATCAATGATTCTTGATTTGGGAGTTTTTCATATAGCCAGCCCGATATAATCGTCATAATGGCTATGCTTCCTCCCATTGCTAAAGCAGAATACACAGCTTGCAGACGAATAATTTCGTGTTCTTGACGGGCACTAATAAAACGCATTGCAGCCAAATGACATACTGTAAACGTACCACTATGTAAGATTTGAACGACAATAAGTGCAGGTAATGCGGTAAAACTCCCCATTAATCCCCAACGTAAAAGCCCAGCAAAAGCAGAAAGTAACAGCAGATCCCTTGCACTCCACCGGCGGAATAAACGGTGACTAAGCATAAAAACGATGACTTCAGATACCACACCTAATGACCAAAGATAGCCAATTGTTGCAGTGTCATATCCTGCTTTTTCCCAATAAAGCGCGCTAAAACCATAATAGGCCGCATGCGCGCCTTGCAATAGAGAAACACATAACAAAAAGCGCCAAACAGGCCCATCAGAAATGAGTTTCATAAAAGACACATTACTGTGTTTTGCTTTTTTTACCTTACCTTGAGGCATGACTTTAGGACGAAGCATCGATGTAAGGAATAATGCAAGAGTACTGGCAATCAACCCATAAAGAATAATGGGATGCCCAAAAGCATCAATTAAAATCCCTAACAATGATGAACTAATAATAAAAGCAATAGAGCCCCAAACGCGGATTTTTCCATAATCAAAGGGGAACTGTTTTTGCCAAGTTCCAGCCAAGGAATCCCCTAAAGGCACCATAGGTGAAAAGAATACGTTAAATCCAGTCATCACAAAGAATAACCATGCCCAATGGCTGCCCATCATAAATGCAACAGTAAAGAGTAATGAGAGAAAGGCGAATAGTCGTAATGCAGTGATAAGTTTTGATGGATCTTTTACTGCAGGCGTTAAGATGAGGCTACCGACAAAACGTGCAGTTAAACCTACACCTAATAACAGACCTATCATTGCAGGATCGACACCCTCTCCTTTTAGCCATATTGACCAAAAAGGTAAAAAGATACCGTACGAGAAGAAATACGTAAAATAATCTAAGGCAAGCCACAGTGTTGATGGAATAACCATCCAATCCCCCATTTTTAAGATGCAAAAAAACCCGCCAAGAACAAGTTCTCGAAGCGGGCTTGTACAACGGGTTTTATTATATCGTTACAAACTTATGCGTAAACTGGAAATTTAGCGCAGATATCCAAGACTTTTTGTTTCACTTTCTCAATGTTCGCTTCATCATTGATATTATCAAGGACATCACACATCCAACCGGCTAAATCACGAGCTTCTGCTTCTTTAAAACCACGACGTGTAATTGCTGGAGAACCAATACGAACACCAGAAGTAACAAATGGGCTACGTGGATCATTTGGCACACTGTTTTTGTTAACAGTGATATTTGCACGACCGAGCGCTGCATCCGCATCTTTACCTGTAATGTCTTTATCAACTAAGTCTAATAAAAACAGGTGGTTTTCAGTTCCGCCAGACACTACTTTATAACCGCGATCTAAGAAAACGTCTACCATTGCTTTCGCGTTTTTAGCAACTTGTTGCTGATAAACTTTAAACTCTGGTTCCATTGCTTCTTTTAATGCAACCGCTTTGCCCGCGATAACGTGCATTAAAGGGCCACCTTGAGAGCCAGGGAACACTGCTGAGTTCAGTTTTTTGTAGAACTCTTCATCTCCACCTTTAGCTAGGATAAGACCACCACGTGGGCCAGCTAATGTTTTATGCGTTGTTGTCGTAACAACGTGAGCATGAGGAACAGGGTTAGGATAAACACCCGCAGCAATCATACCCGCAACGTGCGCCATATCAACAAACAGGTAAGCACCAATGCTATCAGCGATTTCACGCATTTTTGCCCAATCAACCAAACCAGAATAGGCAGAGAAGCCACCAATAATCATTTTTGGTTGATGTTTTTTAGCTTGAATAGCGATATCTTCGTAATCAATTTTACCTGATTCATCAATACCATAAGGTACGATATTATATAGTTTACCAGAGAAGTTAACTGGTGAACCATGAGTCAAGTGGCCGCCTTGTGCTAAGTTCATACCTAAAACAGTATCACCCGGTTTTAGTAATGCCATATAAACAGCGGCATTCGCTTGTGAACCTGAGTGAGGTTGTACGTTAGCATAGTCAGCACCAAATAATGCTTTTGCACGATCGATTGCCAGTTGCTCTACAACATCCACATACTCACAACCACCGTAGTAACGTTTACCCGGATAGCCTTCAGCATATTTATTTGTCAGCTGAGATCCCTGCGCCTGCATAACACGAGGACTGGTATAGTTTTCAGAAGCAATAAGTTCGATGTGCTCTTCTTGACGAGTCACTTCACCTTCCATTGCATTCCATAACTCTGGATCGTAATCAGCAATATTCATTTCACGTTTTAACATTCAGATCTCCTGACTCAGCTAACTTCACTAAAGACAAACTCCCATACGGGAGAAAGAATGGCATACAGTGTAAACTCTTTTTCTTCATTGAGATAGCCCCTAATGAAAAAATACGCAATCGTTTGCCACCCAATTATAACAGCACCTTATTACTTTTTAACAACCTCATTTTATCCTGTGCTTATTCCTCTTTTTGAGGTACATCACGCCTTATTATGCAAACACCCCGCATCATTCTCTAAGATTTGAGATTTTTTGTTAAAAAATAAAAACAGTTATTTACAAAATAATCAAAAAGAGATAAGTTGCATATAAAATGCAATTTATAAAAATTCACAATAAACTGAAAATTTTTCAGGAGCAATTATGTTAGATGCACAAACTATCGCGACAATTAAATCAACAATTCCTCTTATTGCTAAAACAGGCCCTGCATTAACCGCACATTTTTATGATCGAATGTTCTCTCGTCATCCTGAGCTAAAAGATATCTTTACCATGAGCCACCAAAGTAGTGGTGCCCAACGTGAAGCCTTATTTAATGCGATATGCGCTTATGCAATCAATATTGAAAATTTACCTACAATTTTACCTGCAGTCGAAAAAATCGCACAAAAACACGTCAGTTTAAATATTCTTCCTGAGCATTACCCCATCGTAGGTGAAAATTTATTGGCCACAATTGATGAAATGTTTAACCCAGGGCAAGAAGTGTTAGACGCTTGGGGCGCCGCTTACCAAGTGTTAGCGGATGTCTTTATTAATCGTGAAGAACAAATCTATCAACAAAAAGAACAAACAAGTGGTGGTTGGAGAGGGCTACGAGCTTTTAAAGTCACACATAAAGTAAAACAAAGTGATGTTATTACCAGCTTTGAATTAGCTCCTGAAGACGGCCTTGATGTTACACCTTATCAAGCTGGACAATATTTAAGCCTTTATATCCGCGATGAACGTCTTGAAAACCAAGAAATACGTCAATATTCATTAACTCAATCTTCAAATAATAAAACATACCGCATCGCAGTCAAACGCGAAGAGAAAGGTATTTTATCGAATTTTCTTCATGACCATATTCAAGAAGGAGATACTTTACAAGTCGCCGCACCAGGGGGAGATTTCTATTTAGAGGTATCACCAACAACACCTGTTACATTAATTTCAGCGGGTGTAGGTTTAACACCCATGTTATCAATGTTACACACCCTTTCTGCTCATCAAGCCAATGTTAATTGGTTACATGCTGCTGAACATGGTGGTGTTCATGCCTTTAAAGGTGAAGTTCATCAAGTCAGTAGTAAACTTCCACATTATCAACAAGCGGTTTGGTATCGCACACCACGGCCTGAAGATGTACAAGATAAAGATTATCAATTTGAAGGCTTAATGACATTAAAACAAGTTGAAAATTGGATAAATATTCCTGATATGCATTTCTATTTTTGTGGGCCATTACCTTTTATGCAATCTATTGCCAAACAGCTTATTGAATTAGGCGTTAATAGTGAAAAACTTCATTATGAATGTTTTGGCCCTCATGCTGTTATTCTGCAAGATTTATAATCAATAAATAATCAAACCATTAAAACTAAGCTTTAAAATAAATTAAATAAAAAGCGCTGATAGAATTACATTTATCAGCGCTTTTGTTATTTATATCATGTTGTTTTATGGTTGATATTTATTTTCAATTGCAGTGGGAATAACATGATCTTTAGCAGAAAAGCCGTACCAAATAACACTAATTAGACAGAGTGTATAACCAAATAATTCGCTGCCCTCTTCTACCATATTTTTAACCGCACGATTATAATCTTCACCTAATAATTTATGCCACAATATCCCCATCCCAAATAGGCGAGAAAACAACAAAATACATAATAGACCTGCAACTAACATTCCGTGACTTGGATGGGTAATAAAATGCATTAATCCTTTTAATGTCTTTTTACCTTCTCTAATCGCGATAGCAATACTAATAAATGCCACTGTTAGGGCAAACCAAACCCAAGAGCCGTGTGCAATCTGATCAAATACACCATCTAACTCACGAATTAGAATACACAGAAAAAAACCCATAATTAGAGTAAACGCTCCCCGCTGTTCACTGTCTTGGCACGCTTTAACAAAAAAGAATAAGCTAATAATCGCAACGATAATTTCTTGCCCTAATTCCGTCACTGATGTCTCTGAAATACCATTATCAAGCACCAAAATATCAAGAAAAATAAATCCCGTCGTGATGGCGATAAGCACTGCTGCACATAAAAATAAAGCGAGCCGCTTTAATAAATAATTAAACACTATTTTGCCCATACCTTAATGATTTTTAATATTGATGATAATAACTTTCTTAAAAAGTTATTAAATAACATTTTGTGCCTTAAAGTTTATAATAAACAGTAAAATAAATTGTTCATTATCATCAATTGACTTGTATAAGATATAAATAGCACTATAGGCAAAACATAAAAAAATAATCATGCACCAAAAACAGAAAAAGCCTGATATTTTGACTAAAAAATATCAGGCTTTAATAAAATGTATTATTTAACTTAAATAATTAAATAGCTTCTTCGTCTTGCTCGCCAGTACGAATACGAATAACACGACTCACATCAAAAACAAAAATCTTACCGTCACCAATTTTACCTGTTTGTGCTGTTGTCATAATGGTATCTACACAAGTTTCAACAATTTCGTCAGCAACAACAATTTCAATTTTTACTTTAGGTAAAAAATCAACCATGTATTCCGCACCGCGGTAAAGTTCAGTATGCCCTTTCTGACGACCAAAACCTTTCACTTCAGTTACGGTCATCCCCGTGATACCCACTTCACCAAGCGCTTCTCTTACATCATCTAACTTAAACGGCTTAATTATCGCTTCAATTTTTTTCATCGTATTATCCTGCTATTACCAGTTGTGGCGACCAAAACCGCTTGTTATTGGGTATCTGCGATCTTTACCAAAATTACGACTTGTAATACGTGGCCCTACTGGGGCTTGACGTCGCTTGTATTCATTAATATCGACTAATTTTATCACTTTACGGACCGTTGCTTCATCAAATCCAGCAGCAACTAAATCAGAAACAGATTTATCCTGTTCAACATAACCTTCAAGAATAGCGTCCAGAATGTCATAAGGTGGTAAATTATCTTGGTCAGTTTGTCCCGGCGCCAATTCTGCTGATGGTGGTCTATCAATCACACGTTGAGGAATAGCCGGTGAAAGTGTATTACGATATTTAGATAGTTCAAAAACTAATGTTTTAGGGACGTCTTTTAACACATCAAAGCCCCCCGCCATATCACCATACAATGTCGAGTATCCCACAGCGGATTCACTTTTATTGCTTGTGGTGAGCACTAAGCGACGGCGTTTATTCGACATCGCCATCAAAATCACCGCGCGACAGCGAGCCTGTAGATTTTCTTCTGTAGTATCAGCGGCAGTATCTTTAAACATTGGTGCTAACTGTGCCATAAAGGCATCAAACATTGGTTCAATAGATACCGTATCGAATTCAACACCTAATAAATCAGCTTGTTCTTTGGCATCATGAATACTCATTTCTGAAGTATAACGAAAAGGCATCATAACTGCTTGAACACTCTCTTTTCCTAATGCATCAGCCGCAATAGCAACCGTTAATCCAGAATCAATTCCCCCAGATAATCCGAGAATTGCCCCTTTAAAACCGTTTTTAGTGACATAATCACGCGTTGCAAGCACTAACGCTTGATACACTTGCGCTAAAGGTGAAAGTTCTGGAGCTGGATTTACCATTGGGATGATAGTTAATTCATCAAACTCTACAACTGCTATTTGCTCATCAAATGCGGCTAAACGATGTGTGATCGTGCCTCTTTCATCAAATACTTTAGAACAACCATCGAAGACCAGCTCATCTTGACCACCAATTTGATTAAGATAGATCACAGGAAGATGCGTTCTTTGACAATGCTCTTTAATTAACTGTGTACGAACATGGGGTTTTTCACGGTTATATGGCGAGGCGTTAATAGATAAAACAAGATCTGCCCCTGCTTGTTTTAATGCATCGATAGGCTCATTAATCCAGATATCCTCACAAATTAACAAACCTAAATGGTAACCTTTAAATGGCACAACACAACGTTCATTTCCTTGTTGGAAATAACGTTTTTCGTCAAACACACCGTAATTAGGTAATTGCTGTTTGAAATAACGTGCTTGTAACTCACCTTTATAGAAAAATGAGAGTGCATTATAAATTTTGCCGTTTTGCCACCAAGGATGTCCAACAACAATCGCTGTTTTTTTACTTGCTTGTTCTAAACGCGTAAGTTGTGTTTCACAACGTTGCTGGAAATCAGGACGAAATAGCAGATCTTCAGGAGAGTAACCGCATAAAGCCAGCTCAGAAAACATGACCAGATCGGCCTCTTCTTGCGCTTTAACGGTAGATAACATGCGTTCACAGTTACCTTCTATATCGCCAACAACCCAATTGAGTTGAGCCATTGCGAGTTTTAATTTACGACTCATAAAAATTAGTCTCTCCGCTATCTTTCGCATTAAAGGAAAGCTAGTTTAAAAATATATTCATTATCTGAAAAGGTTATTCTTTAAAATCATTCGCATCTAGTTCATGACGAGATAACAATTTGTAAAACTCAGTTCGATTGCGCCCTGCCATACGTGCTGCTTGAGTCACATTACCTTTCGTCATTTGCAATAACTTTCTCAAATAAGTCATTTCAAAATGCCCTCTTGCTTCAGCAAATGTAGGTAAAGCGGTATTTTCACCCTGCAAGGCTTGTGTCACTAAAGCTTCACTAATAACTGGAGCTGTCGTTAAAGCGACACATTGTTCAATCACGTTAACTAATTGACGCACATTTCCTGGCCAACTTGCTGTCATCAAGCACTTCATAGCATCAGTAGAAAAACTTCGGACAAAAGGCTTATGGCGTTTAGCCGATTCACGTAATAGATGGTTAGCAAGAACAGGAATATCTTCAGCTCTCTCACTTAATGTCGGAATTCGTAAATTCACCACATTTAAACGATAGAACAAATCTTCACGGAATTCATTACGCTCCATCGCTTTAGGTAAATCACGATGTGTGGCTGAAAGGATACGGACATCAATATCAATATCACGGTTGCTTCCTAATGGGCGAACTTTTCGCTCTTGCAAAACACGTAATAATTTAACTTGTAATGCCATTGGCATATCGCCAATTTCATCTAAAAACAGTGTACCGCCTTCAGCCGCCTGAAATAAACCTTCACGACTACTTACTGCTCCTGTAAAAGCACCTTTCGCATGACCAAATAATTCAGATTCTAAAAGTTGTTCCGGTAAGGCGCCACAGTTAATGGCTATAAAAGGTTTTTTAGCTCTAGGGCTTGCACGATGAATGGCTTGAGCAAGAACTTCTTTACCTGTACCACTTTGGCCGTTAATAAGTACACTGACATCAGATTGTGCAACTAACTTTGCTTGTTCTAATAAACGTAGCATTTGTGGGCTACGTGTCACGATATCTTTAGACCACTCTTCATCTGAAACTGTGGTCACTAATTCCAGCGCTTCATCAATTGCCTTGTAAAGTGCGTCCCGATCAACGGGTTTTGTTAAAAAACTAAATACACCTTGTTGTGTTGCTGCGACTGCATCAGGAATAGAGCCATGAGCAGTTAAAATAATGACTGGCATTCCGGGTTGCTGGCGCTGTATTTCAGCAAACAATGCCATACCATCCATTTCATCCATGCGCAGATCGCTAATAACAAGGTCTATTTTTTCTTTTAAGAGAAGTTTTAGTGCTTCTTGCCCACTTTCAGCGGTGAAGATATGAAAACCTTCACTTGTTAACCGCATACCAAGTAACTTTAATAACCCTGGATCGTCATCGACAAGTAAAAGATTTGCTGATTTATGGCCAGCCATGCACATTCTCCTTATTTAGATCCTACTTCAGTCGGTTTAGCATCCTGTTTTTTTATTTCAGTTTTAACAGGCTCAGATTTAACCACTTCAGGTTTTGCAGATTCTGGTTTTGAAGGTTCAGGTTTAACCGCTTCAGGTTTTGCAGATTCTAGATTTGAAGGCTCAGGTTTAACCGCTGTTGCAGAAGGTATTCTTTCCTCACTCTTTGGCTTTTCTGTTATCGATTGTGTAGAAGTAGGCTTTTCAGTCGTTTTTTCAACAACTGTTTTTTCTGTTTCTGGGGATGTGGTTACCACACTCTCCGTTAAATCCTCATTTTGTGATAACGAATCAACAGAGCCACTTTGTTTTCTATTCGATAATTGCCTTTCAATTTGAGTAAGGCTTTCAAGCTTTTTCAGTGTGATATTTAGTTCATGCTGTAATGCATTATTCTCTTTTCTTAGTGTATCTATTCTATTGTCCGTTTCAGTAGTTAAACGACGATAACGATTTTTTTCTTCTGCTAAAGAGAGAATAAGTGTTTGATTTTCAATCCATGTCGATAATAAAACACGCATAGAGCTTGGAAATTGTAGTTTGTAGCTTTCTAGTAACACTAATTGTGTTCGACGATCAGCAATCGTCATACCAGCACGCTCTAATAAAATACTTTTATAAAATGCATCATCCCAGCCTGTAACGACAACACTATTTGCTTGGCGTTGCGCTTCTGTAGTCATAATGCGATTCGTACATTCAATTGTGCGTAACCAATAAAGTGCATTATTAATGCCTTCATCATAAAAAGCGCTTAATGTTTTACATTCAGCCCAACGGTAATCAATTGTTCTTTGTTTAACAACGGGTGCATCAGGCTCGGGTTCTAACGATGCAGTAGGCGACTTTGGCGTACAACCTGAAAGAACCAGTGGAAGCATAAAAATCAAGACACACTGTTTCCAATTTAATGAGATCTTTCTAGTTGATGCAGGAGCCATAGATAACGGTTCAGTACCAAGCATCTGTTTATTTATTTTTTTATACTCATGATGAGGAGATGCTTGTATTTGTGACCTGATTTGCATTATTTATTCTCAGAAAGTAGCGGTAATTCAATACGAAAACAGACATCGGCATAGTCAGAAGGAACAACATTTAATTCACCTTCCATTCTTTTGATACAGTCATGAGCAATGCTTAAACCTAAACCACTTCCTTTTACAGCACCTTTGCGTAGTAAAGAACCTTGAAAAAAGGGCTCAAAAATCATTTTTTGTTCAGATTCAGGGATAGGCGTTCCTTTATTGGCTATATCAATCACTATCTTCTGTTCAACTTGATAACTAGAGATCCAGATATTACCTGATTCAGCACCATAGTGCACCGCATTCGAATAGAGATTGTCGATAACTCGTGATAATAATGTTGCTTCTGCTCGACATTTTGTCAGATTAAGTGAAATTATCGTTTTAATCTCTTTCGCTCTGGCAGGTAAGCTGTGTGCTAATACCACATCATTCACTAAATGAGTTAAATCGATCTCTTCAATTTGCTGAGGAACCTCAGAAAGTTTACGGTTATAATCAAGTAGTTGCTCAATCAATAACTGTAACTGCTTACTACTATTATCAAGAATAGAAACTACTTCTTTTTGATCGAGCGTTAAAGGACCTGCAACTTCATCAGCTAATAATTCTGTACCTTCTCGCATACTAGCAAGTGGCGTTTTTAACTCATGAGAAATATGACGTAAAAATTCATGCCGTTGTGATTCAAGCCATGCTAATCGTTCACTTAACCAAATAATACGTTGAGCTAACGATCGAAGCTCCCGAGGTCCTTGAAAAGAATCCAAATTGTTACTAAGTGTTCGCCCTTCTCCCAATCGATTTATCATCTTTTCAATCCCCTTAACAGGGCCGATGATCATTCGGGTAAATAGTGCGATGAGGATCAAACTGAATACGAACACAATAAGGCTCTGCCAGCCGAAATAACGTCCTTTCTCAGCAATTGCCATTTGTAACTGTTCGCCACGGCTAAAAATAATCTCTTTTGTTAGCATCACAATACGATTATTGGCATAAGAGAACTGCTCTAGAGCTTGTTGCATGTCTTTCGTAGGTTCACTGCTTTCACACTGAATAGACTTTAGCTTTTCAAGGGAGGAATTAAGCACGTCAGCTTCTTTAGATGAAGAAAGCGGGATTATGGTTTGTTGTAATGTTGAGAAGAGTTTAGTGTATTGCTGATAGCGTTGTTGATACATATCATCATCAGTTTTATCACGTAAAACACAATAACGACGATAGTTTCCTTCCATCTCAATAGCTAAATTTCGCATAACTTCGCTGCGTTCAGTATCAGCCAATGCATTTTTATTAGTGATTGCTGCTTGATTACTTAATTGATCGAGACTTTGATAAGCTTGATAAGCAAGGACAAGTAAAGGTAATAGCACCATCCAAAATGCCATTATCACGAGCTGTCTTAAAGAACGAGGAAAAATACGCCACTTTTTCAATGAAATCATCTCAACACCTATTAGAGTAATGCGATGCTACATGACTTGATAACAAGAAAAAAGTCCGACATTAGAAAATCAGGTGAGGATAACAAACACAAGCGAGAAAATATGACAGGCTCTAGAAGTGGGAGAGCGGAATATCTTACTGAGATATTCCGCCCGTCAAGATTTCATCTCTTTTCTCTCTAAAAGAGAATGAAGGTGGTGCCTCACTCCACGTGTCGCCCTGTGTTTGATAAGGTCCGAAGACGAGTATCATGATGTTGGACGGTAGGCACCTTACTCTGGCGTCATTCCTGGCTTATGTGGTATGTTCCCACCCATATTGTGGACCGACATAAAAAGTTGAATGAGCAACTGATTTATATAATGCATAACGCGTGCCAACTTTTAAATAAAAACATTAACCAATTGAAAATAAACAAAAAGTAAAAATACATCCATGGTATTTTATTTACATCTCTCTTTTAGAGAGTCATAAAGCAACCAAGCTGTCTCCATATCCAGACAGAGTTACCTGAAATTTTATAAATATTTATATTTCAACAAGTTAAGTGTCGCCAAAAAGAGACAAGATAATAACTAAGTGTCGTCATTTTTACACAATAAAAAATAATACCTTTATTATCAATACAATAAAGCCTCTCGCAAAGTAGAGGCTTTATGTAATGACTCCTAAGATAATTTACCGCTAATTAATCAAACTGCTTCCTTGCATTACGGAATAATCGCATCCAAGGGCTATCTTCACCCCAGTTGTCTGGATGCCAAGAGTTACTGACTGTTCTAAACACACGTTCAGGGTGAGGCATCATAATAGTTGAACGTCCATCTCTTGTTGTAACAGAGGTGATCCCTTTTACTGAACCATTAGGATTTAATGGATATTGTTCTGTTGGTTGACCATAATTATCAACAAAACGTAATCCCACTAAATTTTGTTTCTCTAATTGTGCCAATTGTTCAGCATGACGAAACTCTGCAAAACCTTCCCCATGAGAAACAGCAATAGGCATTTGTGAACCCACCATGCCTTGTAGCAATAACGATGGGCTTTCTGTCACTTTAACCAAACTAAAGCGAGCTTCGAAACGTTCAGAACGGTTGCGAACAAAACGAGGCCATAAATCCGCCCCCGGAATAAGTTCAGATAATGTTGACATCATTTGACAACCATTACAGACACCAAGCGATAAGGTATCTTGTCGTTCAAAGAATTGAGCAAATTCATCTCGTAAACGAGAATTGAATAGAATAGATTTAGCCCAACCTTCGCCCGCACCTAATACGTCACCGTAAGAGAATCCTCCGCACGCCACCAGCACATCAAAATCACTCAATGAACGTCGTGACGAATGTAGATCACTCATATGAACGTCAATAGCATCAAAACCAGCTCGGTCAAAAGCTGCCGCCATTTCAACATGAGAGTTAACACCTTGCTCTCTTAGTACAGCAATGCGAGGGCGACTTCCTGTTGCAATATAAGGAGCTGCAATATCTTCGCTTGGATCAAAGGTTAAATGCACGTTTAACCCCGGATCATTGATATCCTGTTTTGCCTGATGTTCTTCATCAGCACACTCAGGGTTATCGCGTAAACGTTGCATTTGCCATGTTGTTTCAGCCCACCAAAGACGTAGCGTACTGCGTTTCTCATTATAAACTTCAGTTTCACGACTTTGAATTATAACGGCATCATCTTGTGTTGCTTGACCTAAATAGTGTAAGCAATCAGCTAAACCGTATTGTGTAAATAATGCTTCAACTACATCTTGATGCTCAGCGCTAATTTGGATCACACCACCTAACTCTTCATTAAAGAGTCCCGCTAAGATATCTTCATCATAAGCACTAATATCAACATTTAACCCACAGTGACCGGCAAATGCCATTTCTGCAAGAGTGACAAATAAACCTCCATCAGAGCGATCATGATAAGCCAACAATTTGCCTTCATTGACCAATTGTTGCATCACATTAAAGAATTGTTTTAGCTGTTCTACATTACGAAGATCTGCGGCTTTTTGACCTAATTGGCGATAAACTTGTGCTAAAGCTGTTGCACCTAATGCGTTATGTCCATTACCCAGATCAATCAGATATAAACGGTTACCTGATTGTGTCGATAATTCAGGTGTTACCGTTTTACGAACATCTTCAACACGAGAGAATGCAGTAATGACTAAAGAGAGTGGAGAGGTAACTTCTTTATTTTTTCCATCTTTATCCTGCCAACGTGTTTTCATTGACATAGAGTCTTTACCAACAGGAATGGTGATACCTAACGCTGGGCATAACTCCTCACCAATAGCTTTCACCGCGTCATACAAACCAGCATCTTCACCAGGATGCCCCGCTGCTGACATCCAGTTAGCGGAAAGCTTAATACGATTAAGTGATTGTACATCACTACCGGCCATATTCGTTAAGGCTTCACCAACTGCCATACGTGCAGATGCAGCAAAATCTAACAGTGCGATTGGCGCTCGTTCACCAATAGACATTGCCTCACCATAATAGCTATCTAATGTTGCTGTGGTAACAGCACAGTTAGCAACAGGAATTTGCCAAGGGCCAACCATTTGATCACGAGCAACCATGCCTGTTACAGTGCGGTCACCAATGGTAATTAAGAAGGTTTTTTCAGCCACGGTAGGTAAATGAAGCACTCGATAGACTGCATCTTTTAAATTAATATCTTTACGATCTAGATACTCACCTTCTGTTTTTTGTGATTTCACATCACGTAACATTTTAGGTGCTTTACCTAATAATATGTCTAATGGCATATCAATAGGTTTATTATCAAAGTGTGTATCGTTTAATACTAATTCACGCTCTTGTGTTGCTTCACCAATTACGGCATAAGGTGCTCTTTCACGCTGGCATAATGCATCAAACAGAGGCATTTTTTCTGGTGATACTGCCAACACATAACGTTCTTGAGATTCATTACACCAGATTTCAAGTGGGCTCATTCCTGGCTCATCATTTAAAACATCACGCAGTTCAAAACGACCACCACGACCACCGTCATTAACTAATTCAGGCATCGCATTAGAAAGACCTCCTGCCCCTACATCATGAATAAATAAGATAGGGTTATCGTCACCCAACTGCCAGCAACGATCGATAACTTCTTGGCAACGTCGCTCCATTTCTGGATTGTCACGTTGAACAGAAGCAAAATCTAAGTCTGCATCAGATTGCCCTGAAGTCATAGAAGAAGCCGCGCCACCACCCAGACCGATGTTCATCGATGGGCCACCTAATACGATCAACTTAGCGCCAACAGTGATCTCCCCTTTTTGAACATGATCTTCACGAATATTACCAATGCCACCAGCTAGCATAATTGGTTTATGGTAACCGCGAATTTCAACACCATTATGGCTATTAACTTGTTCTTCATAAGTTCTGAAATAGCCTAGTAATGCAGGACGACCAAATTCATTATTAAATGCCGCACCACCTAATGGTCCTTCAGTCATGATATCTAATGCATTTACAATACGTTCTGGTTTACCAAAATCTTCTTCCCAAGGTTGTTCAAATCCTGGAATACGCAGGTTAGATACTGAGAATCCAACTAAACCCGCTTTAGGTTTCGCACCACGCCCCGTTGCACCTTCATCTCGAATTTCACCACCAGAACCTGTTGCAGCTCCCGGCCAAGGTGAAATTGCTGTTGGATGGTTATGTGTTTCCACTTTCATTAAGATATGTACGGGTTCTTGATGATAATGATAATGCCCTTTTTCAGCATCAGGATAAAAACGTCCAGCAACCGATCCTTCCATAACAGCCGCATTATCTTTATATGCTGACATGACATAATCAGGAGTTTGCTCAAACGTATTTTTAATCATTTTAAATAATGATTTATCTTGCGCTTTACCATCAATAATCCAATCTGCATTAAATATTTTATGGCGACAATGTTCAGAGTTGGCTTGTGCAAACATATAAAGTTCAACATCAGTTGGATTACGAGCTAAACGATTAAAAGCATCGACTAAATAATCAACTTCATCATCAGCAAGTGCTAATCCCATTTCAATGTTTGCTTTAACAAGCGCATCTTTGCCTTTAGCAAGCACATCTATCGTTTTTAATGGTGCTGGCGTTTGCTCCGCAAACAGTGTATTCGCATCTTGATAATTTAAGAAAATGGTTTCCATCATTCGGTCATGAATCAAACCATAAAGCTGTTGCCATTGTGTTTCTGTCATCGTATCGCCTTCAATAAAGTAAGCGATACCACGTTCAATTCTGATCACCTTGGATAAACCACAGTTATGTGCAATATCTGTTGCTTTAGAAGACCAAGGTGAAATCGTTCCAGGGCGAGGTGTCACCACTCGCATTTCCCCAATAGGCTCATGCTCTGTTAATGAAGGCCCGTAATGCAATAATTGGCTTAATTTAATGTGGTCATCTTCAGATAACTGCCCTTCCACTTTTGCGAAATGAACAAATTCCGCATATATACCTTGTACAGGAAGGTCATTTTCCTGACATTGAGTGAGTAATTTATTAATACGAAACGCGGATAAAGCGGGGGAGCCACGCAGGATTTCCATAGTATTGAGTTCTCTCTTTTAGCAGCTAGCCTGATCAATCATTCAGGGGAAACGCGCCTAGTATAATAGAATAACCGCCCAGACGAAACCGTTTGCGTGAACAAAATAACGGCATTTAACTTAGTGTGTTTTAATGATTAATTGGTGTAATCAAGTTGCGTATTGCCAATATGTTAAGCAAAATGCTCGATTACTGGAAATTTATCCATGTTAAGATAACGATTTTACACACAACAACAAACAACGTTAACGAGAAATAACCTATTGAATAATATAAGGATAAACTATTTCGTTATCGTTATCATAGCGCTCTTTTCAGCGGCAATTATTGCGTTGAATATTACTTGGCCCGATAGGCAAAAAGCGCAGATAAATAAGATTTTATCTCGTGGTGAGTTAAGAATTAGTACGATGCCGTCACCATTGATAACGATGAACGATAAAAAGGACCCCGTAGGTTTCGATTATGAATTAGTGAAACGCTTTGCTGATTATCTAGGCGTGAAGCTTGTCGTTAATATGCGGACAAATATCAACCAAATGTTTGATGATCTGGAGAATAATAAAGCAGATTTTATCGCAGCTGGATTACTTTATAACAAAGAGAGATTAGATACGACACGTAGTGGGCCTGCTTACTTTTCAGTATCTCAGCAATTAATTTACCGTAAAGGAACATTAAGGCCACGTAGCTTTGATGCTTTAGATGGGCGCCTTGTCGTCACGGCAGGTTCGGCCCATGCAAGCTTATTGCGTACACTAAAAGAAACGCAATACCCTGAGCTTGAGTGGGAAGAATCAGACAATCAAACAACCTCTCAGCTACTTGAAGCGTTATCAGAAGGCAAAATTACCTATGTTTTAGCCGACTCAATCAGTGTTGCAGTACAACAACGCATTCACCCTAATGTTGCCGTAGGATTTGAGGTGACTGAAAGCCGCCCTCTGACATGGTATTTACCTGATAGCGAAGATAATAGTTTGTATGCCGCTATGCTAGATTACTTTAACCAATTATCTCAAGAAGATGTATTAGCACGATTGGAAGAAAAGTATTTTGGTCATGTAGGTTCATTTGATTACTTTGACACTATCTCTTTTATTACTGCAATTGATTCCATTTTGCCAAACTATCAGCCTCTTTTTGAGAAATACGCAGATACCTTTGATTGGCGATTATTAGCAGCAATGGCATGGCAAGAATCACACTGGGATCCTCATGCAACGTCACCAACAGGTGTTAGAGGTCTGATGATGCTAACACGCCCTACTGCATCAAGTATGGGAGTCACTGATAGGCTTGATCCAGAAGAAAGTATTCGCGGCGGTGCTCAATATCTTAAACATCTTCTTTCTCGTTTACCGGAGTCTATTCCTGAAGATGAGAAAATTTGGTTTGCATTAGCCGCCTACAACATGGGATTTGGTCATATGCTTGACGCCAGAAGGCTGACCGAACAACAAGGCGCAGATCCTGACAGTTGGTTAGATGTAAAATCAAGATTACCGCTACTTAGCCAGAAGAAATACTATGTTGACCTCCCTTATGGCTACGCGAGAGGACATGAAGCTTATCGCTATGTTGAGAATATTCGTCGATATCAACTGAGCCTCGTAGGCTATCTCCAAGCTAAAGAGAGTAAAAACAAGATCCTATCTAAAGACAAAGAAAGCAATGAAGGTACGGATCATGAGACATCATCATTAACATTATCTCAAGAATCATCTCATCATTAATGATGTACTACATACTGTTCAGCCTCTTTTATAGAGGCTTAATCTAGACTTAACACATTTATACTGCTATTTCTGATATTCCATAGCTAATTTTCTCCTCTCTACATCCCTTAATATTTTCTTAATATTAAAAGTTGTTACATTTTCTCTTACCTTTATTTAACTAAAATTGGAAAAAAATCGTGTTAAGAAATGGTAACATTCATTAGTTAAAGCACTCACCAAATGAGTAAAACGCATCAAAAATAGCCCAATAAGTCTTTTTTTGACTATCAGAATAGGTGAAATATAAGAAAAAATTAACTTAAATACGTAGGAATTATCTCATCAGTTATTATTCATTTTATGATTATTCTTTTTAGAAAACTTTTTTCGTGATAAGAATTAACCTGATATTTATATTATTAACATATAACCCTTTGAATTGTATGTATTATGATAATCTATAATTGATTTTATTAATTTTCTTAAAGTAATGTTAATAATATCAATTCCTATAAAGTTAAAACAATGTTAATTGTATTGTCTATTAAATTTATCTGCCTGATAAACTTTTTTACCCATAAATTGAGTAATAAAATGAATAAATCTATATAAAACTCTATTAATGTGGAATAGGCCAGATTAAATCTGAAATTTGCGGAAACTAACAAAACGTTATATCAAATAGAACGCCTTTGTTGATATCATATAAATCAGTCATTATTCGAAACAACTCGAAATATAATGCAAATCAATTTTTATATTCCGACATTAATATTATTTTTTCATAAATAATAATACGCACGATCTTCAAGGGATTATCTATAATGAAACTGAGTAAAATTGCTTTAGCTGCTGCTTTAGTATTTGGTATTAATTCTGTTGCAACTGCTGAAACTTCCACACCAAAAATTGGCGCAACTAAAGGCGAAATTCAATTAAAAGGTGAAATTGTTAATTCAGCTTGTGGATTAGCAGCTTCTTCAAGTCCAGTTATTGTTGATTTCAGCGAAATCCCAACATCTGCATTAGCGAATATGCAAAAAGCGGGTAACGTTAAAAAAGATATCGAACTACAAGACTGTGATACTACCGTAGCAAAAACAGCAACTGTTAGCTATACACCAAGCGTTGTTAATGCAACAAACAAAGATTTAGCTTCTTTCGTTTCTGGCTCAGCTTCTGGTGCAGGTATCGGTTTAATGGATGCTGGTAGCAAATCAGTTAAATGGAATACAGCAACAACACCAGTACAATTAGTTAATGGTGTTTCAAAAATTCCATTCGTTGCTTACGTTCAAGCTGAATCAGCAGACGCAGCCGTAACTCCGGGCGAATTCCAAGCCGTTATCAACTTCCAAGTTGATTATCAGTAATCATTTTATTTATTTAAATTAATTAAATAATAAATTACTGCATTAACGCAGGGGATTTCCTCTGCGTTAAATTTGATAAAACACTTCAATTTAATAAAAAATAAAAATAAAAAGTAATTAAATAAATATTCATTATTTAATTAATTAGTTTCTATTTAATTAATAATTAGGCGTTTATTCATGTTAATTTCTTATTTTCACAGCACAATATGGAAAAACATTTGTGCCATTTTGCTATTGTGCTTAGCGTTTTTCGCTCAAGCCGAGCAAGATGATTCTGTGGAATTTAACATTCACATGTTAGATGCTGAAGATAGAGATAATGTCGATCTGTCTCGCTTTGCGACTTCTAATTACATTATTCCTGGTATGTACTACCTGGATATTCGCATAAATGGACGGGATTTCCCTCGCCAAAATATTAATTATGTTGAAGTAAAACCTAATTATTCTGTTGCTTGTATTGACCCTTCTCTTCTAAAAAAATTAACCATTAACAAAGAAAATCAAAAATTTATCGAAGAGATTTCCCCTGATTGTTTCAATATCAATCAATTACCTGGTATATCCATCAAAAATGATGGCGGTATTCTTGATATTATTATTCCTCGTTCATTAATGAAATATGAAGATGCAGACTGGACTCCTCCCGAATTATGGGATCCGGGTATATCAGGGATATTACTTGATTATACCTTAACAGGAATATCGACACGTCCTAATAAAGGTAACAATAACAACTCGCTGACAGGCTATGGGCAAGCGGGTATTAATTTTGGTGAATGGCGTTTACGCGCTGAATACCAAGGAAATTATTCCTCTGAATACTCATCAAACAATAGTTTTGATTGGAATCAGATCTACGCCTATAAACCACTGCCCGATCAAGCTGCTAAATTAACGTTAGGTGAAACGTATTTAAATTCCCAAGTTTTTGATAGTTTTCGTTTTACGGGTGCCAATATCCAAAGTGATGAAAGAATGTTACCGCCATCTTTGCAAGGTTATGCACCAGAAATTCATGGTATTGCAAATACCAATGCTAAAGTTACCGTGACTCAAAATGGTCGCTTAATTTATGAAACCACAGTTCCTGCTGGCCCTTTTATTATTAAACATTTACAAGATACGGTACAAGGTCAATTAGATGTCAGAGTGGAAGAACAAAACGGCAAAGTAAACGAATTTCAAGTACAAACAGCTAACTTACCTTATATGACACGCCCTGGTTCAGTGCGTTATAACACATCCATCGGCCAGCCATCGCTCAATAACCATAAAATGCAGGGCCCTGTTTTTTATCAAGGTGATTTTTCATGGGGTATGAACAACACATGGTCGCTGTATGGTGGTGTTTTATTAACCGCTAAAGATTACAATGCGTGGTCATTAGGTTTAGGTCACGATATGGGGCGTCTAGGTACGCTTTCTGGTGATGTTACTCAATCTTATAGCCAAACCTATGATGATAAAAATATCAACGGAATGTCATTCAAACTTAACTATGCTAAAACATTCGATGAATACCATAGTACAATTACTTTTGCGGGCTACCGTTTTTCAGAGAAAACATTCCGGTCTTTTTCTCAATATATTGATGAACGTTACAACGATATTAATAGCAATGGTTATGAAAAAGAGATGTATACCATTACTGGTAACAAAACTTTCTGGGCTGATGATATTGAGAAATCGACAACGCTTTATCTTTCTTATCGTCATCAAAATTATTGGGATAAAAATACACAAGAGCAATATGGTGTAACGGTAAGTCGTAACTTTTCTATTATGGGCATAGAGCAGGTTAATACTAACTTGTCTGCATTTCGTACTCAGCATAAAGGAAATACTGATGACAGTGTTTCTTTCAATATTTCAGTTCCATTAGGCAGTGGCAAAAATATAGGTTATAGCCTGCAAGATAATAACGGAAAAGTGAACCAAATGGCCTCTTATTCTGATAATAGCAATTATAACAATTTGTGGCGTATCCGTGCGGGATTAAGTTCAGATCATAAAGCCAATACTGATGGTTATTATCAACACCGTTCGCAATATGCAGAAATTAATGCCAATGCAAGCTATCAACAAGATAATTATGTTGCGGTAGGTGCGACCGTGAAAGGCGGATTTACAGCAACTCGCCATGGGGCTGCATTGCATAGTAGCAGCATGACGTCCAGTACAGCTCGAATGATGGTTGATACAGATGGTGTTTCAGGTGTGCCGTTTAACAACCAAAGTACGACAACAAATCTATTTGGCATTGGGGTACTCACTGACTTAACCAGCTATAACAACGTTGATGCACGTATTGATGTTGATAAAATGGACTCAAATATTGAAACACATAAAGCCATCACCTCCACAACATTAACTGAAGGAGCTATTGGTTACTACACATTCCCAGTGCGTCAAGGTGAACGTCTAATGGCTATCTTGCAAACAGCTAATCAAAAATACCCTCCGTTTGGTGCTGAAGTCACTAATAAAGATGGTGAGAATATGGGAATGGTGATGGAAGAAGGCCTAGTTTATATTGCGGGCGTTAACCTCAATGAATCATTAAACGTGATCTGGGGTGGTAAAACCCAATGTACGATTACGATCCCGGCAGCAATTAACGATCCACTAAAACGCGAATTGTTATTATGTCAGGGATTTTAATGAACAAAATGAATTACTAGAGATAAATGTATGAACTCATTCAACACACTTAAAACACTTTTTTGCGGTTCACTACTTGCATTAAGCATGGTGAATATAACACAAGCAGGTGTGTCATTAGATAGAACACGGATCGTGTTAACTGGTAATGAAAATTCAGCCAGCGTAAATTTAAAAAATACGAGCCCTGATATTCCATTTTTGGCTCAATCATGGGTTGAAAATGAGCACGGGCAAAAAATTGCCTCTCCTTTAGTAGCGCTTCCTCCTTTACAGCGTCTTGATGGTGACCAAAAAGGGGTTGTGAGAATAACCAAAACTGCAGAAATTGGGCTTTTGCCACAAGATAGAGAATCATTGTTTTATTTAAACGTTCGTGAAATTCCACCAGCACCAAAACAAGCGAATGTATTACAAATGGCAATGCAGTCACGAATTAAATTATTCTATCGACCTACGGCTATTATTCCTGAAAAACCGGGCATGGTTTGGCAAGATCAGTTGGTATTTAAAAAACAAAAAAATCAATTCATCGCAGAAAATCCAACACCTTACTACATCACTATTATTGGTCTTTCGAATAAATTAAATGGTGAAGATAGTGATAAATTAACTACATTCCCTGGTTTAATGATTGCACCTAAATCATCACTGGAAATTCCCGTTAAAACCAGTAACGTCAATCAATTTTATATGATGTATGTAAATGATTATGGTGGACACCCTGAATTGAAATTTGTTTGCCAACAAAACAGCTGCAAAGTGGCACCGAAAGAACAACAACCAAAATATTAATTAACTTGACGCCGGTAGGAATAAAATGAAACCAACTACAGCAAGTTTTTATTTCAATACGCTAAAATTATTTTTTACTGGCGCAATATTATGTACTCCAATGGTGGTATCCGCTTATATTCATGGTGAAGTTCGCACTGTTGGAGGACCTAATATTTTTAGAGTTGAGTTAAATAACACAACATTTCCTAATAACAGACCCGGCGAAACAGCCACAGTAAATTTTTCTTTGCCTGATAGATATTTAGCAACAGTTTATTGCCCTAGAGATCCCTTAGTTCCGAATTCTCGCACCTATTATATGGCGAATTCTGACCTACGCTATTTAGGTAATAATTACTATGAACTTAATGAATACGTCGATGTTCAGATCAAGTTTTCTATTTGGGGCCCAGAAACACTTCCTACGGTTCCTTTTATTGAAAAACCTAACAATCGAAATGGGCAACAAGGTTGTCGCGTTCCTGAATCACCAAAACCTAACATGTCGTCAGGAAGTAGCGGTGTATTAGTATTTCGCCTGAAAAAACCAATTATTAATGGGGTTTCATTAACGGGGCAAGCTGTAGCTCAAATGTATGCCCGTGTCGGTAATGGCTTATATAAAGACTATGGTCCTGAACCAATCTCAAAATTAGTGATTAACTCAGGAATATTAACCACAGAAGATAGATGCATATTTAATAATGGCTCTCCAATTACCTTTGATTTTGGCAATGTTGGCAATACTTCTGACTATTTGAATGGTCAAAACTATAAGATCACGCGCAATATTCCAATAAAATGTGAAGGTGGTAGTTTTACTAATCCTAACAGCCGAATTATGTTTAAAATTCAAACAGGAAGCTCAGGTGTCGCTAGCTTTAACCCGAATTATCTTGGCACAACAGGACCTGTAGATAGAACAAATCTGGGTATTGTTTTAAGAGACAAATCAGGAGCGATAGTACCGCCTAATAAATATTTTTCTGTCGGGAAACTGAATAATTTTAAAGGTAATTGGGAAGTCACTGCGGCTCCTATTGCAAAAGCAGGAAGCAAAATTACTGAAGGTGAGTTTTCAGCACATGCCACATTAGTTGCGGAGTTTATGTAATGGTAAATCCAATAATAAAATCTGCTATTTCTCTTTTATTGTTACTATCACCTTCTGTCTTTGCTGCGACAGAGCTTATTGGTGGTGATATGGAATTTAAAGGTGTTGTGGTTGCACATGGTTGTACCATAATTGCTGGTGATGAAAATAAGGTAATCGATTTTAAGCAGATATCCGCAAAAGATCTCTATACCTTTCAAAAAAGTGAACCCGTTGCTTTTAGTATTAGTTTAGAAAATTGCAGCCAAGATATTTATAAAAGTGTCACAATTACACTTGATGGAAAAGAGCATCCAACTATGCCAAATCATCTTGCCGTTGTTGGAACAGGATCTGAAGATCCTAAAAGTATCGGGATTGTATTTACCGATGTGCAACGCAATGTTATTCAATTAAAAAAGCCGAGCACAACTCGACTTCTTAATAATAAACGTATTCAGTTTAATTTTATGACATATGTTGAGGCATCACCTTCTGCGCTGAAAAATCAAACATTGCTAACAGGCCCTTTCCAAGCACAAGCAACCTATACCCTTAATTATCAGTAAACAGATATTTATTCTTTTGTTGCTTGTTCTGTATTTACTAAAACAGAGCTATTTTTTTGCTTTTTAAGTTGTTTTTTTTCAGCCCTTCTCATCTTAAAAAATTGGCTTAAAAGCTGTGAACACTCTTCACCTAATACACCTGACGTTATCTCAACTTTATGGTTCATTCCGGGATGCTGTAAGATATCAATAAATGAACCAGCTGCACCTGTTTTTAGATCAGATGCACCATAAACAACGCGTTTTACCCGGCTATGCACAATCGCCCCAGCACACATTACACAAGGCTCGAGAGTAATATATAGAGTAGCATCAAGGAGTCGATAATTCTGCAAATGCTTCCCCCCCTTGCGTAATGCCATAATCTCTGCATGTGCTGTAGGATCATTATCGATAATTGAATGATTCCATCCCTTAGCAATGATTTTATTATCGACGACTAATACAGCGCCTACCGGTATTTCACCGATCTCTTGTGCTTTGTGCGCTTGCTCAATCGCTTTATTCATCCAATAAATATCATCTTTAACTTTATTCACAAGGATATCTCTTCATTATCATATAGCGGGCTATTGTACCCTGTTTTCTATTGATAACTAAAGAGATTGCCTTGAATTGTTTATGACAAAAATAGCCAAATATAACTTTAATTTACACGAGCCTCTGTTGCTAATTTAATCGCTAAAGCCCCTAAAATTGTTGCCATAAACCAACGTTGAATTAATGCCCAACGTGGTCTTTGCATAAAAAATCCAGCTATTGAGCCCGCAGCAATAACAATCAAGGCATTCACTGCAATACTAATAACAATTTGGATACTACCAAGGACTAATGACTGATTTAATACGCTGCCATTTCCAATGGTTATAAATTGAGGTAGAAGTGAAAGGTACATCAATGCAATTTTAGGATTGAGAAGATTAGTGACAAATCCCATCACAAAAAGCTTTGTCGTATTACCTGAAAGGAGTTTTTTTGGATGAAAGATAGAGCGACCACCGGGTTTAATAGACTGCCAAGCAATATAAAACAGATAAATTGCACCACAAATTTTTAAGATATCATAAGCATAAGGCACTGCCATAAAAATTGCAGTAATACCAAATGCAGCTAATAACATATAAAAAATATAGCCAACAGCCACGCCGATTAATGAAATAAACCCAGCTTTTTTCCCTTGAGAGATTGAGCGTGATATCAGGTAAATCATATTAGGGCCCGGTGTTAGTACCAAACCCAAGGACAAAATCGCAAATGTCCACATATTAAACAGTGTTGGCATGACGTACCCCTTATGTTATTGCGTTATTTAACATCAATAACAGGGTATTAGATGTGCTGAATACCACAAAACATACTCTTTAGTGTTAATACCAATGTTTAGACTATTATTCACATAATCTGATAGATCATTTGAGTGATGTTACTTTAGGAAATCCCTTATAAATGGTAATCTTACTTTCTTTGCTTCATACCTAAAGCAAGAAGATTGGGCGATATCTCCATTAAAATGATAAAGCACGACTTTATCGGATATAGCGACACAAAACTGATAGATGGTAACATATAAGTGCAAGATATAAGTTACTGAAATTTAATAATTTATATATTAAGTGACTGATATGGCTTTACTAATTACGAAGAAATGCATCAACTGCGATATGTGTGAACCAGAGTGCCCAAATGATGCTATTTCAATGGGGGATGATATTTATGAAATTAATCCTGATCTTTGCACTGAATGTGTAGGGCATTACGATAAACCAACTTGTCAATCGGTTTGTCCGATTACTAACACGATCATCATTGATCCTACTCATACTGAATCTCAAGATGAATTATGGGAAAAATTTGTGTTGATCCACCACGCAGATAAGATCTAAACCTTACTCCATGATTTTGTGGGTGATAAATCTAAGAGAGCTATTTTTCTAAACTATTTCTCTAAAATAACTGTCGCACAGGCATAGCGCTGTTCATCAGCAAGTGTCACGTGAATAGAGTTTATCCCCGCTTTCTCTGCCATCTCTTTTGCAACCGCTAAAAAATGCAATGTGGGTTTGCCTAATTCATCATTACGCACTTCAAAATGATTAAAAGCTAATCCTAAACGAATACCTGTTCCTAATGCTTTTGCCGCAGCCTCTTTTACTGCAAACCGCTTAGCTAAAAAGCGTATTGGCTGTTTATGGGATTGATAAATTTCCCATTCTGCATTAGTAAGAATGCGACGAGCAAGGCGTTCACCAGAACGCCCTATAATTTCTTCGATACGTGATATTTCAACAATATCCATACCTAAACCAACAATAGCCATTAGCGACGCGCTTCTCGCATTAAACGTTTCATTTCTTCAACTGCGGGCGCTAAACCACTAAATACAGCTCTCCCAATAATGGCATGACCAATATTCAGTTCATACAATTCAGGTAAAGCAGCAATGCGCTGTACGTTGTGATAATGCAAGCCATGCCCTGCATTCACTTTTAAGCCTTTAGATGCAGCATAAGTCACAGCATCACGAATACGTACAAATTCTTTTTCTTGAGCCATTTCATCTTCAGCGTCAGCATAAGCGCCAGTGTGGATCTCAATAAAAGGTGCGCCAACACGATCCGCTGCGTTAATTTGTTCATGGTCAGGGTCAATAAACAGAGAAACTTTAATACCCGCCAAAGATAAGCGTTTAATGGCATCGGATATCTTTTCTTCATTAGCAACAACATCTAATCCACCTTCTGTTGTTACTTCTTGGCGTTTCTCAGGCACTAAGCAACAAAAATCAGGTTGTGTCTGGCACGCGATCTCGATCATTTCTTCAGTGACTGCCATTTCCAGATTTAATCTTGTCTGAACTGTTTGGCTTATCAGCATTAAGTCACGGTCAGTGATATGACGTCTATCTTCACGTAAATGAATAGTGATACCATCAGCGCCCGCTTGTTCTGCAATAAAAGCCGCTTGAACAGGATCGGGATACGTTGTGCCACGGGCATTACGAAGGGTGGCGATATGGTCAATATTAACGCCAAGTAGAATATCAGACATGCTCTTCTCCTGAAAAATAACGTTGCATTACCTTAGTTTACACATTCCATAGAGAAGAAAAAGACAATATTACTGTTCTACTATCAATGCTCTTTTCTTTGGGGCTTTTTTAATAGCAAATTGCCTAAAAAGTTCTCTACTTTTTAATGGTTTTCCACCTAAATAGGGCTTTAATGCCATTCTAGTAAACCTTTTTGCCGCTTTTAATGTTTCAACAGTAGGAAATTCGCGACTGGCTAAGGATTTTAATTCAAATCCAGTAAAACTATTATGATCAACCACTAAACTTGCAATAAAACCTTTTTCTTCTCGATAACGATAAGTCATCGAATCTGAAACAGGCTCTCCACTTCCTGCACAATGCAAAAAATCTAAGCCATAACCAAGTTGGGTTAATAACGCCAGTTCAAAGCGTCTTAAGGCTGCTTCTGATGTAGTGTCGCTAGCTGCAAGAATTTGTAAGCAAGAAAGATATTCAAAAAAAAGCACACTGTAAGAAGTGCCATTTTCCAAAACACGAGACAAGAGTTCATTAAGATACAGACCACTATAAAGAACAGAGCCTGTTAATGGTAAAGCTAAAGAGATAGGTTCAGCATCACGAAGGGTTTTAACTTCTCCTCGCCCACTCCAACGAATGAGCAAAGGAGTAAAAGGTTGAAGTGCCCCTTTTAAGGGTGAACGACGGCCTCGCGCGCCTTTTGACAATATGCGTACTCGCCCTTCATTTTCAGTGAAAAAATCGAGTAATAAACTCGTTTCACTGTAAGGGCGAGCATGGATAACGAATGCACGTTGCCAGCCATCCACTTCAGTTACCTACTTTAAATCGTCCACATAGCCAAGGCTACGTAAAGCACGTTCATCATCAGCCCAGCCAGCTTTAACCTTCACCCAAAGTTCTAAGTGAACTTTGTTTTCAAATAGGTCTTCCATATCCATACGGGCTTCGGTACCAATTTTCTTGATTTTTACGCCTTTATTACCAATAACCATTTTTTTCTGGCCTTCTCGTTCAACCAGAATTAATCCGTGGATATCGTAACCACCGCGTTCATTAGTAACAAATTGCTCAATTTCAACAGTGACAGAATAAGGTAATTCTTCACCTAAGAAACGCATCAATTTCTCACGAATAATTTCTGATGCCATAAAACGTTGAGAGCGATCAGTAATATAATCTTCAGGGAAATGATGAATAGCTTCTGGCAGACATTTACGAACAATTTTTGCAATCGTATCGATATTCATGTCTTTTTCTGCACTAATTGGTACAACATCAAGAAAATCCATTTGTTGGCTTAAAAAGCCAATATGTGGAAGTAACTTGGTTTTATCAATGACGTTATCCACTTTATTAATTGCTAATAAAACAGGGCAACGCAATGATTTTAATTTGTTTAATACCATTTCGTCGTCAGGCGTCCAGTTGGTGCCTTCAACAACAAAAATCACCAGTTCAACGTCACCAATCGAGCTACTTGCTGCGCGGTTCATTAGTCTGTTGATAGCTCGCTTTTCTTCAATATGCAAGCCCGGTGTATCAACATAAATCGCTTGGTAAGCACCATCAGTATCAATACCCATGATACGATGACGCGTTGTTTGCGGTTTACGTGATGTAATAGAAACTTTCTGCCCCAATAATTGGTTCAGTAGTGTTGATTTTCCCACATTTGGGCGACCGACTATCGCAATAAATCCGCAATAGGTTTGTTCTTCGCTCATTCAAGCTCCAGTTGTATTAATGCCTGTTCAGCAGCGGCTTGTTCAGCTTTTCGACGGCTTGTACCCATCCCTTTGACAGGTTGATCGATACCGCTTATCTGACAATGGATCGTAAACTCTTGGTCATGGGCTTCACCGCGAACCTGCACCACAATATAAGATGGTAGTGGTAGATGGCGCCCTTGCAGATATTCTTGCAGACGAGTTTTAGGATCTTTTTGCTTATCGCCCGGGCTGATTTCAGCCAAACGATTCTCATACCATTTTAAAATAATCTTTTCGATATTTTGAATATCACTATCAAGGAAAATAGCACCAATTAAAGCTTCCACCGTATCCGCTAAAATTGATTCTCGGCGGAAACCGCCACTTTTTAATTCTCCAGGGCCTAAACGCAGACATTCACCTAGTTCAAATTCACGCGCTAATTCAGCGAGTGTATTACCACGAACAAGCGTTGCTCTCATTCGGCTCATATCCCCTTCATCAACACGAGGAAATCGATGATAGAGCGCATTAGCAATAACATAGCTCAGAATTGAATCACCTAAAAATTCTAAACGTTCATTGTGTTTGCTACTTGCACTACGATGCGTCAAAGCCTGTAGTAATAATTCATTTTGCGTAAAAGTATAGCCCAGTTTCTTTTGTAACTGGTTTACTAATAAAGTATTCATGTGCGATCAAGTTCCATAACTTAATTTGAAGCACACGCAACAAATCTGTTTAAGACAACGAGAAATTATCGGGTTGGATAACAGAACTGTTGCGTTTGCACTGGCTCCTGTGAATAACAGGAGCCAATCATATTTAAAGAAGTGGCATATTCTACACTGAGATAGAAAGGAATGCTGTAGCTATTTTGTCAATAGTTACTTGATGCCACCGATACGACTGAGACGAACACCTGTAGGCCATTCATTCTCTTGTTTTTCAAAACTCATCCAAATCGTTGTCGCTTTACCGACTAAATTTTTCTCTGGCACAAAGCCCCAGAAACGACTATCAGAACTCCCATCACGATTATCCCCCATCATAAAATAATGATCTTCAGGAACAATCCAAGTACCAACAGGTAATCCTGGTTGGATAAACTCAGGCATCGTCATATCACCAGGTATCGTCATAATACGGTGAGAGACTTTTCCTATTGTTTCTACGCGTTCTTCTTCACGTAATTGAGTTGCTGTTGAAATAGGATCTTCAATTGGGATTGATTTCATGCCATTTATACGCTGGCCACCCGGTACATTTTGTAACAACAACGTCCATTCACTTGGATAAGCGGTACCATAAGTCACCGAAATCTCATCGTTGCAAATCGCTTTATTACAATTTGGGTAGATATGTATTTTTTTCGACATCATATCATAAACAATTTTATCGCCCGGTAACCCAATAACACGTTTAATAAAGTCAGTAGAAGGATCACGAGGATATTTAAAGACAGCAATATCACCTCGTTTTGGCTTTCCTGTATTTATTAACGTTGTTTGTGTTATTGGATCTTTTAATCCATAAGCAAACTTTTCAACCAAGATAAAATCACCAACCAATAAGGTTGGCATCATGGAGCGAGAAGGTATTTGAAACGGCTCATACACAAATGAACGCAAAACCAAAACAATAATCAATACTGGGAAAAGAGAACCCAAGGTTTCAGCCCAGCTTGGCTTATTGATTGATTTTGCTAACTCTTGCTGATCCTCGGTCCCTTGCGTCATCTCTTGAAGACGCTTTAGTTTTGCTTTTCGGGCTGGCTTGAGCTTAAAGCGCTCAATTCCCCAAAAAACTCCCGTTATTAGCGTTGCCAGTGTTAGGATCAAGGCAAACGTGTTAGCCATGTTTTCTCCTTAAATTATTTATCTTTACCAACATGAAGGATGGCTAAAAACGCTTCTTGCGGTAACTCTACGTTACCAATTTGCTTCATACGTTTTTTACCATCTTTCTGTTTCTGTAACAGTTTTTTCTTACGGCTAACGTCACCACCATAACATTTGGCTAATACGTTTTTACGTAACTGTTTAACAGTTGAACGAGCAATAATATGGTTACCAATTGCCGCTTGAATAGCGATATCAAACTGTTGGCGTGGAATAAATTCTTTCATTTTTTCCACCAATTCACGTCCACGATAAGGTGCATTATCGTTATGTGTAATCAATGCTAATGCATCAACACGATCACCGTTTATTAAGACATCAACACGCACCATGTTAGAACCTTGGAAGCGGATAAAGTTATAGTCTAAAGAGGCATAACCGCGTGATGTGGATTTTAATCGGTCAAAGAAATCTAAGACCACTTCAGCCATCGGAATTTCGTAAGTCAATGAGACCTGATTACCATGATAGACCATATTGGTCTGAACACCGCGTTTTTCGATACATAAAGTAATTACATTACCTAAGTATTCTTGCGGTAATAACATATGACATTCAGCAATAGGCTCTCTGATTTCTTCGATATTATTCAGTGGCGGTAATTTAGACGGGCTATCCACTAATACAATATCACCATTCGTCATTTCAACTTCATAAACAACGGTTGGTGCTGTTGTGATCAGGTCAAGGTCATATTCACGCTCTAAACGCTCTTGAATGATCTCCATATGAAGAAGACCCAAGAAACCACAACGGAAACCAAAACCTAATGCTGTTGAACTTTCTGGTTCATAGAATAATGATGCGTCATTCAGACTTAATTTGCCCAATGCATCACGAAATGATTCATAGTCGTCAGAGCTAATTGGGAATAAACCCGCATAAACCTGTGGCTTCACTTTTTTAAAGCCCGGCAATGGTTTATCTGCTGGTTTTTGTGCAGCTGTTAAAGTATCCCCAACAGGGGCACCTAAAATATCTTTAATACCACAAACAACCCAACCCACTTCACCACAATTTAATGATGTTGTATCAATTTGTTTTGGTGTGAAAATACCAATACGATCAATGTTATAAACTTGACCAGTACTCATCACCTTGATTTTATCGCCTTTACTTACTTTACCGTTTTTAACACGGATCAGTGAAACAACACCAAGATAGTTATCAAACCATGAATCGATGATCAGCGCTTGTAATGGAGCTTCAGGATCACCTTCAGGTGCTGGAATTTCTTTAACAAGACGTTCAATAACTTCTTTAACGCCTATACCTGTTTTTGCGGAACAACGTACTGCATCTGTGGCATCAATTCCCACGATGTCTTCAATTTCTTCAGCAACGCGCTCAGGTTCAGCTGCAGGTAAATCTATTTTATTTAAAACTGGAACGACGGTGAGATCCATATCCATCGCCGTATAGCAGTTTGCTAATGTTTGTGCTTCAACCCCTTGTCCTGCATCAACGACCAATAAGGCGCCTTCACAAGCAGCAAGTGAACGAGATACTTCATAAGAGAAGTCAACGTGTCCAGGGGTATCGATAAAGTTAAGCTGATAAACTTCACCGTCATCTGCGGTGTAATTCAAGGTTACGCTTTGCGCTTTGATTGTAATACCACGTTCACGCTCAAGATCCATAGAATCAAGAACCTGCGCAGCCATTTCACGATCTGATAAGCCACCACAAATTTGAATAATTCGATCTGATAACGTCGATTTACCGTGGTCAATATGTGCGATAATGGAAAAGTTACGTATGTTTTTCATTCTGAAATTATTTTTCTCTATTGCTTTGCTCTATAAATCTGGCTTTGGAGTCATTCATGGACACAAAGCGAAAACTCTATATTGCAGGAGTTATTATTGATGACGCATTCTACACACTAGAGACATTATACTCAAAGAAACGTTCATCAAACACAAACATTTATGCTAAGACCTACATTTATTTGTGATTTTTTTGAGGTAATTTCCAGATATCGAAGCGTGTTAATTTAAGATGAAAACGATAACGAAATTAGCCAAGCAAAAAATAATGGGGCCAATGCCCCATCTTTTTTATCTGCCAGCTACTCTTGAAATTGAACCTTAAGTTCATGAGGAGGAAGGCCTATTTGTAATATAACTGGCTCAAACCCTTCGTCTTTACTCCACCATGTTGCCACTTTTTTTGCTAATAAAAAACCAAGAAGGCCACCAGCAAGGCCACTACAAAAAATAGCAAATTCACTGGAAAACCAAAGGCTCGCAATGCCCGCAACAATAAATAGGCCAATAAGTGGCGTTAAGTACACCAACATAGCAGAAAGGAGTAAATTATTTTCGGGTATCCCTACTTCCACTTTTTGCCCTTCAACTAAAGGTTGTGCAACAGGAAGTTCGAGTTGATGAACAGTTTCGGGCCCTATTTTATTTAATAAATAAGAGCCACACGCAGCACGAGCTTGGCAACTACCACAGCCAGAAGAGGAACCGTAGCGCAATAACGCTCTTCCTTCATGCCAATGTATAACTGTTGCCCACTCTTTAACCATAACTTATACCTTTTACTTTTTCGTAAATACAACACTGTTAACTATCTTCTGTGCCGTAGAAAATGGTAATTGACCAATAAAGGTAATTTCATTGCCTTCTTTGTCATAGGTATAAATTGTATTACGACCATACCTTAACATTTTATCGCGTTCGGGCGAATTTGTTTGCTGACCACTTTTATTAACATAAATAGAGAAGTCAAATAAGCCATCACTAAATAAAATAGACTGACTAAACTCAGTTTCAGAAATCTGATGATTACTACGTTTTACTTCTTTGAAACCATCAGGTAACTCATTAACTGACCAGTTATAAACTAAAGATTTAGATTTAGGGATAAGTAATACTGGTGGCATATTCACAGTACGCAATGAATTCAATTTGGTTTCAACCTCATTGCCTTCATTCACCGTAATCACCCTAAATTGTTCAATAATGTCATTATTTTTATCTAAAAGATCCACTCTTAGAGGAAGATATCTTTCTTCATCAATAAACAGGACATAATCGTAACGGTCATTATTTTTTGATAGCACACGCACAACGCGACTTGGAATATCACCAATATGGGTTCTACCTGCATCGATAAAGTTATAATACCCTGATAACTCATTGAAATCTTGGTAGATAATAGCTGGGACATAGTCAACAATATGATCATTTCTCAAGCTAAAGGCATCTAACCCAGGCTCAAAATAGCTAATTTCATTACCACGTTGAACAATTTCACGACGTGTACTGTCCATTTGCATTAGCTGTGCAAGGGGTTTGCCATCAATAAGAGTATGACGATAGCGAATAGGAACAATACCTTGAGAATTGATATTGATAAAAGATAATTCATAGGTAGAAGTTTTACTTGTATGACCCATCTTTTGCAACAAAGCCTCGACACTACCTGTTTGAGGTTGTGCCAAGGCTTGTATCGACATTGACAGGCTGCCCACCAACAATAAGGCGGATAACCATGATTTTTTCATTACGACTGTTTTATTCCCACACGTTATTTATACATTCACGCCGTTATTATTGCTGTGCAGCTACCGGTTGAGTTACACCTTGCTCATTCCCAGATGCTTCATTTTGTGGTGCATTATAAATACGACGATCTAACTCGTACTGTTGCAACATTAAGCCAAGACGCTGATTGCGCTCTTGTAAACGTGTTTGCTGATCTTTGCCTAAAGTATCGTTTTGAAGATTTAAACTTACTGGTGCACCTGACCCCATAATAGGTTGGGTATTAAATACAGGTGTGTCTACTTGAAAATCTTCAGAACCATTCTTTCCATTATATTGCTGAACACCAACAATAACAGCTAATGAAACACAAGCCGCGACACCGATTTGAGTTAACTGACTTGCCCAAGGACGTAACGTTTGTAAAAAAGAGTGCTGACGCCATTGTGATGGCGCAGGTTGCTGCTCTCGTTGTTGTTCAGGACTTATGCGGACAGGCTCATTCTCTAAAGCGAGCGCAACGCGACTTGCGATATCAAAGTGGACTACTTCACCTACATCACCACGCATTGTGTCACGAATTAAATGGTAACGTTGCCATGTTTCCTTCATGGAGTCATCACGTGCAATTGTTCCCATTAATTCTTTATCAAGAACTTCGCCATCCATAAATGCAGAAAGTTTTTCTTTTTGCATGTAAAAGTACCCTTCAGTCAATGATGGTTCACCCACAATCAAAACTCTTGTATTAATGGTTGAACCTTATTATCAATAGCTTCTCGCGCCCTAAAAATACGTGAACGTACTGTTCCGACAGGGCAATCCATAATGACGGCTATCTCTTCATAGCTCAGTCCGTCAAGTTCCCGAAGTGTTATAGCAACCCTTAGATCTTCAGGTAATGACTCTATGGTGTGAAAAACCACTCTCCGTAACTCTTCAGACAACATTAAATTCTCAGGGTTCGAAATTTCTTTTAATGCGTTTGGTGATTCAAAATTTTCAACATCACTCGCATCTAAATCATTTGAAGGCGGACGTCGCCCTTGTGCCACCAGATAATTTTTTGCGGTATTCACCGCAATTCGGTAAAGCCATGTATAAAAAGCACTATCACCACGAAAAGAACCTATGGCTCGGTAAGCTTTAATAAAGGCTTCCTGCGAAACATCTGGCACATCACCCTGTGGTACATAACGGGAAATCAGGCTTGCTACCTTGTGTTGATAGCGGATAACCAGCAAATTAAACGCATTCTGGTCACCATTTTGTACCTTTTCAACCAACATTTGGTCCGTTAACTGCTCGCTCATTAGAGATGGACTCTCCCGAAGTCAAGCTTCGCACTATTTTTAAATGACTCCGTCATATTTACTCTCGTTATTCCTTCTCGTTTTTTATGAGCTACATGACTTAGAGCGTAAAAATAGTATGAAGTTCAATTCAATCATTATTTTAAGAGATGAATCACAAAAAAATTATCATGGTGATCACCAACCAATATGCAATTTGCCAATAAAGAAACGATAACACAATGATATTATTTAGATATATACGATTACTTACAACAATATATATTATCTTAAACAGTGTATTATTAAATATAGATTTAATAATATAAATAAAAGTCAGTTACCCAAGATTGAAACTTATCCGTGTAATGACCTTCATTATGACGAATAATAAGCTCTTCTATATTACATTCAATGCAACTTTCACTTTGTCTTTGAAATGCTAACAATATTCGATGGTAGGGTTTGTCCGCGCTATCTTTGATATTCACTCGCTTGACAATATTCCACTCTTTTTTTTCTGCTATTTCAATAAATTGTTCGCCAATAGCATAGGGCAACACAACACAAAATAAACCGTCGTCTGTAATAAGTGATTGTGCACTGTCCAATAATCCCTCATGCGTTAACGTTTTGGTATAACGCGCTTGTTCACGAACATCATTGCGACAAGCGATAGCAGGTTCAAAATAAGGTGGATTACTTACGATCAAATCATATTTATTTTTTATTTTCTCTGCATAATGATAAATATCATTATGATAAATGTGAATTAACGAATGCCATGGCGATCCTTGTGCATTTTCGGTCGCTTGTAATGCTGCGTTTTCATCAAGTTCAATACCATCAACACACTCGATTTGGTTAGCCCGTTGAGCTAACATTAAAGCAACTAACCCACTCCCCGTACCGATATCAAGAGCCCTTTTTACATTCTCGACGGGTGCCCAGGCTCCTAATAAAACGCCATCTGTCCCTACTTTCATTTCACACTTATCATGAGCAACAAAAAATTGCTTAAATGTAAAACCGCCTTTGCGTAATCCCGCTTTTTTCACTTTCTTTTGATTCATCTATAGGCTCTATTGATTCGTATTACTATCTCTTTTTTATTACTTATCATTCATGTCATTGAAAAAGAGATATATGGTATGATAACGCTTCTGCAACCCCTATCTTAACATTAAACTATTTGTATACGATGCGCGCTTATTTAGATTAAGCCTAAAAACAACGAATACCTTCGTCTATCGGTAATATATAATGTGATAGCGGTAAATCCGCTGGCTTTTAGCAGGGGATAATGTCAAAATCCGCGCCCTAAACAGAGGTATACAATGACAGCCACGACATTTTCTAGTCTTGAACTTGATGAAAGTTTATTGACCGCATTAGAAGAAAAAGGATATCAACGTCCTACTGCAATTCAAGCAGATGCTATTCCAGCAGCAATGGATGGACGTGATATTTTAGGCTCTGCGCCAACAGGCACAGGGAAAACTGCGGCCTTTTTGCTTCCGGCAATTCAACACTTGCTTGATTACCCACGTAAAAAATCAGGTCCGCCACGTATTCTTATCCTGACACCAACACGCGAACTTGCCATGCAAGTTGCCGAGCAGGCAAAAGAATTATGTGCGCACACTCATTTAGATATCGCCACTATCACGGGCGGTGTTGCTTATATGAATCACGCTGAAGTCTTTAGCGAGAACCAAGATATCGTTGTTGCAACAACAGGTCGTTTATTACAGTACATCAAAGAAGAAAACTTTGACTGCCGTGCGGTAGAAATGCTGATTTTAGATGAAGCAGACCGCATGTTAGATATGGGTTTTGCTAATGATATTGAAACCATCGCGGGCGAAACTCGCTGGCGCAAACAGACATTACTATTCTCTGCAACACTTGAAGGTAATGCCGTCATTGATTTTGCACAACGTATCCTTAATGAGCCCGTTGAACTGAATGCTGATCCTTCACGTCGTGAACGTAAAAAAATTCAGCAATTCTATTATCATGCTGATAATCTTGAACATAAAACAGCATTACTGGCCGCATTACTAAAGCAAGACGATGTTAAAAAATCGATTGTCTTTGTACGTAAAAGAGAACGAGTAAGAGAGCTCGTCTCTGCATTAGAAAAACAAGGTATTAAATGTAGCTATCTTGAAGGTGAGATGGCGCAAACACAACGTAATGATGCAATAAAACGATTAGAATCAGGCCAAATGAATGTATTAGTCGCAACAGATGTTGCTTCTCGTGGTCTTGATTTGGACGACATCACCCATGTGTTTAACTTTGATTTACCTCGCACTGCTGACGTCTATTTGCATCGTATTGGTCGCACAGGACGAGCTGGCCGCAAAGGTATCGCCATTTCATTAGTTGAAGCACACGATCACCCATTATTAGGTAAGATTGGCCGTTATGTTCAAGAGCCAATTAAATACCGTGTCGTCGCTGAGTTACGCCCAACCACTAAAGCACCAAGTCAAAAAGCAACGTTTAAACCATCTAAAAAAGTGCTGGCTAAACGTAAAGCGAAAAAAGACGAAGAGAAAAAAGCAGTTAAAGAAAAAGTACGTGCTCGCGATCGTAAAAATATTGGTAAGCGTCGTAAAACGGCAACCAATAGCACGACAAAAAGTACAGTGCCAATAAACTCAGCAAAAGAAACACTGACAGATAGCTAATAATCTGCATTATTTCTTCATTTATTTAGAGCCGTAGTGAATTAATATCGCTACGGCTTTTTTATTTATCAATGTGAAATTTTACACATAAAAAAGCCCGATATTTTCATATCGAGCTTTATCAATAACTTATTACTTTAGTGAAAAATTACAGACTTTCAGTGAAAGTACGGGTAATAACATCACGTTGCTGTTCTGGAGTCAATGAGTTAAAACGCACTGCATAACCAGAAACACGAATAGTTAATTGAGGGTATTTCTCAGGGTTGTTAACTGCATCTTCCAGTGTTTCACGGCTTAATACGTTAACGTTTAAGTGTTGACCACCTTCTACACGAACAACCGGTTTAGATTCTACAGGCACTTCACGGTATTCGATATTGCCTAATTCTTTACGGTTAATCACTTGGCCTTCTTCAAAGCCTTTTTTAGCACAGATACAACGCGCTTCGCCGTTTTCATCATCTAATAACCAGAAAGAGTGTAATAAATCGTCGTTATCAGCTTTAGTAATTTGGATACCAGTAATCATTTCGACCTCCAATATGGGCACAAAATCAAATTCTAATCTTGGATCAGAACTTGGGTATTTGGTCTAACCAATGTTTCTATCTACTTATATACCAGTATAAATGGCGCCATTCTTTGATTAATATCAATAAAATTCATAAGCACTTTACCAACCAAGGTGCAAAGTGTTGTTTTAAATCAACAATCGCCCTCTCTTGATTTGCAATTTTTTTTGTAAATTTTAAAAGAAAATTTGAGAACTCAATTAATTCTAATTTTTAAACTGTTATATTTTCATTCATTCAATGATATCTGTAAGCTTAGGCACTATAAGATATCAATAAGGATTTTATGTTATGACTACTGCATTAACTTGGCATGATGTAATAGGTGCTGAAAAAGAAAAGCCTTACTTTCATCAAATTATGTCTCAAGTCGCGCAACAAAGAGAAGCAGGCAAAATTATTTATCCCCCTCAGGAAGACGTTTTTAATGCTTTTCGTTTTACACCTTTTGAAAATGTGAATGTCGTTATTTTAGGACAAGATCCTTATCATGGCCCAAACCAAGCTCATGGACTCTCTTTTTCAGTACGCCCAGGTGTACCTGCTCCCCCTTCACTCGTTAACATGTATAAAGAGCTTGAAAAAGAATACCCTGATTTTAAGCGCCCTAACCATGGCTATTTAGAAAGTTGGGCAAAACAAGGGGTTTTATTGCTTAATACCGTATTGACCGTAGAGAAAGGCCAAGCACATTCTCACGCTAATTATGGTTGGGAAATATTTACAGATGCTGTTATTGAGCAAATTAATCAGCGTAGAGAAGGAGTTATTTTCCTACTTTGGGGAGCTCATGCTCAGAAAAAAGGTCGTTTTATTGATACAAAAAAACACGTTATCTTAAAAGCCCCCCACCCATCACCACTTTCTGCACATAGAGGATTTTTAGGCTGTGGTCATTTTAAACAGGCTAATGATATTTTACAGCAACAAGGCCGAACACCTATCAATTGGTATCTTGATGCGATTGAGTAAGTCCTGCCTTTAAAAATGTAAAACCGCACAATAACTAGAAGATTTATAAACTTCGTATTGTGCGGTTTACTTTATCTACACTGAATAAAACGTGTGATAACGAATACTTTTATTAATGCTATTTAGAAACGATAACCATAGCTGGACGTAATAAACGACCATTCAAGGTATATCCTTTTTGCATAACATCAACAACATGATTAGACTCATGTTCAGGGCTATCAATCAATGTCATCGCTTGATGAACATCAGGGTTGAATGCTACATTTTTTTCTTCAACTACTTCAATGCCAAATTTACGTACGGCATCTAAGAATGACTTCAGTGTTAACTCTAACCCTTCAATCATTGGTTTTTGCGATTCATTTTCATGATCAGCAGCAGATAAAGCGCGCTCTAAATTATCAAGTACTGGCAATAATTCATTAGAAAATTTTTCAAGTGCAAATTTATGTGCTTTCTCAATATCTTGTTGAGTACGGCGACGTACATTTTCAACTTCAGCCAAAGCACGAGCCATAGCTTCACGCTCTGTTTTTTGTGATTGCTCCAGTTGTTTTTCGAGAGAATCAATACGCGCTAACGCCTCAGCTAACTCAGCTTGAGCATTAAAATCCGCTTGTGCTTCTTCGGTCATTACCTGCTCTTGAGATTCATCCATTACAGATCCCATTCCTTCTTTTTCTTTTGAGACTTGCTCTTCATGTATATTTTGTTCTTTACTACTCATGAACATCTCCGCGTAGTTTTGGTATTCATCTTCATATTTAGTTTATTATGGGGATCAATAAACGGGTTTCAAGGAATTGGCGCAAAACGAGGGTAAAAAAATGCCAGATAATACCGTAACGGAAAAAAAACACTTTAAATGTATTGGCATTGTCGGCCATCCCCGCCATCCAGAGGCACTTTCAACACATGAAATGCTTTATCATTGGCTACAAGCTCAAGGCTATGATGTTATTATTGATACACAAGTCGCTCAAGAGCTAAAACTTAAAAATGCACAAACGGGTGATTTAACACAAGTGGGTAAAATCGCTGATCTTGTGATTGTCGTCGGAGGTGATGGCAACATGCTCGGTGCTGCGCGTGTGTTATCTCGCTATAATATCAAAGTAATTGGCGTTAACCGTGGGAACTTAGGTTTTCTTACTGATCTCGATCCTGATAATGCCTTACAGCAATTAACCAATGTTCTTGCTGGGCATTATCGTGAAGAAAAACGGTTCTTGCTTGAAGCTCGAGTCTGCGCTGAAGGTCAAAGAACACGTATTGGTACAGCGATAAATGAAGTAGTGCTTCATCCTGGTAAAGTGGCTCATATGATTGAGTTTGAAGTTTATATTGATGATCGTTTTGCCTTTTCACAACGTTCTGACGGTTTAATTATTGCTACCCCCACAGGTTCAACCGCCTATTCATTGTCTGCTGGAGGCCCTATTTTAACTCCTAATCTTGATGCTATTGCGCTTGTACCTATGTTTCCCCATACCTTATCAGCTCGCCCTTTAGTTATCAGCAGTGATAGTCAAATTCGCCTAAAATTCTCACAAACGAATATCGATTATGAAGTCAGTTGTGATAGCCAATTAGTATTACCTATAAAAGAAGGCGATGAAGTCATCATTAAACGTAGCCGTCAAAAACTCAATTTGGTTCATCCTACTGATTACAATTATTTTAATACACTCAGCTCAAAATTAGGTTGGTCAAAAAAAATGTTCTAATTTTTGTGCCTCGCTACTTTACTGTATAAAAAACCAGTTTATACTGTATGTAATCACAGATATGTTTTTATACACAGGAGAGGCACTATGCTGACTCAATTAACTATTAGTCATTTTGCCATAGTCCGTGAACTTGAAATCGATTTTTCTGGTGGCATGACGACCATTACGGGTGAAACTGGTGCAGGTAAATCTATTGCAATTGATGCGCTGGGTTTATGCTTAGGTAACCGTGGTGATGCTAATATGGTGCGCCCAGGTGCAGCTAGAGCTGATTTATGCGCACGATTCTCACTCTCTGACACGCCATCGGCACAACGTTGGCTTGAAGAACATCATCTTGATGACCATAATGAATGCCTATTAAGAAGAACCATTTCTTCTGATGGGCGTTCTCGTGGTTTTATCAACGGTACTTCCGTACCCCTTTCACAATTAAGAGAGCTAGGTTCTTTACTTATCCAAATTCATGGGCAACATGCTCACCAACAACTTTTAGAGCCTCGTTATCAAAAGCACCTGCTTGATATTTATGCTCATGAACCTGCTCTATTAAAAAGCATGAAATCTGCCTATCAAACATGGCATCAAAGCTGTCAGACATTGGCCTCGTTTCAACAACTCTCTCTAGAAAGAGAAGCTAGGCAACAACTGGTTGATTATCATTTAAAAGAGCTTAATGAATTTCAACCCATTCAAGGCGAATATCCTGAATTAGATCAAGAATATAAACGTCTTTCCAACTGTGGACAATTTTTGACTTTAAGCCAAAATAGTTTACAAATTTTAAGTGATAATGAAGAACAAAATATTTTAAGCATGCTCAATGTTGCCAAGCATGAAATTACAGAATTGGCATCAATGGAAAGCCAATTTAATTCGTTATTAGAGATGCTGGATGAAGCCACGATCCAAATTAGTGAAGTTAGTGACGAACTTCGCCACTATAGTGATCGTTTAGAAATGGACCCTAACCGCTTATTTGAAGTTGAAAAACGTATGTCTAAATACATAAGTTTGTCACGTAAGCATCGTGTAGCGCCTGAAGAATTATATGACCTTCATCAGCAATTAATTGAAGAAAAGAATGCCCTACTTCGTCAAAATGATGATTGTGACGCTTTAATAGAACAAGTCAAAGCTGACCATTTAATTGCATTAGATGTTGCAAAGCAACTGCATCAAGTTCGCCAACAATATGCAAATGAATTAAGTCAACTTATCACTAACAGTATGCATCAGTTATCAATGCCTCATGGTTACTTTACTGTTGATACCTATTTTGATGACAGCTCACTGCAAATCGATGGTGCCACAAAAGTTGAATTTAATGTCACCACAAACCCAGGACAACCTCATCAAGCGCTTTCTAAAGTGGCTTCTGGTGGTGAGTTATCTCGTATTGCGCTCGCAATCCAAGTGATCACAGCGAAAAAAATGGATACACCAGCCCTGATTTTCGATGAAGTCGATGTAGGGATCAGTGGCCCTACAGCCGCTATCGTAGGTAAATTATTGCGAGAATTGGGTGAATCAACTCAAGTAATGTGTGTTACCCACTTACCTCAAGTAGCTGGTTGTGGACATCAACACTATTTTGTTAATAAAGAGACAAATGGTGAAGAAACTGAAACCACAATGAAACTATTATCGAAAAAAGAACGTTTACAAGAGCTCGCCCGTTTATTAGCAGGAAGTGAAGTCACCAAAAACACCTTAGCAAATGCGAAAGATTTGTTGGCTGCATAACGATTAACAAACTTTTATTGATATTTAGGGTCATAGGCAGAGCGTGAAAGGTTTTCAATTGCTGCGTTGTCGATTATCATCGTCACTATGACCCTAAAAGGAATGTAATAACCATGCGTTTTAAACTGTTAAAAGTTGCCGCCTTATCTTTAGTCGTAATGACTTCAGGTTGCTCTATGTTCGAGAGACTGGTTTATCACCCAGATATCAATCAGGGAAATTATTTAACACCAGCCGAAGTCGCAAAAGTTCAGCAAGGAATGACACAGCAGCAAGTTCAATTTGCCCTTGGTACGCCAATGCTTAAAGATCCTTTCGGAAGCCAAACTTGGTATTATGTTTTCCGTGAAGAGCCAGGTCACCAGAAAGTACGTCAAGAAACGCTGATACTAACTTTTGATAGCAATGGCATACTGACTAAGATTGATAAACAAGGCAATATGCCTAATTTCTCAGCGCCTGCAACAAAAGCATAATGCTATCATCGCGCTAAGAAAACTTAGTTTTGTATAAGATTGGCAAAAACGAATTGCACCCCATACGTTAAACTTTACGTTGGGGTGTGTTTTTATAAAGAAAAATTACTTTATGGTAGTGTTATCTTTTATTGTATCTGTCTGTAATCAAGTGGCCTATTAATGCAGTATGTGACACCCTATATTGGGCAAAACATGATATTAATCCGCTTTTTGTCGTGCTTTTTCTGCACGTTTACGACGCATTTCTTTAGGATCGGCAATTAAAGGTCGATAAATTTCAACTCTATCACCGTCTCTCACATTATCACTTAGCTTTGCTGGACGACTATAAATACCAACTTTATTCTTAGTTAAATCAATATCATTACAAATCGTTAAGATATTTGAAGCAACAATGGCTTGTTCAACAGTGTCCCCTAGCGTTAGTTCTACAGGGATAAGGTACTGTTTATCGGGTAACGCGTAGGTTACCTCTACCCATATTTTAGTCACGATAGATCTCTTTCGCTCTGTGAGTAAATGCTTGAACCATATTGTTCGTTAAATCTTTAAAAATACGGCCAAAAGCCAACTCAATTAGTTTATTAGTGAACTCAAAGTCTAGCTGAAATTCTATCTTACACGCATTATCATCGAGTGCGGTAAACACCCATCCCCCAGTCAATTTACGAAAGGGGCCATCAACAAGACGCATATCAACACGTTCATTAGTCTTTAAAAAGTTATGGGTAGTAAATGTTTTACTAATTCCCGCTTTTGAGACATTTATTGATGCAATCATTTCTTCTGGTGTGCTTTTGATCAGTTTACTTCCAACGCATCCTGGTAGAAAATCAGGATAAGTAAGAACATCATTAACCAGTTTAAACATTTGCTCTGTACTAAAAGGGACGAGAGCAGATCGACTAATCTGAGGCATAGTTATTCCTGTACGACAACACTGTGTGGATCATATCATTGAACAGTGACTAATTAAAAATCTAATGGAATATAGCTTAAGTTTTATGCAATTGAAAAGAAAACAGTCGGTTAAATGATTTCTTTCTGTTGCTCATACAGTATAATGTGGACATTATGACAAAGAAAAAATCACACAAACCTGGTTCCGCGACCATTGCGTTAAACAAACGTGCTCGCCATGAATATTTCATCGAAGATGAGATTGAAGCGGGTCTGTCGTTACAAGGCTGGGAAGTTAAATCACTGCGTGCAGGAAAAGCCAACATCAGTGATAGCTACGTTGTCATGCGTGACGGTGAAGCTTATCTTTTTGGTGCAACCATTACGCCTTTAAATGTTGCATCATCTCATGTGGTTTGTGATCCGACACGTACCCGTAAACTGTTATTAAAACAACGTGAACTTGATAACCTTTATGGTCAAATCAACCGTGATGGATACACCGTCGTTGCGCTTTCTCTTTATTGGAAAAACGCGTGGTGTAAAATTAAAATCGGCGTTGCTAAAGGTAAGAAAGATCACGACAAACGTGAAACCATTAAAGATCGTGAGTGGAAATTAGACAAAGCACGTATCATGAAAAATGCTAACCGCTAAATTGCGTTAAGTACTAGCAATTACAAGTATTTTTCTGATATACTCACTTTCAACAACTTGGGGCTGATTCTGGATTCGACGGGATTTGCGAAACCCAAGGTGCATGCCGAGGGGCGGTTGGCCTCGTAAAAAGCCGCAAAAAGATAGTCGCAAACGACGATCAAAAACGCGCACTAGTAGCTTAATAACCTACTTAGAGCCTTCTCTCCCTAGCTTCCGCTCTTAAGACGGGGATCAAGAGAAGTCAAACCCAAAAGAGATCGCGTGGAGACCTAGCTTGGGGTCAAAGCGTTAAACTTAATCAAGCTAGCTTATTTATGGCGTGTCTGTCCGCAGTAGGTAAGTGAATTTAAAGACTAGACTAAGCATGTAGTACCGAGGATGTAGAAATTTCGGACGCGGGTTCAACTCCCGCCAGCTCCACCAAATTTGGTGGGTCAGTGATAGGACAACGGTTTCAAAAACAAGAAGTTAGCGAAATCATTAAGACTACACACTGACACAGATAGGACTCTAAATCATACGCAAATCGTACGCGGATTATTTAGAGTTCAAAAAGGCTCACTTCGGTGAGCCTTTTTTATATAGGAGACCAAGAGTGGATACAGTTAATAATATTTTATCAAATTCCGCGCTGGGTACAGTGATTGGGATCATTGGTATTCTTATAGCCATTTTTATTTATGTTTTAACTCGTAAAGTTTATAAAATCTCTAGCTGCCATGAGTTTTTAAACCTCATAAATAAAAACCACTCGAGCCTACCACAGCAAATAAGTGTAATGTATGATGGCTCATTAGTAGAAATGTGTATCTTCTTCTGAATTTGTTATTTGGAATTCGGGTAACTCTGTTATAACAAAAAGTGCATTAGCTACTAAAGAACCTCTAAGAATTGAATTTAGCAGGGAAATTCAATTATTGCGTTATCAAGTCGTAGCATCAAACAATCCTATTAATAATATAGAGCTAAAGACTGACAGCGAATATCCTAATTGTATTCTTATTGATTTTGATTTTATTGAAAAAAATGAAGGTGCCAGAATAGAAATTCTCCATACTGGAGATAAAAACGATGTTAGGGAGAAAGGAAAACTAATAGGTGTAAAATCTATCTTTAGTAAACAGAAAAAACTATCAAGAAAAAAGAAAAAATCCCAAAAAACTTTTAGTAAAAAAGCATTAGATGTAATTCTTTTATTGTTGTCACTATTGTTTCCAATAATGATCCTATTAATGATTATTTACTCATTCGCCTCTCCAGAGGCTTTTATTTCTACCCCCCGCCCCGTTAGAGATAGTAGTTCTCCATGGGTGATGCGTATTATGGGCTTTTCCGTGATATGTGTATTTATTTTTCAATATATTAGCCAGCGTCCCCCTTATCCATCAAGTTTAAAAAAGCCTTAAATTAATATTATATTACACACTGTCATGGGGTGTCAGGGGTCGTAGGTTCAAATCCTATCATGCCGACCAAAATTCCTTAGAAAAACCAACCGCTTATGGTTGGTTTTTTTATGCCTGAAATTTGCTTGGTGTAAAACTGGTGTAAAACTGGTGTAAAACCCACATCAGATTTACCTTGTTTAAGGTCCGATTCTCGCCTTATTCTTATGCTATAATTACTCTCCAGTTCATTAATAGAGCTTATCAAATGAAAAATCTTGCTGAACTAACACAAGAAGAAAAAGATAAGATTAATGTTGACCTATCTGCAAGCGGTGTCGCATATAAAGAACGACTCAATATGCCAGTTGTTGCGTCCGAAGTTGAGCGACAACAACCAGCACATTTGCGCGAGTACTTTAATGAACGATTAGCGTTTTATCGTGAGAGAAGTAAGAAGTTGCCTGATGGGAATTCCGTGCAGTATTTGAAAGTAGAGTGATTACTCAGATTTTAGTGGCCATTTGGCGGAGAGAGTCTTATTGAGGATAGTGTGTTAAGATTGGTTAACTCTCTGATTTTTTCTAAGTCTTATTTGGAATAAAAAAGCCTCCGCTAAGAGGCTTTCAAAACGATACGAATAAATATTATATACGTTTGTTCATTACCACTTATCACGATAATCAAATGCTACCTGGTAATCGTATTTATTTAGTTCAATTTTATGTTTGATATATTTCTGTAGGTAAGGAACCCATGCGGAAATAACATCGAAGCTACCTGCATTTATGATGTTTTCTGTCGGATTAACAGTCTGTTCAATAACCGTGTCGTCATCTCCCAGATCGACCGAATATTCTTCACCAATAAAACTTTCAGTCTTTTTATCGAACCAAGTTAAATCAATTTTCAATCCCATAATATTATCCTTACAAGTATTTTTTGATATTACGTTTTGGATCAGCAGGTTTCAACTGATTGCCCGTCTTTGGATCAAACGCGCCAAGATGCTGACCATCGCTTGCACGATAACCTTCAATTTCACCATGTTGATAATCCCATTCATAAATTTTACGCCCTTTATCCCCAATCCAGCGCTTACGAGTACCACCCCCACCTTGTTTCGGTGTTTTATCTTTCCCTCGTTTTAATTCTCCCAATCCTTTAATTTCTTCGGTCTTCGGTGCTGGGTGATAATCATGGCCTTTTTCTCTAACACCTTGGCGTTTTTTATCCTGCTCAATCTTAACTTTATCCTCAGCAGCTTTTTTCTTTCCTTCTGCTTTTTTTCGCGATTCGAGGATAGGAGCTAGACTTTCTTTAGATTTGGCTAATTGGTTGTTATATGATAGTACCTGATCACCAAGGCGCTCATAAAATAGTTTAATTAGGTAAGTTTGTATTCTATCTGGCTTATTTATAGCTATTCTTTTTTCTACTTCACCTAAATATGCACCCATTCCTTTAGTTAGAAGAGTATTAAGTAGAATCTTATCAACAATCTTAACTTCAACTTTGGTCACACTAATTTGTTTATTATCCTGTTTATAAACAAGAGGATTTTTAACAGGATCGGCTAATGCCAAACCTTCTGGTGTGGCTTTGAGTTTATTAATAACAGCGACTTGAGCCTGAAACTGTTTATTAATATTAGCTAGCCTTTTCTTTGCTTCTTCAAGTTCTAATAATGCAGTTTCTAACGGATGCAATGTCGACCATTCAGCCCATTCTGTTTCTACTACTTGCTTTTCATTATTAACATCAATGACATCAATAATAGAGACATAAAGAGCCTCGTGCTTACCACCAAAATCAACAATGGCATGATGGGTCTTTAATTTAGATGAAGGGATGTAATATCCAGCATTAGGCTTAGAGTTGATGACCACCTGTTTACTTTTATCCGCTTTATTTTCAGAAACGCTAATGCGTACTGGCTTTGATCCAGCAATAACAGGAGCGGTATAAACATTAGGGGTGCTTGTTGCTGTTGCCTTTACGATTGGAATACTGATAGCCTGACCCGTTGATACAATAGTTCGTTGCTTTCCAGCATTCTTATCCAAAGCAGACATAACCTGAGTATGTATACTTAGTGATGTTTTCTTACCGATATCACTAATTTGATTAGTAACAATATCCGCTGGCATTGTTGTAACTTTGCGTGCTTTATTTCTATCAAAAATATCTCTATCTAAAATGCCATAATTATTCAATAACGCCATTTCAGCTTGAGTAGACATGATATTGTTACTCGGCCATAATCCTTCAATTGCAATTCCAATAGTTGTAAGTTTGGCCAGACTTGGAGCAACTGACATTGCTTCTAATGCGCTAGTTCTTAGTGTTGTCAATGATTTAGAAAAAACACTCTTAATGTTAGCGGAAACAAATGGGCTTGATGTAAAACTAAGAACGCCTTGATAGGTAAGAAAACCCAAAGCAGGCATAGCTGCCGATGCCATTACTAACTTTTCAGGGTATCGACTTAAATCTACACCAGAGACATCATGAATATCTCTTTCTCTTTCTCTTTCATCCCTGTCGTCACCATCATCATTATCACCAGGATGACTGTCATCATGTGATTTATCATACTGATCCCAGTAGGAATCATTACCCCAAGGATCGTTTTCTTTACTCCAACCAGAATGGTCAGATGAATCAATATCACTCATATAAATTCCTTTTTATATTTAATAGCACACAACAACTGTATGCAACCACAGTATATTCAATAGTAATTGTAAAACAATCGTCTTATTTCGGCTATATTCGGAATAGTTACCATCAGTACTTAACTCATCCTTGAGCTAAATATATTTGATTATTTATCAATTTCTGGTGTCCTGATTTTCTTCCTCTTCTTTTTGCCTGCGTTCCTCTTTCTGTGCCTCTTCCATCTCACGCATTCTCACGTTATAGATTGATTGCTCTGGCATCTGTACACGAACGGAGATAAAGCGACCATCAGGGATATCAATCGGGTCACCGTCATTGAACCCCTCAATTGCATTACGTGCAAATTTAGGCGCATTTGGATGAGTGCGGTGATAGGTTTTAACAAAAATAGAACCATCTTTGTTAATTTTAGAGTTAACCCAAATCAGTGGTTGTTTATTAACATCGAGTGGAATTTCAATACTACCATCAACACCACCCCAGCCTGCGTCAGCGTTAAACCCAAGAACTCCTTCAATGAGATACTCATCCCGAAAGTGCCTTTTGATTCGTCATAGTTGTGGATGTGCCGTTAAAAATAACATTACATCACGGCTATTTTTATTATCAGAATAAATTCTGATTTATATTCAATTTAATAGGGTATATCTGTTCATAATAAATTTTAAAAATAAGTTATTCTCTATAATAAACCTACTTATCCAAACATATTGGCGATACGCCATTTAATCCCTGCTGCCTTTGCTCAAATATGACGTTTTTTTTATCACCCTCTCGGATTATTTTTAATATATAAATACTATCAAAATCACTGCTCTTCCATTTTGGGATTAATTTAGGATCTCCTCCTTCTTTCTTCATGATATCTCGTGCTACTTTAACTAAATTATCATGCTCCCATGCAATAAAAATAACTGAGTTTTTATATTGCTGACTTAACAGGTCTTCACATAATTTTTTTATCTCTTTGGCATGATAATTAAGGTGAATAGGCAGCGACATTTTAATAGCGAGAGGTGAAAGCGTTTGAAGTGAACGTAATGAATGACCTAACTTACTTTGTTTAGGCGCAGCAGCAAATAATGCGTCAGGCTTACCAAATTGATTGATAAGTACATCCGGTAAAGCGAGAGATCTATTTAATCCTTTACAGGTCAGTTGCCCACTTTCATTATCAGGTTTTTCACCATGTCTTATAAAAACGAGTGTTTGTTCTGAATACGCCATATGACTAAACCCTAAAATAAATACGCTCAAAAATATAAATACACTGCGCATACAGCGTGACCTTTAAGTCAATTTAGTATAATAAATATGGAGAGTTAAGTATATTTAACACTAGCCATAAACCCACAGGTTGTAGACTACTCAATTTATCATAGCCAAAATTTTTTCAGAGGCCGTATCTTCTTAATCTTCAAAATCAAATTAACATATATAAAAACAAGACAAACAATTGTTAACAAAAAATAAAGAATATCTTGAACTTTCATTACTTAACTATCAATTTTATAAAATTGAATGAATATTAAATACTAAGCACATTTAGATAAAAAAAGGGAAGAAATCTCTTTTTTACACTAAAAATAGTGTGTTAAAAATCAATACAAGCCTTTTTATCTGCCTTTATTTCGTTTAATGACTAAAGTTCTATCACTGCTTACCGATACTGTCTTTTCTTCAATAAGTTACTAATGCTTATTAATTATTATTTATCCAGGGTTAAGCATGTTCTTTAAAAACGTTAAAATTCGTACAAAGTTAACTATCGCATTTACAACATTGGTAATGTTAATTGTGTTGGGTTCTAGTTTTTCATTAATGGGGCTGAATAGTGCGAATCAAGATATTCATGATGTCGTTGATGATATCTATCCAGCCACAGTAAAAGCCAATTTGCTAATTAATAATTTCAATGAATTTATTATCTTCCAGCAACTCACCATGCTAGATGAACAAGGAAATTTAGCCGCCGAACAAGAGAGTAAAAAAGCTGAGATCACCGCCAAGATTGCTCAATTACTAAAAGAGTTAGAAGAAACAACTCACGATGATGAGTCAAAAAAAATACTCGCTGAAGTTTATGAGATTCGTCAGAAATATATCACTTCTCAAAATTTTGTAGTAAAAGCATTTAACGAAAATAATCGGCATGCTGCTGTTAATGAATTAATCACCAAAACAGCAGATATTCAACTTATGTATCGCGATAAACTCTTGGAATTTATTGCATTACAAAATCAAAAAATGAATGATGCAGGTGATCATGTTGAGCAGGATTTTACTGAGAAAAGATTCTTTTTAGTTTTATTAACGCTGATCAGTATTGTTGTAGGTAGTATTTTAGGGTGGTTTATTACTAAGAGTATTACTCTCCCGTTAGATCAAGCCGTTAATTTCGCCAAAGCGATAGCTAAAGGTGATTTAACACAAGAGGTGAATACAAATTACCATGATGAAGCAGGAATGTTATTACAAGCACTTGCTGAGATGAAAACCCATCTATTGGATGTCGTACAAAATGTACAAAATGGTGCTGAAAGTATTTCATCTGCTGCCGAACAAATTACGGCAGGAAGCCAGAATTTAGCAGCAAGGACGGAAGAACAGGCAACATCCGTAGAAGAAACAGCAAGCTCAATGGAGCAAATGACCTCGACGGTGAAAAATACCACAGAGCACACACATGATGCTATCAATGTTGCTGAAAAAACAGAAATTGCAGTACACCATAATGGTGAAATGATGCTTCAGTTAACAGAAAAAATGAGAGCAATGAATAGCTCTTCATCTCAAATGACCGATATAATTAATTTAATTGACTCTATTGCATTCCAAACTAATATTCTGGCACTCAATGCTGCGGTTGAAGCCGCAAGAGCAGGAGAACATGGCAAAGGCTTTGCTGTTGTAGCAAGTGAAGTCAGGTTATTAGCGCAAAAAAGTGCAGATTCAGCAAACGATATACGTACCTTAATCGAAAACTCATCACTACAAACACAAGAAGGTATGGAATTAGTCGAACAAGCCGGAGCACAAATTCAAAAAATGATCACCGATGTGGAAGAAATTAGTGCGCTATTACGTGAGATTGGGCAAGCAAGTAATGAGCAAAGCGATGGTATTTCACAAATCAATAATGCAATAAGCCAGTTAGATTCCACTACGCAACAGAATGCGGGGCTAGTCGAAGAATCTGTCGCAGCAGCCAGCTCACTGAACGAGCAAGCATTAAACCTCAATCAATTAGTTAATTACTTCCAATTAAAGAACCATTAATTTATCGTTGTTGATTGTAAACATTAAGGTCACCAATAAAATAATCGGGTGACCTTAATGATAAAAATAAAAAGCTATTTTAAGCTGTAGAACTGCCATCAATATTAATACTTGATTTTATTTACCTGCTTAAACGCTTTTTGTTAAAGCTGGTAAATAGAAAATAAAGCATGATGAAAAATATAAATACTAGCCAAAAACATGTGTTAAATGTGCTTTATATTCAATAATATCTTTATCAACGTTAGGCTCTTTAATCACATCATTTATCATAAAGGTTGGTAATTGAGACAAACCTAAAAATTGTTGTGATTTATGGAAAGCGAAATAAACACCGTCAACCCCTCTTCCATCAAAGAAATTACCAAACTCATTAAAGGCTTCAATAGGTGCATTCCATGTTACGGAGATCATGTATTTTTTGCCTTGCAGTAAACCGCCCGTGCCGTATTGTTTTTTAGGATCACGACGGGTACGACCATCGTTTTCATAGAGTTTACCATGACCGAAAGTGTAAACATCATCCATATATTTTTTCGTTTTCCATGGCATCATCATCCACCAGCCAGGCATTTGATAAACAATTGTGTCAGCCCATAGAAACTTTTCAATTTCTTCATCAATATCATAGCCTTCTTCGATTTGTGTTTCTTTAACGCTATGACCTAATGTCACTAAATGTTCTGCAGCCATGTCATGTAATGTGCGATTTAATCGACCCGCAGAATGACCAAAATTTTGACCGCCATTAATCAATAAAATATTCATATCTACTCCTAAATTTTCTATTACGATATTTAATGACGCTAATTTAGCAGAAAATAGAAAGAATGGCGCTCAACCGTAAATCTTGAAAAATACATCTAAACAGAATTATCAACTATATTATTAAGAAAATAATAATTATTTAAATATAAAAAACCAATAATTTGGTTTTTACGATTAAGTGTATTAATAATCGTGATTATTGCTTTTTAGGTAAAAGTCTATTGTTACTTAGGCTATTTTTTAAAACACTGGGTTGTTGTAGGCTTAATAAGAGTATTATTTATACCCATGGTTTTTATGATCATAGCAACACTAAGATAAGTTGCACAAAACTACAGTTTTAAAGTATCAGCCAAATATTGCGTTAAACTATCAATAAAAACCCGAATACGTTGGCTCACTACCCTGTCACTATAATAGACAGCATGAAAAGGTAATGGTACAGGTTTTAATTCATCACTAAATAACGCAACTAAATTACCTTCTTGAATATCCTTATTCACCATAAAATCAGATAAACACGCAATCCCTTCACCATTTACACATAATTGTCTTAATGTTTCTCCACTATTTGAAGAAATCCCATCGGTAACTGTGACTAACTCATTCTCTTCAATTTCTAATGGCCATGTATTTAATGAAGTCGGTTCAGTAAATGTTAAACAGGTATGATCATCCAAATCAGTTGTTGTTTTAGGGCTACCTTTACGCTCAATATACTTTGGTGATGCAATAATTTTACGGTAACTATTAAATAAAGGGCGAGCTCGTAAACTTGAATCAGTTAACTGCCCAACACGTATCGCAACATCCACTTTGCGCTCAATTAAATTCACAAATGTTTCCGATGAAACTAATGATAAAATAATATCAGGGTATTGCTGGCGAAAAATAGAAATAAAAGGGATCAAAAGATGTAATACGACGGGTGTTGCTGCATCTATACGTAATAAACCTTTAGGCGAGCTTTGCGTACCATGTAATTCATTTTCAGCGGCTTGCATTTCTTGCAAAATGACTTTCATTCGCTGGAAGTAAAGTTCACCTTCTGCGGTGAGGTCAATTTGACGAGTCGTTCTATTAAGAAGGTTTACGCCCAATTTATCTTCTAATTTTTTTACAGTACGGCTTACAGCTGAATTAGCAAGGTTCAGTTTGTCTGCCGCTTTTGTAAAACTTTTATGTTCAACAACTTCAACGAATACACGGGCTTCTTCTGATGTTGCTTTCATATTATAAATCTCGGTAGAATTAGATAACACATTGAGATTTAAGAATACGGATATTTTTTCATTATTGCAATTAAGTTAACAATAGAAAGATAATGGTGAGTTATTGTGAATAATTTAATCTCAGACGATAATTATAATACCTAAAAAAAACAAGCAGATATACGTAATAGCATATCTACCCAAATTAAAGCTTAAATATACAACGCTCTATTTAAAAAATACTGCGACACATTAACGAAGGATAAATAGAATTAAGCAATTTTCTCTATAAATTTGATATCTAACAGATCAATTTTATCTTTTAGATTTTCAACAAATGCTTTCATATGTGCCGTTTCATTGTGTTTATCAATGGCACTTTGGTTTTCCCAAATTTCAAAGAAAATAAACGCTCTTGGTTGTGTGGTATCTTTATGCAATTCATACTGAAGACAACCTTCATCCTGATGACTTGGTTTTATCATTGCCTTGCAAGCAGATAATACTTCATTTTCATGGTGTTCTTTCGCCACAATCGTGGCAATTAATCTGATATTGTTCATACAAAAAATCCTATAATCCAACAAAAGTACAAGTAATAAGTAAAATAATAAACTGAAATTACTCTAACATAATTTCAGCACTATTCTTCATTTCATTATTTACATTTGAGCAAAAGTAAATTGTCGATATTGCTATTATCACGATAGTACATTCAATTATTAAAAATCAACTCACTCGAACAAAACCCAATATTAATTATTGCGATTAAAGCAATAGTCTATTGTTTTTTACCTTATTTATTGCTTTGAGTTATCTAACTAAACTACCGCCATATTAATTTTTAAGCCCTTACCCATTTTGCTAGGAATAATGATGAAAGCCTTTCTCCCTTTATTAGCACTCGCCACCGGTGCTTTTGCTATCGGTGCAACAGAATTTACACCTATGGGCCTGTTACCTAACATAGCCTCAGGATTAGATATCTCAATAACAACAGCAGGTGGATTAATCACAGGCTATGCGGTTGGTGTTATGGTTGGCGCCCCCATCATGACATTAGGTTTAGGTCGATTAACAAAACGTCATGCTTTAGTTTTTCTTTTATTACTATTTATTGCTGGCAATTTATTCGCTTCTCAAGCAAATGGTTATTGGAGCCTTATGATGGCTCGTTTAATAACAAGCCTTAATCATGGCGCTTTTTTTGGTATTGGTTCCGTCGTTGCCGCAAGTCTTGTTGAAAAACATAAACAAGCTTCTGCAGTTGCAGCCATGTTTATGGGATTAACTATTGCAAATTTAGTGGGAGTGCCACTCATCACTTGGATGGGTCAACAATATGGTTGGCGTTTAGCCTTTATACTGATCTCTGGATTAGGCTTTGTTACTTTAATTGGCTTAATGCTATTTCTTCCCGTTATTCCAAAAGGAAACAAGCCCAATATCAAATACGAATTAAAAGTACTAACTCGTTTACCTGTTATGCTGGCATTACTCACAACCGTATTTGGCGCCTCGGCACTGTTTGCGCTTTATACTTATATCGCACCATTCCTCATTAACATCGTCCATATCAGTGAAGGAGATGTTGCCATAATACTGGTGGTTATTGGATTAGGATTTACTGTAGGTAATTACTTGGGTGGTAAATTATCAGCAAATGGTATCGAAAGAACATTGGTGATATTTTTTACTTTGCTAATTTTATCTATGCTTGTACTACCATTAGTTTCAAATAATTTGTATCTCACTGTGATCACCCTCTTTATTTGGAGTTTAGCAAGTTTTGCACTTGTACCACCATTACAGATAAAAACAATGCAGATAGCTCATGATGCACCAAGTCTGGTGTCTTCTGTTAATATCGGAGCATTTAATTTAGGTAATGCTATTGGCGCAGTCATTGGGGGGATTGCACTAAAATATGGCTATAACATCGTACCTTTAAGTGCGGCTTTAGTGGGGATTATTGGTTTATTACTGGTTTTCTCACAATTTAAGATCAAAAGAGAACCGGAAAAGAGTATTGCATAGGTTGTTAACACCTCAATCAAGGCTAGAAAAAAGGGATCAAGTTCACAATTTGATCTCTTTTTTTTCTCACCGTAACATTAACAATGAAATACATACATTTTATTTAAAGTTAGATAAACCGTTCACAAACCTCACCTTATTTTAGAAAATAAATACAACATCAAATGTTAAATCCTAAAACATTGCTAACATAAACGATGAATTCCGTTATCAAAACTAGGTTATTTAATGATTAAAATAATCTTTTCATCATTAATATTCCCACAATTATTTATCCATAATAATGCCATTAGTTGCGAAACAAATCCTGATAACGAAAAAGAAAAAAAGAAGCAACAGTTGCTTTCCATCAAAAGAAAATACCTCATTAGAGGTTATTACGTAGCTAACGTTACAATGATTATCTATACACTCATTTTCGGCCATCTTTTTTCATCTTAATTATTTGTATGACAATTACTAAGGCGAAATTTATATCTCTTCTAAAAATGAGCCTAACGACTTCAAAAATATTTCACTTTTTCCCTTTTCTTTAAAAATTCATTAAAACACTCTAAAATGGCAAACAAACTGGTTTAATAAGACATTTTCTATTATTAAAAATAAATATATTGTCTATTTTTTGTAATGAGAAAAAGAAAAAATATAATTATACCTTTTTTCCTATATGATCAAGATCACTCTATGCATAGCGTTATGTAAGTGAATTTAAAAAGAACTATTCTCATTTATTAATTACTTCTTCTCGTCAAAAATTCGTTATCCTCATGATTTGTATTACAAATAGAAAAAACATAAAACTGAACAACCATGCTACTTAAGCATCAAAAAGAAGTTAATCATTGATGATGGATTTACATTAAATTTTATTTGAACAGTTAATATAAAAATATAAAATAAGTATAATTAAAAATAAAAAATAAAATAAAAGACAATTAAAATCAAAAAAAATAATATAAATAATTTTCGAGTGAAAAATAAATAAATATAAAACAAAAAAACACAAATAAAATAACACTAAAAATTAAAAATAAAACAAACAATAAAAACAGAAATAAAAATAGAATTAAAACAAAAAAACATAATTATTTAATTTCAATTTAACAGCACTAACAAAAAAAACAAAAATAAAAATAAAAAAGTAATTATTAATTTATAATTAATAATCTTTATATATTTAAAAGTAATTAAAAAAAGAAAATTAAAAAATAAAACATAAATAAAAAATAATTTTTATTCTATTTTCTAATAAATTAAATACAACCAAAATACATTAATTTATTTAAACATTTAATGTAATTATTATAGTTGTTTTTATCATGAAAAATGACATTTGCTGTCTACTTTTACTGTTCTGTTACATGACTGGAACCATCGATATCGTTCTTTTTTTCATCAAGAACCAATTTGATAACAACATTAGCAACTCAATTACATTGATGAACATCAAAAAACTCGACAATTAACAAGCAAATAATGAGAAAAAAGGAATTTTTTTATATTTGTCACACAATTGATTTTAATCTATTACATCTCAATAAATATTCCCTACAATAGCCAACTAATCTAACCTGACAATTTCCTAAGTAATGATATCTTTCATTGTTTAGGTTAGTAACTATCTTTTTTTATTTATGATTTATCGTTTCAGCAAAGTAGAGCATTAATAAAACCTAGTACCCTACACAATTATATAATGACCAACTTATAGGTTTGCCAACGCAGTTATAAACGATAAAAATTGCAAACTTAAGGATAAAAATAATCATGTCAGACTATCTCTCATTCTTATTAGGTATAGTACCTTTAGCGGTTTTGATTTTTATGATCTTAAAAATGAAATCAGCCGTTCACCATGCAGTGCTAGTGTCTTTAGTGATAACTGTTGCACTTGCTATTTTCCATTGGAACAACACCATTCAATTTGCCTCTGTTTCTGTGCTTTATGGCGCAATAAAAGGATTGTGGCCAATCATTATCGTGATCCTTGCCGCTATCTATAGTTATAACCTGATGTTAAAAACTGGGGGAATGGAAGTACTTAAAGATGTTCTTGCAGGAATAAGTGATGACAAACGAGTGCAAGTTTTGCTTATCTCATGGTGCTTTGGGGGATTTCTTGAAGCGGTTGCAGGGTATGGCACTGCGGTTGCTATTCCTATCGGTATTTTAATTGCACTTGGATTTGATCCTTTTAAAGCAGCTGTTGCCTCTTTAGTTGCCAATACCGTTCCTACTGCTTTTGGTGCTGTTGGTATCCCAGTCTCTATTTTGGCGCAAAACACTGGACTTGATGTATTAGTGTTGAGTAAAACCATCATTATCCAGTTGGGGCTATTCAATATTCTGTTACCTTTCGTCATTGTTGCCATTGCAGGTGGTGGCATTAAAGCAATTAAAGGTGTCGGATTTATTACTTTAATGTGTGGTATAAGTACCCTTATCCCTCAATACATTGTTGCAGCTAATTTAGGTGCTGAATTACCTGCATTTGCGGGAAGTTTAGTCAGTTTGGTTGTGGTTATTTTCCTTGCTAAACGTATGAAAAATACGAGTGATACGAAAAAAGCCGCTAAAAAACACTCGGGTAAAGAACTCTTAGTTGCAAGCTCTATCTATCTGTTTACCTTTATCTTTATTTTGGCCTGTTCACCTTTATTTCCTGCTATCCAAAGCATGGCGGGATCGATTTCAACAAAAATCCCATTTGTATTAAGTGAAACGCAAACTGAATATCAAACAATTGCTTGGTTAAGCACACCGGGTGTGTTGATTATTTTAGCTAGCTTTGTGGGAGGCACCATTCAAGGTGCAAACGTTTCAACCCTTATCTCTGTACTTGTTAAAACAACTATCCAACTGAAAAACTCGATTATTGCCATCACAGCAATTGTGGCAATGGCAACCGTCATGGATTTCAGTGGCATGATTGGCAGTATTGCTGAAACCTTGGTCGATTTTACAGGTGCAGGATTTATCTTTATTGCCCCAGTGATCGGTGCTTTAGGAACATTTGTAACCGGCAGTGACACTAACTCAAACGTACTATTTGGTAAGTTACAAACCAGTGCCGCCGCTAAACTTAATATTGACCCTTTTATTTTGGCAGCAGCGAATACCTCTGGTGCGACAGGCGGTAAGATGATCTCACCTCAAAGTATCGCTATCGCTGTTTCAGCCACCAAAATGGATGGGCAAAGTAGTGCCATTATGCGTGAAACCTTAAAATATTGTATTGCTTATATAATTATTCTTGGCGCAAAAATTGGCATTATTTATCACTTAATGAATTAAGTAATTAAGAAAAAGGGAATGAGCTTATTTCACTTCCTTTTAACTTATAAAGAATCAATAAAAAGAATTTTATCTTTAGTAAAAATGACAACATCTGAGCGATGTTTTGGAGTTCGATTAATGAAAGTTAATTTTTATGCGACCTGTCTTGGTGATGTGCTGAAAGCAGATTCAGCCAGAGACACCGTCTTGTTACTTGAGAAATTGGGTTGCGAAGTACTATTTCAAGAGCGCCAAGGTTGCTGTGGTCAACCCGCACTTAATAGCGGTTATGTTAATAATGCAAAACCTGCCATGAAATCGTTAATTGAAACATTAGAAGTAAATGACTACCCGATTATTTCCCCTGCAGGCTCCTGTACTTATGCCATAAAAGGCTACCCAACTTATCTTGCTGATGAGCCACAATGGGCATTACGTGCACAAGGTGTCGCAGATCGCCTTATAGATTTAACCAGTTTTATTGTTAATACCTTGGGTGTTGTCAATGTTGGTGCCCGCCTTCCTGGTAAAGCAGTTTATCACCCATCATGCAGTTTAACCCGAAAACTGGGTGTTGTTAGTGAGCCTTTGACACTATTAAACCACGTTGAAGGTCTTGAAATGTTACCTTTTGCGAACTCAGAAACCTGTTGTGGTTTTGGTGGAACATTCTCTGTGAAAATGTCTGAAATTTCAGGAGAAATGGTAACCGAAAAAGTAAAACATATTATGGATGTAAGTCCTGATTATGTCATTGGTGCAGATACAAGTTGCTTAATTAACATACAAGGCCGTCTGAGTCGAGAAAAGCGCCCTGTAAAAGTGTTGCACATTGCACAAGTTTTAATGAGCCAATAAGGGAGCCTACTTATGTCTATCAAAACCAGTGATATCGATTTCAGACCTCGCCTAGAACATGAAATGAAAGACACTATCATGCGTAATGCGGTCGTTATGGCACAAGAACGCATTGGAGCTAACCGTCAAATCATGGTCAAAGAGCTGGGAAATTGGGAGGAATGGCGAGATCGCGCTGAACAAATTCGTAACCATGTTCTTGAAAATTTAGATGCTTATCTCTATCAATTATCTGAAAAAGTAACAGAAAATGGAGGTCATGTTTATTTTGCTAAAACAGCAGAAGACGCCTCCCGTTATATTTGCGACGTTGCAAAAAAGAAAAACGCGAAGAAGATCGTAAAATCTAAATCAATGGTCACCGAAGAAATTGGGATGAATAAAGCCTTACAAAATGAAGGCATTGAGATCATCGAAACTGACCTTGGCGAATATATTCTTCAATTAGATAACGATCCACCTTCTCATATCGTCGTTCCAGCAATCCACAAAGATCGTTATCAAATTCGTAAAGTCCTAAATGAAAAACTCAATTATGAAGGCAGCGAAACGCCTGAAGACATGACGCTTTTCATTAGACAACGTATAAGACAAGATTTCTTGTCTGCTGATATTGGTGTTACTGGTTGTAACTTTGCAGTAGCTGAAACAGGCACCGTCTGTTTAGTCACCAACGAAGGTAATGCCAGAATGACGACCACGTTACCTAAAACCCATATTGCAGTCATGGGGATGGAGCGTGTGGCACCGACATTTGAAGAAGTTGATCCATTAATCACTATGTTATGTCGTAGCGCGGTTGGCTCTCGTTTAACCAGTTATAACACTTGGGTAACTGGCCCTCGTGAAGCCGGTAATGTTGATGGCCCTGAAGAGTTCCATTTAGTGATTGTGGATAATGGCCGTTCTGAAATTTTAGGCTCACAATTTAAAGATATTTTACGCTGTATCCGTTGTGGTGCTTGTCTTAATACGTGTCCTGCTTACCGTAATATTGGTGGACATGCTTATGGTTCAATTTATCCAGGTCCAATTGGTGCGGTAATTTCACCACTGTTAGGGGGCTATAAAGATTTCCATGATCTCCCTTACGCTTGTTCATTATGTAATGCATGTAATGTGGTTTGCCCTGTCAAAATTCCTTTAGCTCAGTTGATATTAAAACATCGTCGAGTGATGGCTGAAACCGGTTTAACACCGAAAGCAGAACGTCGAGTCACAGGTATGTTTAACTACCTAAATTCACATCCTACGCTTTGGAAAGTGGGAATGAATGTAGGTGCAAAAATGGCGGGGTTAATGATCAAAAATGGTTCTACACCAATCAAAATCAGTGTTCTAAATGATTGGATGGAATCGCGTGATCTACCAAAACCAGATGGTTATAGCTTCCGTAGCTGGTTTAAACGCCATAAAGCAGAAGGAAAAAAATAATATGTTAAACGAACAAAACCGTAATGAATTTCTGCAAACTATTGCTGAAAAATTAGGGCGCCCTATTGCGCATAAACCACAACCACAGCCAACACCGGTTAATAATTTACCTAAAACACGTTTAGCTAATCTGACTCAAGATGAATTGTGCAAAGAATTTACTGATTTTGCACAAACTCAAATGGTGAAATGTGTTGTTAGTAAACCAGAAGAGCTCATCAATAGCTTAATTGAGCTCTGTGAAAGTTATGATTGTAAAGGCTCGGTGGTAATAAGTGGTGATGATCGCCTAGATGCACTAGGTGTGACAAAAGCTATCAGTGAAAAATACGAAACCTATATTTGGAACCCAGAAATTGGTCATGAAAATATTATTCATGCTGAACGTTCTCAAATTGGAATTGTATTTGCTGAAGCGGGCCTAACTGAATCTGGAGGGATTGTCTTATTTTCTTCACCAGAAAAAGGACGTTCTGTTAGTTTATTACCTGAAACCTCAATTGTGATCCTACGTAAAAGCGATATTTTGCCTCGTGTGGCTCAAATTGCTGAGCGTTTACATAAAATGGCACAAGAAGGCGTAAGAATGCCGTCTTGTATCAATTTAATTGGTGGTGCAAGTTCTACAGCAGACATCGAATTGATTAAAGTATGGGGAGTTCATGGCCCTGTTCATGCAGCTTATTTGATTATTGAAGATTGCTAATTCAAGATAAAATAACGTTAAAACGATAACAAAATAGCTAACAGTCAGAGTCGATCATCGACACCTAAATTAAACCCAAAAGATAAGTTAATGGCTTTTGGGTTTTTCTCTCTTATTTGCCAATTAATTATTCAATAAAACTTTTACTCTCCATTGATTTAATTTAATTTCACATGCAAGTAAAACATCACCAGTCCCTGATCCACCCATTAATAATGCGGATTGTCGTTGACATTCAGCGCTTCTAAATTGAATAAAATGCTGTTGAGAACTGACTAATGCATCAATGGCACTTTTCGCTGCAACAGAATCAGTATCTTCAAGATCACTCTTACTTTTGTCATAAATGACTTTCATTTGTTGCTCAGTCAGTTTTAATTCATCCAATAAACAAGCTTGTACTGCTGTTCTCGGCTCGTTTGCAGTCACGCCATAACATTTTGCTAAAGGATCGTATTTGTCTTGTGCCGAAGAAAAAAAGCTAACTGTAAGTAAACTACAAGAGATCAGAAATAAACTTATCTTCACGCGGATTCCTTATAGAAATTTATAATAAGATTTATGTTCAACATAATGTATAAAATAATTAATATCACATCTATTAGTGCGAACAGCATCATTTTAGGATATATCGTATCTACTCGATAAATTTAAATTTCAATTGATTAATAATAAGAAAACATTATTAATTTCTTTTGACTTAAACGTGTTTTATTTATTATTTATCAAATAAACATTATTTAACACAATATAAATAGATTGAAACTCAACCAATAATTTTAAAAATAGTCATTTATTACTTTAATTCTGTCTTTAATTGATAAAATTACAAATTTTCTTATGACGAGAAAAGTCTTTTTATTTCAATTTTCACTGTTTTTTTCTTAGCATAGCAATAGAAAACTCACTTTTTTTGCAGTAATCTCATACCAATTCTTATTGGCAATTTTTTGCCTAAAATTGACCGGTGGTGTCACCAATATGTTCTACAAATTTACTCCCATTATTCTTCTCATTATTTCCAATGTTTTTATGACATTTGCTTGGTATGGTCATCTAAAATATGGTAATAAACCTCTTATCATCGTCATTCTTTTAAGCTGGTTGATTGCATTTGTTGAGTATTGTTTTGCTGTTCCCGCAAATCGCATTGGTCATAATTACTACAGTGCAGCAGAATTAAAAACCATACAAGAAGTGATCACTTTAACTATTTTCGCCATTTTTTCTGTCACTTATTTGGGTGAAAATTTCACATTAAATCACTTTATTGGTTTTCTTTTAATTGGGGCTGGCGCTTTATTTATTTTTAAAGGCCCTTTTTAGAAAAATCGATTAATAGATATTATTAGCTCATTTTTTCAACATGTTATCGACACTTGTTTTATTATCGCCTTATCAAGATTGATAAGGTTTTTTTTATTCAAAATCTCAATTTTTGATTGCTTTTAATACTATTTATAGTGTGGTATTTACGGAGGGTTAAATAACATAATCACTTATCATTAAGTTATATAGTCTACTCATGTGGTTTTTCCAAAATAATAGTCTGTTTTGTAATAAAAATATTCTAGATATAGAAATATTTCTCTTGAAAAATATTTTTCATTCGGCGCATAATGATTGCTCTAAGAGAAGCATCGTTTCTCTACCTTTATTTTTGCTTCTCTTAAACGACGGCACCTTTAAAACGTGCTTTTTGTCATTTTAACGTCAGATAAAATGGTATCTGGTATGAGCAAACATTCTAACGATTTTATTTATATGCAGGATAATCCCTGTATGCATTGTGGCGCTTGTTGTGCCTATTTTAGAGTTTCGTTCTATTGGGCTGAAATGGTGAGTGGAGGAGGAGTTGTTCCTGATGAGTTAACAGAACCATTAACGCCTTTTCTCTCCTGCATGAAAGGAACAAATTCTAAAAAACCGCGCTGTGACAAACTTATTGGTGACGTGGGTGAGTGTGTAAGTTGTTCTATTTACGAACAACGCCCTTCTCCTTGTCGTGAGTTCCAGCAATCTTGGGTAAATGGTATTCCTAATGAAGCATGTGATCGTGCTAGAGCCGCTTATGGTCTACCACCATTAACACACACCACGTTGCCTCACTCTGCGTAAGACATCAGAGGGGTTAAGCCCCTCCTGATCATTTAACACTATCCGATACGTTTTTTATAAAAAATAAAATTAGAGCACAAAAAATCATTATTAAATAATAAGTTAGTTTGACTTTATTTTTAAATACCCTAGTATATAAAGTAATGAATTAATAACGTGTATTTTGTGAGGTTTTTTATTTAAAAATAGTAATAAATTTGGAGGGCATTATGATCAGTAGCTCTTTTTTTATCCTTTTCCTTTCTTTTATCTGTTCTACTGCTGTCGTTAGTATGTTACTCGGTGGCTTAGAGGAATAATTATGAATATTTCTGATGAAAATATTCTTTCCCAGAAATAATGCCCATACTTTACATAAAATCAGTATGGGCATTATTTTACTTATCGTTTGGTTTTTAGATTTATTTTGCAGTTATTACTTCTATTTTATTTTTTCTAAAAAACTACAGCTTTCTATTTTCCCTAATACCTGTCTTTACCTAATAAGCAAAATGCCCCGTTATTTTCCATGAAAATAAAACATCTTCGGCAACTTGTCCAAAACCAATATTATGCATGACAAGATAACGTTGATTGTCCCAACTTTTTTTATTTACCACAATACCAATATGAGGCCGACCATTGTCTAAACGCCAACTCACAATATCACCAGGTACATAATCCTCTGCATTTTTAGTAATGGGTTTTACTTTGCCTTTTCGTGAGAAAAAAACTTCCAAATTAGGCACTCTACGATGATCTATATTTGTATCTGGCTTATTCAAGCCCCACATCCGTTTGCTCGGGTAAGCTGAAAAATTTGCCTTAATGTCTTCATGCAGTAATTTTTGTAGATCGATATCAATTCCACGATAACTACGAATAATAACGTCGCTACAAACCCCTTTATAAGCAGGAACATCACCATTTGGATAATCTATTTTACGATAATCAGAGTCATAAATTACGGCTCTTGGTAAATCAGTGGCATATTCCACCAGCTTTTTATTTTGCTCTGCCGTTATTGCTTTGGCACTTGAAAAAGGAATAATCAATAAAAGAAAAAAGCTGGGTACCGTTATTTTCATTATATAATCTCCATGAAAAGTTAAATCCATTATCTTTAAAGAAGGGATTGAGTGTTCTGTTTATACTGATAAAGCACAGTATAAAAATATAAGAGGGATCTTAATTCATTTTTAAATATGACATAAAAAAACCGAGCTACTTCTTACAGTAAACTCGGCTGATAATAAAATGAAAGAGAAAGAGATCAAAGTAAGAGAAATTGTTAGTTCAACACAATATGGCTTTTGCGTCGTAAGCTGGCAAAAAGCATATAAATCGCCGTTACTAATAACACTACAAAGAAGAAGTTCATAATGCCATTATTAGCAGCTTGTGCCATAAACATTCCTGCACCTAAAGGTCCAATGGCAGAACCAATGCTATAACTTAATAACATTACTTGTGTAATTGCGACAATATAGCTTGCATTAACATGATCACACGCCAAAGTAATAGCGATAGGATAAAGCGCAAAAGAAGACATTCCCAATAACGCCAGTGCTATTATAAGCACCATATAATCGTTAGAAAGATAAGTCAGTCCCATGGCAAATACGCCGACTAAACACATCATCGCTAATAATAACGTTTTGCTTATCACCACAGACAACTTACTAATAATAGGCTGAACTACCATTCCACCTAAAATAATTGCTGCCATCAACACACCTATTTGGTCTGTTGTAAATTGCCCTTGGTTTAATGCTAATGGCATCATGCCATAAATGCTGCCCATCACCACACCAGAGACCATACAGCCCACTAAAGCGGCTTTATTTAAACGACGCATTTGTTTAAGTGATAAACTTTTATGTACATGCCCTTGGGGTTGCCCTTGTTTAAAAAACAGAGGCGGTAATACAGCAATTAATAACAAAGCTAATACCGTCATAAACGGAATGGCACCTTGTGTGCCAATTGCACCAATCGCCAATTGTCCTAATGTTGTGCCGCCATAAAGCGAGGTCATATAAAAGCCTAAACGTTTAGCTCGCTCTTTAGGATTATCGCCAATTAATAGCCATGACTCGACCACAACAAATATACCTGCAACTGCCATACCACCAATAAAACGGAAAACCATCCATGCTGATAAATAAGGCATTAAAGGCAACACACCGACAGTCACTGCCAGTAATAATAAAAATACAACGAAAGAAAGACGATGCCCTATTCTTGCAATAATAGGTTCTATCATCACTGAACCTATTAATAATCCGATAAAATAAATACTTGCTAACCAGCTAGCATAGAGTGTATCCATTCCAAAACTGTCCATAGACAGTGGAATTAAACTCATTAAATAGCCTGACGCGATAGCAAATACCGTTAACCCAGCTACAGGTACTAATGTACTGTCGCCTTGGCGTACCAAAGTAGTGTTCTGTTTCACTACCCTCGTCTCCACAATCAAAACGGTTAATAATGTGCTGTTTTCTCGATGCCTGATAGAGGCAATTCTTTTATCTAGGAAAGATAAAAGAAACTAAGGTGAAAACAGTGGATGGCGTCCCTAAATTCAGGAGACGCGAATATAGCGCTTAAATTGCCATAAATAAAATTATAAAATCTAATGCCAGAAAACAATTTTATTTATATCAATCACGATTATCGTCTTTTCCTGTAAAAAAGAAATAGCTTGATTAAGATATTTCTTTTTATAAAGAGATAAATCTTTTTTATTAAGTTTGCTACGGATAAGTACGTATTCAATAAAATAAAGAATAAGGAATACTTTTAGCAATCCTATTGTTAACGAATAGAATAGCTAAAATTAAAGAAGGTATGGTGTTTATTTCATGCTTTTTTCTAAAGCAATATTTATGGCATCAGGAATTGAACCACCATGGCCTTTACCTTCAAATAGATAAAATTCACACTGTTTTCCTTCATCCAATAAATATTGGCATAACTGGCGTTGCGTTAACCAACTACTGCGCTCTTGATAATTTTTTTGTTGCTCTTCACTTAATTTACTTAAATCTGGATTTTCTTCTTTTTCACCTAGTGTTATTGCAATAGAAATATCATTAGGAATAGCCTGCCATTGTTCTTTTTTTACCCACTCACCGTTTCCCCACCATAAAGAAGGGCTTGCTACTATATAGCGTTGAAATGTTTCTGGATGATTAAATAAAACATACAATGAAAAGACACCACCAAAAGAGTGGCCAAAAAGAGATTGTTGGGTAACTGAAATATTCTCTTTTGTGAGTTGTTCAAACGCATAAGGCCTGACTTGCGTTAGGATAAAATGATAAAAATTTTCTGCATTTCCCCCACGACTAAATGCCTCACCTTTTACACTTGGCGTATAATCATGCGTTCTTTCTGTAATAAAATAGGCTTTATCTCCCACATAGCCCACACTAATAATCGCAGGTAATGGGCTATTTTTTTGTTTTATGGCTTCATTGACCATCAGTGGGAATTGCGCATTACCATCAACACCATAAATTAATGTGGTCTTTGTTGTATTTTTAGGTACAGCAAGAAAGAGGCGATATTGTTTGCCTTCATAAGCGACTTCTTTTTGTGTGATTTGATAATAAGATTGTGCTTGAGCTTCAATTTTAGGCACTTCTTGGTTAGGTCTTGCTTGAGCAACCGCAGATAACATAATCATTCCACATAACATTAGTATTCGCATAAATCAGATACTCTGTCAGTAATATAAAAAGGTGAACAGTTAAACTGAAAATAATAAAAAGTGATAAAAAATAAACCCCATATAAATACGGGGTCTATTTCAATTTAGGCTCAATTAGAAGCTATATTTAATGTTTGCCCAATAGCGACGTCCTTCATCAACCACCCAGTTACCACCTTTATCATTCACAGCAGGACCTGTTTCATCTGTAATATTTAATACCGCTAAGTTAAACATGGTATTTTTATTAAAGTTGTAGGTCATCCCTAAATCAAAGGTTGTGTAGCCACTACGATAACGCGCGCCTGTGTAACCATTACGTTGAGCGGCCCAAATTTGTTTACCTGTATAAGCCGTATTGGCATAAAAACTGGTAGCTTCATCAAACTGCCAGTCAACACGCGCATTAGCACTGTGTTTAGGTGTTAAATCTAATGGGTAGCCTTTTAGTGATTCACCAGAGCCTAGTTTTTCATCATCACTTTTACGTTCTGAATCAATATAGGTGTAGTTTGCATTCACATGCCAACTTTCTGCAATAGGGAATCCTACTGCGGTTTCAATCCCTTTAATATTTGCTTTACCGACATTATCGTATTGATACAGTTTTAAACCTGTAATTGGATCTATTTCACCCGTGTCGTAGTTTGTTAACTTATCTTTAAAATCAGTATTAAAGAAAGTCAAACTTGCGGTAAAACCATCCCCATTATCATAACCTACACCAATTTCTTGGCTAACCGACGTTTCAGGCTTTAGGTCACGATTACCGTACATAATCGCACGGCCTTTTTCAGTTGAAGTGCCGTATTCAGGACTAATCTCACGTAAGCTTGGTGCTTTAAAGGCTTTAGCAACACCGCCTTTTAAAGTGAATTCATCGGTTAAGTGATAAACGGCATACGCTCTTGGGCTCCAGTGATTACCGTAATATTCGTGATCATCAAGACGCACACCGCCGGTTAATGCGAGATTGTCTGTTACGCTATATTCATCTTCAAGGAATAACGCTTTTTGATCCGCAGTAATAGTGGATTGCTTAATGCCAGAGCCAGTAGATGATTCATCTTTTAAGCGTGAGTATTGATATTGACCACCAAAGGTCATCACGTTATCAGGTAAAAACGCAGTAAATTTCGCATCAAAAACGGTATTAGTGATTTCAGGACGACGATCTTCGTAATATTTTTCACGCTCCTTCGTCGTTTTATCAATCATTTCTGTTTTGGTAATACGCTTAGTTTGTTCTTGATACACACTTAATTCTGAATGCAGAATATCAAACTGATTTTTATAAGTTAATGCCCAGTGATTACGGTCATTATTGGTTTCTAACATTTTATTTTCATCCGCTTTGCCACCGCGGATAGTAAACTCACTCATCGATTTACCTGGAGTCGTTGTACGTTGTAACGTATTGCGCCCCGCTTCTAATAAAATAGTTTGATTATCAGTTGGTGTGAATGCCAATTTCGCCGTAATGTTTTTATTGTCATTACGACCTTGGCCATAAGTGATTTTGTCTTCTGCACGTAAGTAGCTACTGCCGTAAAGTTGTAAGCCTAATTTATCTTCAATTAAAGGCCCTGAAAGATAAAAATCACCATTAATAGAATCACCAGCATCACGGTTATGTTGCAACGTGCCGCCAAGTGCAACAGAGCCATGCCACTCTTTTGTTACTGGTTTAGTGATGATATTGATAACGCCGCCCATTGCATCAGAGCCATATAGTGATGACATTGGTCCGCGGATAACTTCTATGCGCTCGATCGCATCTGCTGGTGGAATAAAGCCCCCTTCATAACCACCACTCCCATTCGGGCGCGACTCACGGCTATTTTGACGACGACCATCAACTAAAATAAGCGTGTATTCCCCCGGTAAACCACGCATCGTGATTTCTTGTTTGTTGGCATTACCGTTAATGCTAACACCTTCAACACCTTTTACGGCATCGGCTAAATCATGAACCGGTTTCTTTGCAAGTTGTTCTTTGCTGATCACGGTGATGCTTGCTGGTGCATCTGTAATTTGTTGAGCAAACCCTGATGCTGACACAACAAGTTTTTCTTCTTTATTTTCTTGTGCATACAGCGGGTAAGAGGCAGATAAAATACAGGCTGTTAAAACACCCATTTTAAAGTTCATAGCAATTCCCTGAATTAATAACAGTTATAGTAATGAGAATGATTAATATTATCTTAATCAAATATTCATGAGAATGATTTTCTTTTCATATTTAGTGTTTTTTTTTAATCTGTATCAAAGTAAATCAATACCATTTTCTCTAACCCATTTTGTAAACAATTTCAGACGTAAAAAAAGCAGATGGCATAACCATCTGCTTTGTATTGTTTTGTAGAGTATTTTTAGATTTAGAAAATTAACAAATTACAATGTTATTACCAGAACACGGCATAAAGCACACACAAGATGATCATAATGGCGTAGGAAGCAATATTGAATCCACTTTGTGTTTTAAAGGTTTTATCTGTTAATACAATCGCCCCTGCGCTGTCATCAGTTTTAGTCGAGGTTAAACTCACTAAACCAATCACAACCGTTGTAAACATAAAGGTGTACATCATTTGATCAAGGAATGGCATACCTAGAGGCATTAATTTTAGGAATAAAGCAAATGGTATAGATAAGACCACACCAATAATTGCGCCTTTTGCGTTTGTTTTTTTCCAGAATAAGCCTAATAAGAATACCGCTAAAATTCCTGGGCTTACTAAGCCAGTATATTCTTGAATATATTGGAATGCCTGATCGATTCCACCTAATAATGGTGCGATAAAACAAGCGATAATCAAAGCAACAACCGCACTTATACGCCCCACATTCACTAAACGCGTTTCAGAAGCTTTAGGCCCAACATATTCTTTATAAATATCCATCGTGAAAATAGTCGCGATAGAGTTAAGCATGGATGCTAAAGACGAAACAATAGCAGCAGCAAGTGCAGCAAAAACAATCCCTTTGGCTCCAACTGGTAAGAATTGAGTTAACCAAGGATAGGCTTTATCTGCTTGTGATAATGTTGGGATATGCTCTGGTGCCATTGTGCCTAATCCCGCCATTAATTCTGGGTTTGTCGTGATCACAAATGCTGCAATACCTGGTACAACCACAAGAACAGGAACAATTAATTTTAAAAATGCGGCAAACACTAGCCCTTTTTGTGCTTCATTGATAGATTTAGCAGCTAAAGCGCGCTGAATAATGTATTGGTTAAAACCCCAATAATAAAGGTTAGCAACCCATAAACCACCAATTAGCACAGCGATACCCGGTAAGTTCATAAACTGCGGATTATCTTTTTCTAAGATCATTTTAAAGTGATCTGGTGCGGCTTGTGTCATTTTGCTCAAACCTTCCATGATCCCACCATCTCCACCGATATAGCTAACTGCTAATACGGTAGTAAATAAACCACCAAGGATAAGGAAGAATACTTGTACCACATCTGTCCACGCAACAGCCGAGAGTCCACCATAGAGTGAATAGATAACAGCAAATAATGCTAAACCAATAATGGCATACATCATTGGTACACCAAGGATGGTTTCTAATGCCAATGAACCTAAATAAAGTACAGAGGTTAAGTTAACAAAGATAAATAATGCGAGCCAAAATACCGCAAGGATCGTTTTTAGGTTACGGCTTTTAAATCGGTTCTCAACAAATTCAGGAATGGTATAAATACCTTTTTCGATAAATACAGGTAAAAAATACTTCGCCACAATAATCAGTGTCAGTGCAGCCATCCATTCATAAGAGGCGATAGCAAGACCAATGGAGAAACCAGAACCTGACATACCAATAAATTGTTCTGCTGAAATATTAGCGGCAATAAGCGAAGAGCCAATTGCCCACCAAGGTAGGGTTTTACCTGCTAAGAAATAGTCCTTTGTTCCTTTTTTCTCGCCATCCTTTGAACGAGAAACCCATAATCCTAGACTAATAATAATGACGACATAGAGGGCAAAAATTGCATAGTCTATTGTGCTTAATCCAACACCTTCTGTATGCATAATATTTTCCTTTCAGACCCATAGAGAGAATAGACTTTTAATGTAAACGTTTTCACACTCTTTTTCCGTTACTCCCTTCACAATTTTGTCGCTTATGTTACGTAAATGCATCTAAAAATAAAAAACAAACGATTACCCTGAAGAGTAAAGTCAAATTCACGCCAAAAATCCTCTTTTTAAAATTCACCAAAGAAGAAACTGCCCTAAAATAAAATTAAAAAAATATCAAAATGATAACGATTACACAAGTTAGGTAAGAATGGCCTTTAAGGTGATGATGATCCCCATTAAGAGGATCGATAATATTATAAAAATAAGTGGTGTGGTTAAGAGAGATGACTAAGATTAAAGACAGAATTACGCTGCACTAAAGTAGGCGAAAAAATACGTTGTTTTTGTTCAAGGATTTCACCTTTAGACAGTCTAATCGCCAGCATAGCCGCCTGTTCGGCCATCATTTGTACTGGATAACGCACGGTTGTTAAACGAGGATGAATATAACGGGCAATTAATACATCATCAAAACCAATAACAGAGATTTTTTCAGGTACAGGGATCTCATTTTCATCGAGAACAGACAAAGCACCAGCAGCCATAAAATCGTTGTAAGTCACTACGGCTGTAAAATCGATTGATTTCGTTAACAAATGCATCATTGCCTTTTCACCACCTTCACCTTCAGGCTCACCATATTCAATATAACTTTCGGGTAATATGATGTTATTGGCGTCAAGAGCAGCTTTATAACCCGCAAGGCGTTGAGTGGTGTCCTCGATATTATGCGTGGAAGAGATATAAGCAATCTTGGTGTGCCCTTGACGAATAAGATGTTCTGTTGCCATCCATGCCCCTTTGTAATTATCTAAAGCGACACAGCGTTCCGCAATCTCAGGAATAAAGCGGTTGATCAGTACCATGCTTTTGACTTCATGAGCATAAGCGAGTAATTCTTCATCAGAGAGTGCTTTTGAGTGGATCACTAAACCATCACAACGACTATTAATTAACAACTCTATAGATTGACGTTCGTCTTGTGCATCATGATAGCCATTACACACCAAAATATGCTTTCCTGCTTGTCTTGCCACATTATCAACAGCTTTCACTAATGTGCCAAAAAAGGGATCAGAAACATCATGGACTAAGACACCTAAAGTTTGTGTACTTTGGCTGACCAGTGCTCTAGCCGCTGCATTAGGTCGATAACCTAGTTTTTGCATTGCTGCATTAACTGTTTCTATTGATGTCTTACTTGCTTTCGGCGAGTTATTAATGACTCTTGACACCGTAGCAACAGAAACTCCCGCTTCTTTTGCTACATCTTTGATAGTCGCCATATCCACCTCATGGATCGCCTTTATCCATCATCAAAAAATAACAGGTAGTTAATCTAAGAATAAAGAAAAAGGAAATAATAAAATTTAAGTGGCTTGATTATCAGCGAAGAAGTGAAATTTAAAAAGTAAAAAGATCAAATAAATAGTGAAAAGGAAAGCGTTTACACTTTCCTTTTATTGTTAAGAGTAAAACTTATAGATAGTTTGGCTATTCCATGGCGTATTGGCAGGTAAAATACCTTGATTTTCATGCCATTCAGGATGATTAGGCCCATCAGGAAAGTATTGTGTCTCTAAAGCTAACCCTGAATAATTACCATAATGGCGGCTTTTTCCTTTTGTACCAGCTAAAAAGTTACCTGTATAGAATTGAACAGAAGGCAAAGTAGTAAAAACATCCATTTTGAGTTCACCTTCGGGTGCAATGACCGTTGCAATAGGTGCTTTGTCGTCGATAGCCTGTTTATCTAAAATAAATGCATGATCATAACCACTCGCTGCTTTTTGGCACTCATCAACCATAAAATCAAGACCGATGCGCTTTAACTTACGAAAATCAAACCCTGTTCCTACGACGTTCACAAACTCTCCGGTAGGAATATTGCCTTCACCATTTTTCAAATAATGAGAAGCGCAAATTTTTAAATCGTGCTCAAGTGCTGTGCGTTCAGTGTGCTCACCTGCAAGATTAAAATAGGCATGGTTAGTTAAACTGAGAGGCGTAGTTTTATCACTTATTGCCTGATAATCGATACAGACTTCATTATTATCGGTAAGTGTATAAGTCACACTAGCCTTGAGTGTACCGGGAAAGCCTTGGTCACCCTCATTTGAGATCAATGAAAAGGTCACCGATTGAGATGATTGTGCCGTGATCCCCCAACGACGATGACTAAAGTTTTGTTTACCGCCATGTAAAGTGTTTTTACCTTCATTAGCACTGATTTGATATTCTTGACCTTCTAATACAAATTTTGCACCAGCAATACGATTGGCAAAACGCCCTACTGTTGCCCCCAAATAAGCTGTTTGCTGTTTGTGGGTATTCATATTTGCAGAGCCTAACAGTACATCTCGACGGTATCCATTAACAGGTACAATACAAGTTAACCAGGTCGCTCCAATATCCATTAAAGAAATCGACATACCAAAACGATTTTTAAGCACGACCACTTGTGCGGGATTTCCGTCCGATGCGGGTTGTGCAGTCATTTGTTCTGGCTCTAGAAATCGGATTTCATTCGTCGCCATTATTTTGCCTCCGAATAGCCCGCCCCTTGGCTTGCAGAGCAGACATAAATAGTTTCTTTCAACCCTGTTAAGGCCTCATATTGCGCTTTAACAGAGTCAACGACTTGATCAACTAAATCAGGTGTCACTAATGCTACGACACAACCACCAAATCCACCACCCGTCATTCTTACTCCACCACGATCACCTAAGACTGACTTCACTATTTCAACTAAGGTGTCAACTTCTTTGACGGTAATTTCAAAATCATCACGCATTGAATGATGTGATTGCATCATAAGTTGGCTTAATGTGATTAAATCACCATGACGCAGAGCCTCTGCCGCCTTCAGTGTGCGATTATTTTCGGTTATCACATGACGAGCACGACGATAAACCACCTCACTCATTAATGTTTTTTTAGCTTGCAGATCCGCTAATGTCGCATCTCTTAATGCCGTGACATTTAAAATTCTTGCGGCCTCTTCACATTGCTGGCGACGGGTATTGTATTCGCTATCAACTAATCCGCGTTTTTTATTGGAGTTAATTATCATCACAACCATGTTTTCAGGCATTGTCACCGAAAATGTATCTAAAGAGCGACAATCAATTAATAAGGCATGATTTTCTTCACCACAAGCAGAAATCAATTGATCCATAATGCCACAGTTACAACCAACAAATTGGTTTTCAGCTTTTTGACCGTTTAACGCAATCTCTTTTTGGCTAATAGGTAATTGATAAAGTGTTTTAAGCGTTTGACCAATAGCCACTTCTAATGCGGCAGAAGAACTTAACCCTGCACCTTGAGGGACATTTCCTGATATTGCGATATCCATACCATGAAAAGAATAGTTATCTTTTTGTAGAAAATGAATAACACCACGAACGTAATTAGCCCACATTTTATTAGGTAAAAACTCAATGGTGTTATCAAAGCTAAATTCATCAACCTCATTTTGGTAATCCACTGCAATCACTCGAATAGTATTATCTTCTCGTTTTGCTGCTGCGACGACCATTTGATAATTAATAGCACAAGGTAAAACAAAACCATCATTATAATCAGTGTGTTCACCAATAAGATTTACTCTTCCTGGCGCTTGAATAAAATGTGTAGGCGAATAACCAAAAATAGATGTAAACGAACGAGTCACATTATTAATAAGTGCCTGCATAATAAATCCTTAGCTTAAAATTAAGTAATAAAATCCCACCACATCATTATGTAAATAATGAGATGTCTGGTTTAATTTATTTGGTACAAAAGGCTGATTAACTAAAATACCTTTCCATATTGAAGGTCATTAACGTTGCTCTTTATAATGAATGTCGCTTACTTGGCGTAAATTATTTGCCGCTTGTTCTGGTGTTAAGTCTCTTTGCGATTCTGCTAACATTTCATACCCCACCATATATTTACGTACAGTGGCTGAACGTAATAATGGCGGATAATAAAGTGCATGTAATTGCCAATGATCGGTATTTCTACCGTCTTTAAAAGATGGCGCAAAATGCCACCCCATTGAATAAGGGAAAGAGCAATGAAATAAATTATCATAACGGCTGGTTAACTTTTTCATTGCAATAGCTAGGTCATCGCGTTGAACGCTATTTAACTCACTCATTCGACGAATATGCGTCTTAGGTAATAACATTGTTTCATAAGGCCAAGCAGCCCAATAAGGTACTATTGCCAGCCAATGTTCAGTTTCAACAACGGTTCGACTTGCGTCTTTACATTCAGCATCAACATAATCAATTAATAAATTACGCCCGTATTTTTCAAAATACGCTTTTAAATGTGTATCTTTTCTCGCTAATTCATTAGGTAAGAAGTCACTCGCCCAAATTTGCCCATGAGGATGCGGTTGGGAACATCCCATAGTTTCACCTTTATTCTCGAACACTTGAACCCAAAGGTACTCTTTACTGAGCTCTTCTATCTGGTTATCCCAAGTATCGACAATTTTACGTAAGCTATTTAAAGGCAATTCAGGTATTGTTTTTCCATGATCGGGCGAAAAACAGATAACGCGACTAATTCCTCTTACAGCTTGAGTTTGAAATAAAGGATTTAATGAAGGATCAACATCATATTCATCTTGTAATAACGCAGAGTGATCGTTATTAAAGACATATGTTCCGGTGTAATCTGGATTTTTATCACCAGAAACACGCGTATTATTTGGACACAAATAACAATGTGGATCATAAGAGGGAAGAGTCGCAATCTGAGGTTTTTCATCTTTACCATTCCAAGGTCGTTTCGCTCTATGAGGTGAAACCAAAATCCACTGATCAGTGAGTGGATTATAGCGACGATGAGGATGTTCAACAGGATCAAAAATCAGTTTTGACATAACCTTCTCTCTTATTTATTCAAGATTATCTAAATACTGTAAATCTTATTTCAGATAACCATTTGGGTTTTGTGACTGCCAACGCCAAGCATCAGCGGCCATATCATCAATTGAACGAATGGCTTTCCAATGCAAATCTTTCTCTGCTTTTGCGGGGCTTGACCAACATTCAGCGATATCACCAGGGCGGCGAGCCTGTAGTTGATAAGGGATCGGTTTACCACTGGCTTTACGAAATGCTTCAATCATTTCAATCACGCTCGTGCCGTTACCCGTTCCTAAATTATAAATATGTAGACCTGCTTTTTTACCTAATGCATTTAACGCAGCGATATGGCCATCCGCCAGATCCATAACATGAATGTAATCACGAACGCCTGTACCGTCTTTTGTTGGGTAATCATTACCAAACACAGCAACGTGCTCACGACGACCAATAGCGACTTGAGAAATATATGGCGTTAAATTGTTTGGAATACCTTTAGGATCTTCTCCCATCGTGCCTGATGGATGGGCACCAACAGGATTAAAGTAGCGTAGTAAACTGATAGACCAGCTTTCATCAGCAACATATAAATCAGATAATATACGCTCAACCATATATTTACTGGTGCCATAAGGATTGGTTGTACCACCAACCGGTGAGTCTTCACTAATAGGTACAGATTGAGGGTCCCCATAAACCGTCGCTGACGAGCTAAAAATAATACTTTTAATACCAGCATCTCGCATGCAACGCACTAACACCAATGTACCATTAACATTGTTGTCATAATATTCAATTGGCTTTTGAACAGATTCACCGACTGCTTTCAATCCCGCAAAATGAATAACAGATTGAATTGTATGTTTAGCAAAAATTGATGCTAATAATTGATCATTACGAATATCGCCGTTGTAGAACAATGGGCGTTTACCAGTTAATGCTTCAACACGGTTAAGCACTTCTTCATTCGCATTGCTAAGGTTATCTAAAATAATTGGGGTCATACCAGCTTCAATCATTTGAACGCAAGTATGACTACCAATATATCCCATACCACCTGTCACTAATATTTCCACATTCACCTCTTTTGATTCAATTCAACGGAAAAGAGCAAGTCGGTTTCTGTTCACTGACACAGAGTTTAACAAGATCAACAAAATAATTTCGTGATCAAATCGACATTTAGTGTAAACGTTTACACTCTTTTCGTGCTCACTAATATTTTATAAAAACCTTAATTTAGAATTGTATTACAGTAAGTTAATAAAACATGTAATACACCCCATATCTTTGCCACTAAAAAAACACCTACTCAAAGTAAACGATTACATCCTAATTAATCAGTTAATTACATGATACAACTGACATTCAATACGTTTTATCATACCTTATTAAGTTCCCTGCTAATATGTTTAAGCGGAGTAAGGATCCCCTTAATAAATTACTTACAGTTCATAAGATGCTTTAATTGAATAGATACAATTTTATAAGTACTTTATTGTATAAATACTCTAAATAATTCAAATCACTGCTAGGCGAAAAGTGAATGAGTCGCTAGGAGCATACATTAGTATGTGACTAGTGCGAATAAACGTAGCTGTGGTTTGAAGTATGATGAGTATTAAATGGAGAACATAATGAAACCGACTGTCTTGCTCTACCAAAGCCTTCCCGAAACACTGTACAAAAAATTGTCTAGTTTTGCTGATATCAAACAATTTGACACGCTCTCTTTAGACTCGAATGATTTTTGTTCAGCACTTGCCAATGCTTCTGGATTACTCGGCGCTGGAGGCAATATTGATAAAAACTTTATAGACCACGCTCCTCATTTAAAAGCTGTTTCAACAGTTTCGGTTGGCTATGATAATGTCGATGTTAATGTACTCACTAAGCGTAATATAAAGCTAATGCACACGCCGACTGTATTAACAGACACCGTTGCTGACACTATGATGGCATTAGTGCTTGCTGTATCAAGACGTATCCCAGAACTTGCAGATAATATTAAACAAGGCTTATGGGTTAAAGGTATCACACCTGATTGGTACGGTACTGATGTTCATCATAAAACCATGGGTATTCTTGGTATGGGCCGAATTGGCAAAGCATTAGCACAACGCGCCTATTTTGGTTTTAATATGAATATTCTTTATCACTCACGGACAGAATATACTGATGTAAATGACCGTTTTGATGCTAAGTATTGTGATTTAGATACGCTACTACAGCAATCTGATTTTGTGTGTATCACCTTACCATTAACACCAGAAACACATCATTTAATAAGCAAAAATCAGTTTTCAATGATGAAACCCGACGCTTATTTAATTAATGCAGGTAGAGGGGCTGTCGTTGATGAAAAAGCATTAATTAATGCGCTAGAACAAAAAGATATTGCAGGTGCTGGACTTGATGTTTTTGAAACAGAGCCACTGTCGCCGTCATCACCTTTATTGAGCATGAAAAATGTAGTTGCCGTCCCACATATTGGATCTGCGACAAAAGAAACTCGCTACGCAATGGCTGAATGCGCGGTAGATAATCTGATTGCGGCATTGAGTGATAACGTAAAAGAAAATTGCGTTAATTTCTAAAGTAGTAAATAGATCTTTTTGAGGAACAAAAAAAGGTAATGGAAATCAACCATTACCTTTTTATTCTATTTTTAATTTAGGCAGGATCTACGTGTGCCATCACACTTAATATCTGCTTATTTTGTAAAACATTATTGCGAGCACTGACGACAATCTCATGGCTTTCACTAACAGTGAGATCCCCTTTTATTTCAAGATGTACATCTACCAATAAATAATCACCTGAACGGCGGGTTTTTAAATCATGCACACCTTGCACACCTGGAGTTGTAATCAGCTTCTGTTTAATTTCTTCCAAGGTTTCTTCGTCTGCCCCTCTGTCCATTAAATCTTGCAAAGCTTGATAAGTAAAACGCCACCCCATACGACCAACAAATAAACCTACAATTAATGCTGCAAGAGGATCGAAGAACTTAAATCCAGCAAGACTACCAAGAATACCAATAGCAACAACTAGTGAAGAGGCGGCATCTGAGCGCGCATGCCATGCATTTGCAACTAGCATATTAGAATCCACTCTTTTAGCGACACCAAGCATGTAACGAAAGAGCCCTTCTTTAGCTGCTAATGCCAATAAAGCAACATACAATGCAACGCGATGAACTTCAGGAATAGTTGAAGGATCTAAAACTTTATGAATTGCAGAAACCACCATACCTAAACCGACAATTAATAAAATAGTTCCAAGGATAAGTGAAGCTGCGTTTTCATAACGCAGATGACCATAAGGGTGATCTGCATCGGGTTGTTTCTGACTGCCTTTATTAGCAATTAAAACAACAAAATCAGCAATAAGATCAGAAAGTGAGTGAATACCATCCGCAATTAAGCCTTGAGAGTGTGAGAAAAAGCCTACGGTAATTTGCCAAATGGATAAGAAAATATTAACAAAAACGCTCACTAGCGTGCTTTTTTTAGCTGCTTTAAACTTTTCAGACTGCGTATTACTAGTCCGATCCAACTCAATATCATCAATGTGATTATGTGTCATAATAATAATCTTATTTGGTTTTAAATAGCCTACTCTATTTATAATAGCCAAATAGAGTTCCATAGGTTATTTCAGGTTCCATAACTCATTGGTGAGGATAAAGGACGACTCTGAATAACAATCCAGTTTAGGGACTAAGATTGCTGTCCAGACATCATATTGAGATGTCATTACCTATTAATATGCCATATTTAATTCTTTATGTCTCTTATTTTTACCAATAAAATCTTATAGATACAGAACAATAATATAATTGATAATCATTCTTTTATGCATTTTCTCTTTGAGTGCAAGGTAAAGAATTTTTATTTTTAATACGATATTATTAATTGCTTTTCTGTCAGTAAGTTAAGGTGTATAACTTATTTTAATTATATTTTTGAGATTATTTCAGCCATTATTTACTTTTTTATGATTTATAATGTAAAGCAGTAAATAATCATTCTCACTCTTATTTAAAACACAGATCACAGCTATTTTTCACTATTATGTAATAATAGTAAATATTTTAAACTAACGCTAAGTGAGGTTTGTAATGTATAAGAAAATCCTAGTTCCTATTGATATTTTAGAAGATGAACTTTCTCAGGAACTGATCGCTCACATTGAACAAATTGCAAAGGTGGGTAAACCTGAGATCCACTTCCTCACCGTTATTCCTAACGCCGAACTTTTTTTTGGTATTGAATTTGCGGCTATTCCTGAAAAATTCAAAGATTCATCAGAGCGTACTCGTCTTGCTTTTGTCGCATTACAAGAAATGATCAAAGACGCTAAAATTCCTGATGAACAAATTATATGTAATGTGGGTGTTGGTAATGCAAAAGATGAAATTTTAGAATATGCCCGCCACATTGATGCTGATTTAATTGCAATTGCTTCACATCGACCTAATGTTTCATCCTATTTATTAGGTTCAACAGCATCATCTATTGTACGTCATGCAAAAATGTCAGTTTTAGTTATCCGTTAATCTTTAACTTCAATAATAACAAAGCCCTTTGTTTCAACAACAAAGGGCTTTTTAGTAAACTAAGGTCGTCCTAAATAAGGTTATCTGTTATTTTTTAACTGAATCTTGGATAGTATCAGCAGCAGACCAAACACGGTATTTCACATCAACGTCTTTTGGTGCATAAATAACAATAGGTAATTTGCTGTTATAACGGATGAAGGCATCAGAGCCCATATTGGCCTGAACAAAAGCATCTTTTTTCGTATTATCCGCACAACCCATCATAGTAGACATTGGGCCATTTAAATCACCAACAACATAATAGCTATAACCCCAACCTTCTAAATTCTTTTCATCTAGTTCAGCACCAAACCACTGATGATTACAATCTACTTTTAGCTCTTTACCAACGATTAACTCAACTTGGTAATTACCTTCATTATCTTTTTGTTCTAACTCGATAACATGACGAACTTGATTTTCTTGAGCTTTAGGATAAGGCGCAACTTTATCTAAACTGTCGGTAGCTTGAGCACATGCAGATAAAGACATTGCTGCAACTAAAGATAATATTACTTTGTTCATCACTTTCTCCATTTTTACAGCGAACACTTCGCTGTTAATAAAATTAGTCAGATATTTTTATTACTCATTATCTGAATACTAATATTTTTAGTGCTTGAATGCTAACATCTTAGTAAATATCACTATGAGAGGATAATTCCGAATGTTTTAAAAAGAAAAATCATGTTTTTTTATGAAATGTAAATTTGTGATACATCACCATGCAGATATCCAATCTATGATTATACTGAAATAGAGACCCAATTTCTTTTCATAGGAGGTTATATGTTCTCAAATCAACAAGCGCTTGTTTCTCAACTAAGAAACAGTGATCCTCGCTTTCAGGCTCTCTACGATAAACATCATCGACTCAATCAAGAAATTGCAAAATTAGAAGGCCCTAATGGAGCAGGCTATAATGATGAAGTGGTCAAACTAAAAAAAGAAAAACTTCATCTCAAAGATGAAATGCAAAAAATACTTCAACGAAGTGAAAAATAATGATCTTTTTAAAGCGATGATTAATGTCATCGCTTTTTATGATTAAAAACAAAGATATCACCCCATAAAGATGCATAATTAATGTATCTTTTGTTTTTTAGGGGTTCAACATGTCATCAATTCACGGTCATGAAGTTTTACAAATGATCCTTTCTTCAGACATTGCTTTTACCAAAGCGTCACTTATTGATGCTATTCATCAGAAATTTGGCAATGACTCTCGATTTCATACTTGTTCAGCTGAAAATATGACAGCAACTGAATTAGTTGATTTCTTAGAAAAGAAAGGAAAATTTATTCCTGCTGAAGGTGGCTTTACGACAAGTGAAAATAAAATTTGTCGTCATTGATAAATATACTGTTTAAAATTCGATTGCCAGTGATTTCCGTTTCTAGTTAATGTGCTTTTAACTTTAAAAAATAAAAGACCATTATTTCTGGCAATCGTAAGGACTTTATTTATTGAACTTTAATCTTCATCTGTTTGTAACCAAGAATCATCTTCCCAAACACTTTGAATAAGTTCCATAATGTGTTCGTGTTTAGTTTCATCTTTTATGCCTGTAACTTGAATTGAGTTCATGCTACTGAAGGCGATACGAAACTGCATATCGGGGTATTCTGGAATGATCTTTTTTCTTAATTCGTGTTCTAAAAGCGGAAATAATGAGTCGGTTATCTTAGATTGTTTATTAAATAAAATTTCCACACGCATTGGTTTCACCATTTAAAGGCAAATAAACTGTATATAAACACAGTATTATATTCTAGGAAAAAAGAAAAGCCTTTTTACTAAATTTTTTTCATCATAGTTCATTAAATAATTTTTTAGCGTCTCTATAGGCTTAATGATAAGATGCATAATAAATGCAACATATTACTAAGAGAGAAGGATATGTCAGGAAAAAGAATTTCTCGTGAAAAAGAAACTATTCAAAAAATGGTTTCTCTTTATGCAAAATCACACCCTGAGACCGATTCAGATTATTATCAAAAATTAATCGATTACGCCTACAACCGATTAGATAAATGTCGCTATGGTGAAGATAAACCCGCCTGTAAACAGTGTCCCATCCATTGTTACCAACCTATAAAAAGAGAAACCATGAAACAAATCATGCGTTGGGCTGGTCCACGGATGCTGATTTATCATCCAATTTTGGCAATACGTCATCTTATTGATGATAAAAAACCGGTACCTCCGCTTCCTGAAAAAAAGCGTACTATTCGTTCAACTGAAAAATGAAGTCAGATTTCTTCAATCGATATAAAACATGTTCCGCTAAAGGGTGGGTTTTATCTAATGCGGGATGAAAGAAGTTATCAGATTGATGCATACCTAATTTTTGCATCACACCTTGAGATGGAAGGTTTGAAACCGCGGTAAAAGCGACAACTTCATCAAGTTCCAACGTTTTAAAAGCAAATCTAAATACGGCTAATGCGGCCTCATAAGTATATCCCTTACGCCAATGCTTTTGTCCTATACGCCAGCCAATCTCTACACAGGGACTAAAAGGTAAAGAGGCTACTGGAATATTTAACCCAACAAAGCCAATAAACTCTTGGTTTTCTTTTAATTCAACCGCCCACATTCCCCATCCATTTTGTTGAATAAATTTTTCACGGATAGTCTCAACCATTTTATCGCTTTCTAATTGAGATAAAGTACGCGGAAAGTAGCGCATTACTTCAGATGAGGAGTTAACTTCATAAAAAAATGGCGCTTTATCACTTTCACGCCATTCTCGTAAGTGTAGTCTAGGAGTCTCTAAATTCATCGTTATTCTCTATTTATACAAAACTAAGGTAATATCGATAAAATAGGACAAGCAAAAAATAATGAAAAGAAAAGAAGACTTATTTTTTATTTTCTTTTAGTTGGTTTTCTACAGGTGCCGTTACTTTATCTTTATTTACATTAGCACTTTCTTTGATTGAAACCACTCGTTGTTGAGCAACTGATTTAGCTTGATGTTCAACTTGCTCTGATTGCCCTGTAAAAATACCACCACGCTTAATAGACATACTTCCACAACGACTAGTACCACGTAACTCCCCATGCTCTAAAATATCTAGATTGTTTGCAGCGCAAATGCCTTTAACAAAACCATCAATAATAATATCAGGAGCCGTTAATTCACCTTCAACTTGTCCTGCATGCATAACACGAATGACACCATCTTTGACATTAATATTTCCCGATACTTTACCCCAAATTTGGATATCGCCATCGACATTAATATCACCTTGAAATACCGTTCCTTTCGCAATAATAGTATACAGTTTCTGCTCTGGCATCGGTTTTTTCTCTTCTGTTATAACTGGCGTAACAGGATCTGCTACTTTTGGTGTTTCAGTTTTACGACTAAACATAGCGGTTTTTTTTAACCTCAAAGTCATGGAATAAATAATAATGCTAAAAATTAGGATTAAGATAATCAAAAACTCTCCAGCCATTTGGGAACGCCAAAAGGCAATTAATGCAAGAGTCCAAATTATCCATATCCCACTAAATATAATATTTCGCAGTGTCCGCTTATTCTCCATAATTAGCTATACCCTACCTCCCTGACAATAAATACACTTATGCATTCATTATTTTAATAAATTTATGCCAAGCATAATGCCAGTAATAAGACTATTATTACCTTTTACTTTATTGATTTGCTCCTTAAAATAAATTGCATTAAATAGAATAAAACTATAAAGCTATTTATTTAAATAACCCAACCACAATGTAACCAATTTGTAAAAATCTTAGTTTTTTGGATAAATATTTTTTAATGCAAATTAACATTATATGTACATACTTATCTTTTTATTTGGGAATTTTATTTAAAAAATTTTAAACTTAACGGCTCTACTCTATTTATTTCCCATAAAATTCTGAGACTACAGTCGCATAAATAAAAAATAATGAGAGAAAAAACTGCTTCTTCTTCATAAAGAACAAACAAATTTTTCATTTTATAGAAACCCATAAAAACGCAGGTTATAATCACGTTAAGTTATTTAAATTAAGTGAAATTAAATTAGTTAAATTTTAGTATTAAATTTTCTTACACATAAAATTCTCAATAAACTAAAATAACATCAACAAACTGATATCAAATAAATCACAATTAAAAAATAAAGAGTATATTTACATTTTAAATGTATTCACTTTTTTTTACACTGTAAAGGGAAAACAATAAACCCAACTATTTGTTATACAATATAATTTAATAATAAAAAAACAAAGTGTAAAATATTTATTACATAAATATACTTAGCATCCTTTATTACTACTGATAAAATCTTTCCTTTTTTAAATTTTCTTTTGCAATTCATTAATAACATCTTAAAATTGACAAACTTACTTATCTTAAATCAGCAATAGAAACTCAATGTCTAATATCTAAAAAAAAACCGCATCAAATTAAAGAAAATATTCTTCTTTTTACTTTTAATAGCGTTTTAATAATAAAGAAGTGTTTTTATAAATACTATTATTTTATTTTTATAAAAATACAATGATACTTATATAATGATTTTTTGGGCGAAAAATGAATACCATACCATGTGATAATAAAAACCAATATGATTGCTTAATTCAAAAGAAATCTTATTTTTATCCACAATACCAAATACTAGAAAATGAGCAAAAAGCACTCTTTATCATACGAAAAAATGCACTTATTTTACAAAACTGCACAGATACAGTAACGGTTAATCAAGATCAGGTTATTTTTTTACAGCAAGGTAATTACACAATAAAAACACCCGCTACAGAGCCAACAGAGATTATTTACATACCTCTCTCTGATGATTTTTTAAGAGATTTCATATCAAAATACAATGATATTCTAAGTCGAATAGAAAGAGATCAGGATTTTTCGAGCGCATTTATCTGTTTTCAAAATTCGCCTCTTATACAATTTTGTAGCAATGGTTTTGAGTATATAACTATTCACTCTTGCCCTGAGACATTTACACAGTTACGAATTGAAGAACTTTTAATCCTTCTGCTTTCAACAGAACAAGGCTCAGACTTAATGGCATTATTGCGCCAACTCAGTCATCGCCAAATAGATCGTTTAAAACTGTTTATGGAAAAAAATCACTTAAAAAATTGGAAGCTCAAACAATTTGCTCGTGAATTTGGTATGGGGTTAACAACATTTAAAGAGCTTTTTAACCATGTTTATGGAACTTCACCAAGAACATGGATCTGCGAAAGAAGGATCATTTATGCACATCAATTACTACTTACCACAGAGATGAGTATCGTTGATATCTCAATGGAATCAGGTTTTTCAAGTCAATCTTACTTTACACAAAGCTACCATCGTCGTTTCAATATGACACCGAGCAAAGCGAGAAACCTTAGATTAAAATTATAAAAAATCTGGTCGATTATCATAATATAAAAAAGCCATTCATCGTTAGAATACTTAGAATTTATTCTTATGAGTGAGTTGTATATCGTGATAAAAGAAAATAGATGCCCTACCCAACCTCATTATTATGGCTACTTAGCGTTACTAAAAAAAATGATGGTTAGCAATGATAAAAAAACTGTAGATAGACTATTTAACCTACAGTTTTCTTTGCATACCAATAGAAGCAATGTCAATGAGCAACAGATAAAAATATTATCTCGCATACTATGCCGTGAAAATTTAGATAGCTTATTACAATCTACTTGGTTTTTACGGAAAAAACATTGCCTTATCGCTATTACTAAAGAGGATATTCGTAACATCATTGAGATTTCCCATTCTTTTCATACACCGCAGTCATATTCTATTTTTACAGTAATGGATTGGGATCAGTCATTAAAAGCAACCGTTAATATCAATGAGCATATGCGCTTAATTCAAGCCATTATAAAACCACTTTTTGTTTGGTGGGTTCAACATATTACACCTCAATTATTCACCCTTTATGAAACAAAAAAAGAACTTGAGTTTCAAATTATGCAGTGTGAAAACATTAAGTCATTTGCAGAAAAACAACTATCAAATACAAAAGACTCTTTTTTATCTTTAGATGATATCAATATTAAACTTAGTACAGATAATGTTAGATTGATTGTTATTGATGATTTATTACAAAAAAGCATTCAGTCACTCTTAGAACATTGGGAAACCGAACCTGCTTTTAATATTGAGATCACAAATACACTAGATTATATACGGGAAGTGACACCGAGTTCTGAATTATTAAAACCTTTATGGAAAATTTTGAATAGTATCCCAGAGTATCCTGAAAATTGTCAGAAACTAAAAGATTGGTTATTAGAAAGGGATCTTTGCTTAAAGAATGATCTATTCTTATGGAAATAAATAAAAACCAGCTCTTCTTTTAACGGAAAAAAAGAGCTGATACTATCATTTAATCATTTTTATTTAACATCTAAAATTTCAATTGTCACGATAGACATTGATTCCGGTGGTACTTGTCCAGGAACACCATTTTTCCCATAACCGCCACCTGGTTTTATATAAATTTTAGCTTTACCATTGATACCAGCTTTAGCAATAAAGGTATTCAGTGGTAATGGTAATTGACGATAAGGTAAAGTAAGTGGCTTAGCTTTATCATAATTAAGCGTTACAGTCCCGTCGGTTAACTCTTCATGCATCGTAAATATAACCGTTTTACCTGTAATTGAATCAACAGGTTTACCCTGTTTTAAAATTTTAAAATAGGTATTATCGTCATACTGTATATAATTTTGTTTTTGAATTTCAGATAGAATAGATTTATTGCGTTGAGCATTATCTTTACCAATAATTGAATATGCATAAGCAAGTTGTCCCGCGATCATTTGCCCTTCACCTGCTATTTTCTCAAGCTGCTCTTTTAATGTTTTATTTTCTTTTAATGCATTGCTTGTTTCAGTATTAGCTTTCACTAATTCAGCTTCTTTTGCCTTAATTTGCTCGTTTAATTGCGTACTCTTTTCTTCCAAAGACAGAGTTAATGCACGTTGAGTTTCAAGCTGTTTGGTGATATCACGCATCTCTTTTTGGGTGTCAGCCAATGTCTTTTCTTGCTGTTTTGATTGTCCAATCGCTTCTGTTTGCTGTTGCTTTAACGCACTAATTTGCTGTGTACTTTCTATATTTTGTTTTTCTAATTGTGCTTTTACATCAGCTAATTGATTACTTAATTTATCAACAACATTTTGCTTTTCAGTAAGTTGCTTTTCCAATAATGCAGAAGCCTTGGCACTTTCTGTTTGACTCACCGTTAGTTGTGCTAATGCAATATTACTTTCTTTAAATTGAGTATCTAATGCCTGATATTTAGCCGACAACTCATTCTGCGCTTTTTCTAATTTAGCAATTAAATTATTTTTATCTGTAATTAAATTATCAACTGCTTTCTCACCTGCAGATAAGCTTTTTTTCAAGTCAGCTAATTCTGTTATTTTATTCTCTAACTGTAATTTTAATTCTGGTATAGCTTTCAGCTTTTCATCAGCCTGCTCTTTTTGTTGTTGAACAGCTAAAAGTGACTTGTTTAGTTGAGTTTGTTCTTGGTTATTTTTTTCAACTTGTATTTTTAATTGTGCTATTTCTTGACGTTGTTCATCAACAAGTTTGTTATTAGCATCTTGTTGTTTTTCTGCTTCTACTACTTTTAATGCAAGCTCTTTAGATAAATCTTCACGTTCTGATGTGATTTTCAATAATGTACTTTGTAGTTTCTCTATCTCTTTTTTCGCAGTGTTATCTTGTAATAATAGTTGTGCCTGCACAAACTGGGATTGAATATCTTCTTTTTCTTTTTTGATAGTTGCTAATTGGCTATGTACATCAGCCAGTTGCTTGGCCAAATTAGTTTGTTCATTGGTTATTGTCGATAACGATTTTTCCAATACTGCTATTTCTTTATTTTTTACAGCTTCTAGCTTGGCTAACTCTTGTTCTTTTTGCTCACGACTACCTTGGAGTAATTGTTCAGCCTGTGCATATTGAGCCTGAACATTTTCTTTTTCTTGCTCGACTTTAGTCAATAATGTTTGTTTTTCATTTAATTGACTTAACAGTTTTTCTTGTTCGGCTTTCGTACTCTCAAGTGAGTTTTGTAACTTATCAAGTTCTTTTTTAGCACTATCATCTTTCAGTAGTGCTTGAGCCTGCAAATACTGGGATTGTAATTGCTCTTTTTCTTGCTCAAGTTGAGTAAACTTTACTTCTAAATTTTTAAGTGTTTCTGATTGTTTTTCAAAATCTTGCTGTTGTTTTGCTAGTTCTGTGTTTTTTGCAGTTGTTGCACTTAACACATTTTCTTTATCTGCTAATTGCTTAATTAATAAATCACGTTCTTCTTTTGTTTCTTCCAGGTCTGTTTGTAGCTTGGCAACAGCTTGTTTCAATGTATCATCATTGAGTAAGTTATTTGCAGTCGCTAATTTTTCTTCTGTTTCAGCCAGCGATAGTTCCAATTGCTTAATTTGGTTATTCGCATTTTGAAGTTTTTCTAAATGTTCCTTTAACGCTACTGTTTGCTCTGTATATTTCTGATACAGAGTTTGATATTTATTTCTTGTGTCGGCTAAACGATTCAACAACATTTTATTAAAAAGAGGTTGTTTATGATCAAGCACAGAGCGATTAAATTGATATGCAAAATGGAAAGGAATTGCAGTCACAGAATAAAATGTGCCTGGAATAATATCTAATAAGAAATTTTCATTTTGTTGAGGTTTTGAATAGTTTTCTTTCGAATAAAGCGCTAACGGGTTATAGACCGTAGCATTATTTCTATACTGATATCGATTAAGATCTTCAGGTGTAAACTGAGGTTTAATCGGAACAAATGAAAGTAAGGGAGTCAAATAGCGAGTATTATCACTCTTAAATTTAGAATAATCCGCAGGTAATATTGGGCAATTTTCAGCCAGCGTGATATCAGGTGTCTCTACTGACTCGACCACCTGATTATCTTTTTTTATTTGTACAGAAGGCTTAACTCGTTGCTCTGGCTTGTTTTGTTGAGATACCGTTGTTGTGCGGTTTACTCCACGATTAGCCTGACCGGTTCTCGTTGACGATGAAATTGTAGCAGATGTTTTAGGCTCAATTTTAATTGGCTCTTGCGTTTCAAAATAACGGTCAAAATCTTCAATAACAGAATTAAACTCATTATTGGCAAACGACAGTGTTGGAAACAGCATAAAAGCGAGACAAACACTCTGCTTTAATTTCATAGTAATTATTCACCTAGTTTTTTCAATGTCGAATTAACAGACATAATCGACAGATAGCGAACTTTTGCACACAAAACTTCTGTTTTTGATTCAATACTCATTTTTAGTAAATCTAAGCTATCTTTACTTGCCGTGTCTTGAACACTACGGTACATCGCATTAATTTCACTAATTTCTTTAAATGAACTCATCATAGATTGATAATCCGATGGAGAAAAAGTTTTTAGAGAATCAAGTTGTTTAATACAAGCGCTTTGCGGTGCTAATCCTAATTTTCTTGCATCTACACCACTGTCAACAGATCCTGCTGTAGGTGTCATAGAAATCGGTTGTGCTGTTGCTACTGGCTGAGTCATAGCAACGGGCTGTGTTGCTTGAGCTTGCACCGGTGCTGGCGTCTCAACTGGACGTGTTTGATCTGACCAAACACACCCAGATAAAGCGAGAATGCTGGTTGTTATAAATACAGCAAGGACATTCTTTTTATTTTGTAATAAGGACATCATTTTTCCTTAATCCCGATCAGACTTAAAAATAAGAGCATATGAGTTGTCGCATTTTAAGCCATTTTATTATAATTTTCTATTACCTACTGCATACTAAATAAATAGGCTAACACTCAAGGTTGCAATGAGTGCTCCTATCATTTCATTTATTTTTTCTTGAAACACTACCTACATCACACTAAAGATGTCATTTTTTGAATGTCGGATTTATTTAGTAAAAATGTTGTCATATAAAATGGTTGTTTTTTATTTCAGTAAAATAATACCAGATAATAATAAAAATAATAATACTAATTTTATCATTTGTTTACACCATTTACGTGTGATAATTAAGCTTATATTTTGTTTTCGTTCTTTAACGACTAAGATAAAATCAAGAAATGAGTATTAGATATTGTCACTGATATTTTTTCTATCCTTCAATATAGGAGAAGTAAGATGAATCATTTTAAAATAGGTATTGTTGTCGGTAGTTTAAGAAAAGAGTCGTATAACAAACAAACCGCAAATGCATTAGTTAAGTTATTCCCTAAAGAGTTTACTTACGAATTTATCGATATCGGTAACCTTCCTCTCTATAACCAAGATGATGATAATGATACACCTCCTACTGTTATCAGTTTCAAGCAACGTGTAAAAGAGTGCCAAGGTATTATTTTTGTCACTCCAGAATATAATCGTTCTATTCCTGGTGTCCTCAAAAATGCGCTAGACCAAGCATCCCGCCCCTATGGAATGAATGCTTGGGATAAAATTCCTGCTGGTATTATCGGGGTTTCAATCGGTAATATTAGTACAGCTATAGCACAACAGCATCTACGTAACTCGTTATCTTTCTTAAATATGCCGACCTTAAATCAGCCTGAGTGTTACCTGAAGTGGTATGATGAAATGGTCGAAGATGGAGAATTTTCTGAAAAAACAGCACGTTTTATGCAAAATTGGGTTGATGCTTATGTCGCTTTTGTAAAACAAAATAATCAATAATCTATACCTCTAAAAAGAGCTTTGTGTTTTTAATACATAGCTCTTTTTTATTTTCATTTTTTGACTATCAAAAAAAATAAAGTATTCTGTTTTTCATCTAATAATAAATCGCTACTGATAAAAGTTTTAATATTTGCTGAATAACACTGAATAATATAACTCCTCATTTAAATATTAAACAACACATTAAGACTAATTTAGACCATCTTTAAAAGATGCTTATTACAATTATAATTAAAATGCTTATTATATAAGCAAAAGTTAAGTGTTTTAAATAAAAACAGATACAAGATCAAAATGCACCACATCGCTCAGTCATCTAAAAGTTGGAAAGTATCAATAAAGCTATATCAATATTTATTGGTAGAATTTAGAAATTAGTAATTATTTCTAATATTTTATATTAGATTAGAATATTAGGCATAATGTGCGATACATCTCTAAATAATATACTTCAATAATTGTGATAAACAAAAAAATTACCTATATTACTCATCCATTAAATACTGGCAGGTAAATCATGGATAAAAATTTAAAAGAAATTGAGTGCGAAATTGCGGCACTAAAAATTGTTATCAAATCTTTACTTTCCACGCTAAGTGATAAACAAAGAAGAGATATGCTAGGCAATATATCTATTGTAATTGAAGACACATCAAATCGATATCCTCAGCTTAATGAAGTTATTAACTTAACAGAGCAATATGTAAAAAAACTCACTCAAGCTTAGTGAAGAAAGTTATTCAATTTTATGTTTACCAAAATATTATAGGGTGCATATTGCATCCTACTTCTTTTGTTATATAGGATATGCATTAATTTCTTCCCATTAATGCAATCTTAAGTGAAATTCATTAAGTTATTATTTCCTAGCTCAAATATTCCCAATTTTATTTTTCAATAAAATCATCATAAAACTATTGCTCCTTTTGGCTGATTTATTTTTTCCTTGGTTTTACTTAAGCAATTAATTAATATAAAAAATAGTTAATCACACAGTAATGTAGCATTGTTTTTGAGGGGCATATGGAAAAAAAAGTTGTCAATATAGAGTATGAAATCGCAGCATTAAAAGTAGTATTAAAAGCATTGTTATTGACTTTAACAGACAAACAAAAAGAAGTCGCAATTCAAGATATAAACAAAACCGTCAATGATGCCTACATTAATCATCCTCAATACAAAGATGTTATAAGCAAAACAGAACAATATATAAAAAAAATGATCTAAAAATCTGGCGCTATATCATCCACACACCTCTTTTTATTATTATTATTTATCTTGAGGTAAATTATATTAGCGCCTTTAGAAAATTAAAATCATCTTAAAGAAAACATAATCAATGATTGATTGACTATAAGAAACAAAATAGAAAATATTCTACAATCTATTAAAAATAAAATAAAATAAATGAGTTTACTCTTTATAAATAGTCTGTTTTTTATAAAATTTTTTTATTTTTTTAATGGATTTAGAAAAATTATTATCATGTTAATACTCAGTCAATGATTGGTTAGCTGATTGAGTAAATGTTTATCAATATTGAATAAATATAGAATTATATATATCTTTTTTATTTTATCTATGCGTCTAACGAGTAAAAACTTACCACCTTAGACACATGACTTATGGAAGTATCTCGATATTAATGATGCACAAGATTGAATTTTTGTACTGATAATTGTAATTCTTCGGTCTGTCTTTCTAATGAAATGGCCGCTGCTGAGACCTGTTCAACCAAAGAGGCATTTTGTTGCGTCACACTGTCCATTTGAGTAATAGCAACACTTACTTGACCAATACCTTTACTTTGTTCCTCTGATGCAATAGTGATTTCTTTCATTATTGAAGTAACCTGTTTTACTCCTGTCAAAATATCTTCCATTGTTTTTTCCATATCACTCACTAAACAGGCACCTTTTTTCACTCGTGTCGTTGAGTCAGCAATAAGTACTTCAATCTCTTTAGCGGCTTTTGCGCTATCTCCCGCTAAATTGCGCACTTCATTTGCCACTACCATAAAACCTCGACCATGAGCGCCAGCCCTAGCCGCTTCTACCGATGCATTTAGTGCAAGTATATTTGTTTGAAACGCTATATTATTGATAACATTAATAATATCAGCAATTTTGCTTGAACTATCAGAGATCCCATCCATCGTTGTGACGACAGATTCAGCTAACTCATTACCTTTTTCAACAGTGACTGACGCCACTTCAGCTAATTCTCTTGCTTGGTAAGCATGCTCCATATTTTGATTAACCGCAGCGGTAATTTCTTCCATACTTGCGGCTGTTTGCTCTAATGCCGTCGCTTGTTCTTCAGTACGAGATGCCAAATCATTATTCCCTTTCGCAATTTCAGATGCACCTCGATAAATGCTGTCACTTCCCTGACGGATAGTGCTCACTGCCTCATGTAAGCTATTTTGCATTCCATTTAATAATGGTATTAATCGCCCTGCACAGTTATTACCAAAATGCTCTAGTGGTTGACTAAGATCACCCTCTGTAATTTTTACAAAATGCTGGCGAATACTTTCTAATGGTTTTTGTAACATGGACACCAAGTAACGGTCGGTGAGAATAAGAATAATCCCACCTAAAATTGCGCTAATAAAAATAACAACTTGAGTTATTTCAATAAGTTCATCAACCTCTTCTATCGTTCTATCAATTTTTATATTTGCAATTTGATTAAATTTTTCAGTAATGTCACCAAATTCGCGACTTAATGCAGGAGTGACATTTCTAGCATGTTGCTCATATTCTTCAATAGTGCCATTTAATGCGAGTGCCATTTGTTTTTTAACTCCTTGTTCAAAAAGAGCTAACCAAATCTCCATCAATTCTTGAGAGGTATTTGCATCCATAGGCCCTGGAGAAACCGATTTCATATATTCGATCTGTTTTTCCATGTTCTCCATTGCGATTTGAGCTTGTGCAAAGTCAACTTCTTTACCCTCTGCTTTTTGTTCTACCAAACGATTAAGCCGTGAAGTAAAACGAAAGTATTGGTCATTTCCCTGACTAAGTGCGGCCATTTGCTTTATTATTTGATTATCAGCCTGATTGCCTTCAGATATTTGTGATAGTGACCATGCGCTATAAAGACTCACACCGCCAAATAACACACATAAAGTACCCAGTATTACTATCATCATTATACGAATAGTAATGTTACGAAGTTTCTGCATCGAATTTCTCAACTAACAAGATAAAGTAATCCCAATAGGGTGTAATGTACTTTTATCGACATCTTTTCAATTTATTTTAATTTTTTACTAATTTTTTTTATAAATTGATTTTTTGTTTTCTATACATAAAAAGGGTTAGTTAAGATAAGCAAAAACGTTACTTATGTATCATTTTTTATAACCTTAAATAAAAAACAAAAAAATCATTTAAAATCAACAAACTATAAAATTAGCGACTTGAAAAACAAATAAGAAGTATTAAAGAGATAAAAGGATAATTGAAGGGAAAGATAAGGTTTAGAATATTCTTAATTAGCTAAAAGTAGAGCAAGGATAACCTAACTACAAGTTAATGTAATATACCCTAGTACTTTGAAAGGAAAAATGTCAATAGGCTTATTTTTGCCTTCTCGCATATTGTCATCAACTACAATATATGTTTGAGCGATACAACCATCTTGGAATAATAAGGCATCTTTTTGAATGAAAGACTTTAGCGGTTGATATTCTTTTGAACCACTACTAAAATTTTTTATGTCTATGATATTGATTTAAAGGAAGAATGATTAGGTTAGGTTGTAATAATTCCATTTTAGTTCAATAACCTAGCCTAAATTTAAACTATGCATTTTTTGATGTTTCTTGGCGATCCTGGCGTGCATTTTCTGAAGAATGTTTAGTATTAGGTTTAGAGTTCTTTATTTGCTTAAGCATTTGTTCTGCATCTTTTCCCGTCAGGATGGTACGACCGAACGTACTACTTGTAATAGCCATTTTAACCTCCTGCGTTAAGATTGGTATATTAGGTATGTAAAATATCAACTTAATGTTGTATACAGATTAAGCAATCGAATTTATGGGATCAAGAAAATTCACGATGAAAAATTGGAGCGGGCGAAGGGAATCGAACCCTCGTATAGAGCTTGGGAAGCTCTCGTTCTACCATTGAACTACGCCCGCACTTGATTTTGCTGATTATACGCCCCCTTTATTGAACAGCAATCCCCTTCTTATTCAAATGATTATTTTGTCATCATAAAAAATATAATGTTTTGTTATTAAAAGTAAAAAAGCCACCTTTCGGTGGCTTTATCAATAACTTATTTTTTGTTAAATAAATGATTTATTTAAAATAATAATTATTTATTAGGACGCATTGCCGGGAATAAAATGACATCACGGATAGTGTGGCTGTCAGTAAATAACATTACCATACGGTCAATACCAATCCCTAAGCCAGCTGTTGGCGGTAAACCATGTTCTAATGCCGTAATATAGTCGTGGTCAAAGAACATCGCTTCAGCATCACCTGCTTCTTTTTGGCGAACTTGATCTTCAAAACGCTCTGCTTGGTCTTGTGCATCATTAAGCTCAGAGAAACCATTACCAATCTCACGACCACCAATAAAGAATTCGAAACGGTCAGTGATAAATGGATTATCGTCGTTACGACGAGCTAATGGTGAAACTTCTGCCGGGTATTCAATGATAAATGTAGGTTGAATTAAGTGACTTTCTGCAACTTCTTCAAAAATTTCACACTGAACACGGCCTAAACCCCAGCTTTTCTCAATCTTAATACCAATAGATTGAGCAATAGCAACTGCTTTATCCATATCATCAAGATCAGCCATAACAGTTTCTGGACGATATTTGCAGATAGCTTCTTTCATGGTTAATTTGGCAAATGGTTTGCCAAAATCAAATTCTTGGTCACCGTATTTCACTAACGAAGAGCCCAGTACATTTTCAGTTAATGTACGGAATAATTCTTCCGTTAATTCAATCAAGTCACGGTAATCTGCATACGCCATATAGAGTTCCATCATAGTGAACTCTGGGTTATGACGCGGTGATACCCCTTCATTACGGAAGTTACGGTTGATTTCGAATACGCGATCAAACCCACCCACAACTAAACGTTTTAAATATAACTCAGGTGCAATACGCAGATACATATCAATATCTAACGCATTATGATGAGTAATAAACGGACGTGCACTTGCTCCACCAGGAATGGTTTGCATCATTGGCGTTTCAACTTCCATAAAACCTTTGTTCACCATAAATTGACGGATACCCGCCATAACTTGTGAACGAATTTGGAAAGTTTTACGTGATTCTTCGTTAGAAATCAGGTCTAAATAACGCTGACGATAACGCATTTCTTGGTCAGCTAAACCGTGGAATTTATCCGGTAACGGGCGCAGTGCTTTAGTTAATAAACGCACTTCTGTACAGTGAACACTTAATTCACCTGTTTTCGTTTTGAAAACACGACCACGAGCACCTAAGATATCGCCAAGATCCCATTTTTTAAATTGCTCGTTGTAGATACCTTCTGGTAAATCATCACGAGAAACATAAAGCTGAATACGACCACCCATGTCTTGCAATGTAGCGAAAGATGCCTTGCCCATAATACGGCGAGTCATCATACGACCTGCAATAGCAACTTCCACATTCGCTGCTTCTAACTCTTCTGCACTCATTGCATCATACTTTTGATGTAATTCGTCAGATAATGCATCTCTGCGGAAATCATTTGGGAATGCGTTACCATTATCACGTAAAGCGGATAATTTTTCGCGGCGTGTTTGCAGTTCGTTATTTAAATCAGGTGCCTGCTCCGCACCTTGTTGCTGTTGCGACATGTTTTTCCTCACAGGCCCGCTTTTAAGCTAGCTTCAATAAATTTATCAAGATCACCGTCTAACACTGCTTGTGTATTGCGTGTTTCCACACCAGTACGTAAATCTTTAATACGTGAATCATCAAGAACATAAGAACGAATTTGACTACCCCAGCCAATATCGGATTTATTATCTTCCATTACTTGCTTGTCTGCATTTTTCTTCTGCATTTCTAGCTCGTATAACTTCGCTTTCATCTGCTTCATTGCCTGATCTTTGTTCTTATGCTGAGAGCGATCATTTTGGCATTGAGTGACAAGACCTGTAGGAACGTGGGTTATACGTACCGCAGATTCTGTTTTGTTAACGTGCTGCCCACCCGCACCTGAAGCACGATAAACATCAATACGTAAATCAGCTGGATTGATTTCAATATCAATATTGTCATCAACTTCTGGGTAAATAAAGGCAGAGCTAAATGAGGTATGGCGACGGCCACCTGAGTCAAATGGGCTTTTGCGAACTAGGCGGTGAACACCTGTTTCTGTACGCAACCAACCATAAGCGTACTCACCAATAATTTTGATAGTCGCTGATTTTAATCCTGCAACATCACCGTCAGATTCTTCAATAATTTCCGTTTTAAAGCCTCTTGATTCAGCCCAGCGTAAGTACATGCGCATCAGCATACTTGCCCAATCTTGCGCTTCTGTACCACCAGAGCCTGCTTGCAAATCAAGGTAGCAATCCGCACTGTCATATTCACCAGAGAACATGCGACGGAATTCTAATTGCTCAAGCTTTTTATTTAACACATCTAATTCAGCAATGGCTTCGTTAAATGTCTCTTCATCATCAGCTTCAACCGCTAGTTCAAGTAAACCAGAAACGTCTTCTAGTCCTTGGTCTAATTGGTCGATAGTTTCTACGATAGCCTCAAGAGATGAACGCTCTTTTCCCAATGCTTGCGCCCTTTCTGGCTCATTCCACACATCAGGTTGTTCTAATTCAGCGTTAACTTCTTCTAAACGCTCTTTCTTGGCATCATAGTCAAAGATACCCCCTGAGAACATTTGTTCTTTCAGAGACTTCTTCAATTTGGTGTTTTACTGGGTTGATTTCAAACATGCTTTTTCGTCTTTATGTTGTTTTCAAAAACAATTGGAATAAATTTTGAACCGCATATTGTAACGGATATATCCACGGGTTTATAGCATTTATATACAATTGTCTACTCAATAGTTGTTGCCATAACAACGCTTTTACTTTATATCACAATAAATTGCTTAAATTATTCGAATTAACAAGGCCAAATGTGCTCAACAAGTAATTGTGCATTTCTTTGCCCTCTAAATTCATTCACATCTAATCGATAAGCTAATTCAACTGTTTTAATACTGTTATCAGGCCAAATATTGATATCAACATTAAATGCAATGGCATCAATCATCAGATGACTATTTACAGGCTGAAGCATCATTTTTAAATGCTTACTCCCTACAATACGCTGTTGCAACAACATAAATTTGCCGTCAAATAATGGCTCAGGGAAAGCTTGCCCCCATGGGCCTGCTTCTCTTAGCATTTCAGCAATAGGTAGCGATAATTGATTTTCTGTTAGTTCACCATCAGATAAAATAACACCTTGCAACTGCTCGTCAGAAACCAATTCAGACATTAAAGACGAAAAATGACGCTGAAATAGCGGGAATTTATCTTCTTCAAGTGAAAGTCCTGCCGCCATTGCATGCCCACCAAACTTAAGCATTAATCCAGGGTTTAAAGTATTTAATCGTTCTAGTGCATCCCTAAGATGTACACCACTGATTGAACGACCGGAACCTTTTAATAGACCATCACCGCTAGGTGCAAAAGCAATAACAGGACGATGTAATTTTTCTTTAATACGAGACGCTAAAATACCCACAACACCTTGATGCCATTCAGGATGATAAATCGCTAAGCCATTCGGCAAGTCATGTTGAGTGCCCATAAATTGGCGGAAAATAGAGGAGGCTTCTTCTTGCATACCCGCTTCAATTTCACGACGCGTTTGATTTAAACCATCAAGTTCATTAGCAATTTCACGCGCAGAGCCAATATTATCCGTTAGAAGCAGAGCAACGCCTACTGACATGTCATCAAGACGCCCCGCAGCATTTAAACGTGGCCCTAAAGAAAAACCTAAGTCACTGCTTACCAGCTGAGATAGCTCCTTACGAGAAACTTCAGTAAGTGCTTTTATCCCTACACAACAGCGACCAGCTCGAATACGACGTAATCCCTCATAAACAAAAATGCGGTTATTCTCATCAAGAGGAACGACGTCTGCCACGGTTCCTAATGCAACTAAATCGAGAAAATCAGCCATATTTGGACGTGCTAAATTGTGTTGCTCAAACCAACCTAATTTTTCTAATTCAGCTCGTAATGCCGTCATTAAATAGAAAGTAACACCAACACCAGCTAATGATTTAGATAAGAAATCACAATCAGCCAAATTAGGATTAATAATCGCATCAGCAGCTGGTAATGTTTGCCCCGGCAAATGGTGGTCTGTTACTAGGACTCGAATACCGTATTCATGGGCAGTCTCCACACCTTCAAAAGATGAAATGCCATTATCAACAGTGATAATGAGATCAACCCCTTTTTTTGCAACATCATGAACAACTTGAGAGCTTAAGCCATAACCATCATCAAAGCGATTGGGAATATGATAGCTTACTTGTTTAAATCCCATTTGGCGTAATGCTTTGATGGCCAGTGCTGTACTGGTTGCACCATCGGCATCAAAGTCACCGACAATCACGATACGAGATTGCTGTTTTAAGGCCTCAATGAGCAATGTAAGTGCTGTTTCAATTCCAGTTAATGCTTGATAATGAAGTAAGCCTTTTAACGAGCGTTCTAGTTGAACTTCGGATGTTATTCCACGATTAGCATAAATCTGTCGTAATAAAGGATCTAAGTGATCCGGCAATTGGGTTGCCTGTGCAATTCGACGACGTAGTGTCGGTTCAATAGTGACCATAAAACGTGATTACTTCTCTTTTTTATCTAATAATTCAATAAGGTTTTGAGCAGAAATATACCCGCCATAAATACTCGCATTAGGTAACACAATAGCAGGTGTACCTTGAATTCCCATCATGGTACCTAATTTAAAATGTTCATTAATATTAATTTTTTTACATTCATCAATGGGAATAATTTTGTCACCTTTAAATGCACTGTCTAATGATTTATTAGGGAAGCCGCTACACCACACAGCATTCATTTCTTTACTCACTATATTATTGCCAACACCATTACGAGGAAATGCTAAATAACGTACTGTTATCCCCTGTTTATTTAACTCAGGTACTTCTTGGTGAAGTTTTTGACAGTAAGGACAACTAATATCAGTAAAAATGGTGATCACATGGCGTTCATTACGCGCTTTATAAACGATCATTTCATTTTTAAGTGAATCTACTTTTTTCATAATAACTTGATTGGCAATACTAACAGGTTCACCACTGCTGATATTATAAATAGGGCCTGCTGTTAGGTATTTACCATCGTCAGTTATATAAAAAATACCTTTATCTGATAACACTGCATTTAATCCAACAATCGGGGTTGGTTGAATGCTTTCTGCTTTAATTTGCATTTTAGCCAGTTGTGCTTCAATAGAAGCATTGTCAGCAAGCACAGGCATTGACACCATACTTAATAGTATTGGCAACCAGAGTAATTTCTTTTTCATTTAAATTCCTATTTAATGCCAGCGTGTTGGTGGCTATCCCCTTGGATGATGTTGCTGATGAAGCACTTTCAAGCGCTCTGTTGCAACATGGGTATAAATCTGTGTTGTAGAGAGGTCACTGTGCCCCAATAACATCTGTACAACACGCAAGTCTGCTCCATGATTTAAAAGATGTGTTGCAAATGCATGGCGCAACACATGGGGTGATAACTTTTCAGTATCAATTCCAGCAATCACAGCATAATGTTTTATCCGATGCCAGAAAGTTTGTCGTGTCATTTTTTGCCCTCTTAGGCTAGGAAAAACGATATCATCTGTTTTTCCTTGCATTAAAGTGGGTCTTCCATATTGCAGATATTGTTCTAACCAGTAAATAGCCTCTTCCCCTAAAGGGACTAATCGTTCTTTATCACCCTTACCGATCACTCTTAATACACCTTGCCGTAAGCTGATATCAGAAAGAGATAATCCCACTAATTCAGAAACCCGAAGTCCACAGGCATAAAGCACTTCAAGCATTGCTTTATCACGTAATTCTAATGGCTCATCAATACAAGGCGCATTAAGTAAATCATCCACTTGCCGTTCACTTAAATCTTTAGGTAAACGTTTTGGCAATTTTGGGGTTGAGAGTAATGCACTAGGATCATCTAAGCGTAATTTTTCACGATAAAGATATTGAAATAATCGACGCATTGTACTGAGCAAACGAGCAGCACTACTGGCTTTATAGCCTTCATCAAGACGCGTCGCGAGAAAAGATTGTAAATCCAAGGTGGTCACAGATAACCAATCCGATTGATGATGTATAAGCCATTGACCTAATGCTTGTAAATCTAAGCGATAAGAACTGAGTGTATTGGCTGATAATCCTTGTTCTAACCAAATATTGTCGAGAAATTGCTCAATGATAATATCTGTATCTTCATGAGTCTGCGTTGTTTTTTTTATCGATAATTTGGTTTGTGGCACAGTCTTACTCTCCTGCTCTTTAGTTTATTGCCTTTACATTATGCCTTATAAAACTTTTTTTCTGATACAATAGTGACCTTTATTGGCAAAAATATCCTAAAAATCTTTATGAAAATTGGTCTATTTTACGGTTCTAGCACCTGTTACACCGAAATGGCGGCAGAAAAAATTCGTGATATTCTCGGTGAAGAGTTCGTTGATCTTCATAATGTTCAAGAGTGTGATATCACGCTTATGGAGCAATATGACATTCTTATTTTAGGTATTCCCACTTGGGATTTTGGCGAAATCCAAGAAGATTGGCTCAACATTTGGGAAACATTGCCAACATTAAATTTAAAAAACAAACTTATTGCGATGTATGGAATGGGTGACCAAGTCGATTACAGCGAATGGTTTCTTGATGCACTAGGTATGCTTTACCATCATTTATTGCCAAGTGGCGTTAAATTTATTGGGTTCTGGCCTGTTGATGGATATGAGTTTGTCAGTCCAAAACCATTATCAGATGATGGTAAGCATTTTGTTGGCCTTGCATTAGATGACGTTAATCAATTTGAAGAAACTGATGAACGTTTATCACAATGGTGTATGCAAATTTTACGTGAAATAGAAGAAAATTTATAAATAGAATGCCCAGAGATTAAATATCTGGGTATTGCATTAACAGTTGCGAAAAATTACGCCATTCATTTTCAGTCATGCTATCAAAAGCGACCCATAACGTGATTTGTTTTTTATTCAAAATAGAGGTCAACGTTATTTGAGTACCAAATCGACTAATCCAGGGACGCTTTGTAATTTGCCACTCATGAAGTTTCCATTGCACTCGATTACCATTCAGTAAAGCAAAATCACCTTTGATTCGACTAATATTTTTTTGCGTAAAATACCAGCTTCCAATCAAAAATAGTAACAAAGGCACCCAAATATAAATAAAATCGGGAGGCCATGGATATAGCAATAAGCCTATTTCAAAAGCAACATAGATTGCCGTTGAAAAGAGTTGTGTAAACCATGACACTGTAAGATGCGATTTCCATAAGATCACGAGTTATATTAACTCCTGCTTTAGTTCTATACCGATATAAATAACGTTAAAGAATAACCTATTTATAATGTAACTTCTTTTTTAACCTTGTAAATAGTTTACCTTACATTTTAGATTTAATTTTTTATTATTTATGACTATTTTATACTTAATCAAAAAAACAATTTAATAATAAGTACGTAATCTTTATTCTTTTTAAATTGCTGTTTTAATAAAATGAGCATACCTGATTTACTAAATACTCAGAAGATAATCATGAAAAAAGATCATTTAAACGATGATTTATAGAGATAACACGCATTTTTATCGCAAACCTGTTTTTTATTTCATCACATTTTAGAACATAACTAATATTATTTTTATATAAAAATAAAAAACGCCTTTATTAGATAATAAAGGCGTCTTTATAACCAATAAAAATTATTATTTAGCCTATCGCTGATTTTATACGTTTTTTTTATTAATATTTATCAACGATCTCTGCCATTCTCGCCCGATTACGCTCTTGGATTAACTTCACCATATAATAGAGCGATTCATCGTCAGGACGACCATGATTCATTAACCAGTTAAATAAATCAGGATCTGCACATTCGAGTAAACGAACAAAAAGCGCTTTATCGTTATCAGATAACGTATCGTACTCATTTTCGAAAAAAGGCATGATAGAAATATCCAGCTCGCGCATTCCACGGCGACATGCCCAGTTAATTCGTGCTTTATTCTCTATATCGATAGTCATACTCTGCTCTTTACATTGTTCAAATCAAGAAATACTACGATTTCTTCCTACCTCGATGATAGTCTTATCACGAAATTTTTAACATCAAAATGATCACAGTTTGCAGGTTTCGTCTCATAGACACCATATTGAATACACTCTTAATGGTCATCTGTCAGGTTCATTTTCTGTGCGTTATAAATAATAATGACTTGCATTGTCTCGTGACTCTTTTACCATAACTGATGTATCTGATTAATTTAATCGCTGGTGACATCATGACTCAAAATTCGACTCAGGCTAAACGCCCTCATGCGGCAATCAATTTACCGTTAACACTGATTTCTTTAGATGAATGGTCACTGATAACAGCAACCGGTGCTGACAGTGAAAAATATCTACAAGGCCAATTAACAACCGATATTACAGCACTTCCTGCAACCACGCATACACTATCAGCACACTGTGAAGCAAAAGGAAAAATGTGGAGCACATTACGCTTTTTCCATATGCAAGACGGTTTTGCTTATATTTTGCGTAAGAATGTCGCACAAAAACAACTGACTGAATTAAAGAAATACGCAGTATTTTCAAAAATAACCCTAGCCGAAAATACACAAGCCGTATTATTAGGATTAGCAGGGCAAGGCGCAGCTCAAGCTTTAGCTGACTATTTTCCTAATATTCCTCGCAAAGCGAATGAAGTCGTTAATCACGATAATACTTATATTCTTCAATTACCTTTACCTACTGAGCGCTTCTTAATTGTCACTGACGAAGAAACAGCAAAAAATCTAGCCACGACATTAAAAGCTGAAACAAGTGATAGTGAACAATGGTTAGCTTTAGATATTGAAGCTGGATACCCTATTATTGATACCCCAAATATCGAACAGTTCTTACCTCAAGCAACAAACCTACAAGCATTACCTCTGAGCATCTGCTTTAAAAAAGGCTGTTATACTGGTCAAGAAATGGTCTCTCGTGCGAAGTTCAGAGGTGCCAATAAACGTGCTATGTATCTATTATCTGGTGGTAGTACTGAGTTACCAGAAATTGGCGGTAGTATTGAGTGGCAATTGGGTGAAGATAAATGGCGTAAAACGGGCACTGTATTAAGTGCTGTACGTATGGCTGACAATACTATCCTTACAGAAGTTATTATGAATAACGACATGGAAGCTGACAGCGTATTTCGTGTCCAAGGCGACAACATCAGTCGCTTATCCATTAAACCTCTTCCTTATTCTTTAGAAGAAGAGTAACTCTTATTTAAATCAGAATGGATTTTTATGACACAACAACCTAATGGGGCTTTTGGCCCCTTTTCAGAGACTATTAATTTCATTATGGAATTAGATAAACTTAAACGTGTTTATCGTAAAAATAATGTGTTAGACAATAGCCGTTCTGAAAATACGGCAGAACATAGCTGGCATTTTGCGGTTGCCGCAATGAGTTTCCAACCTTATGCAGGCAATATTGATATGGGACGTGCTATTCAATTAGCTTTAGTCCACGATATCGTTGAGATCGACGCTGGTGACGTTATGGTGTATGACGTTGCTGCTCGTGAAGCAATCAAAGAACACGAGCAAAAAGCCGCAAGACGCATTTTTGCTTTATTACCATCCCCACAAAGTGAATATTTCCTCAATTTATGGCTGGAATATGATGCTGCTGAAACACCTGAATCTCAGTTTGCTAATATTCTTGATCGCGCCATGCCAATGCTGATGAACTTACATAATGAAGGTCAAAGTTGGGTGGAAAATAATATCCGCTTAGAACAAGTATTAGCGCGCAACCTGTTTATTGAAAAACAGTGGCCAGAGTTTTGGCAATATCTCTACCCTCAATTATTAGAGGCGCAGAAAAAAGGCTGGTTGAAGTAACAACAAAAAAATACCGATGGCTAACTTAACCATCGGTATTTAATTTAGAAATATTGTTAGATTAAAGCTTATTCGTAATCACTAATTGGCGCACATGAACAATGTAAATGACGATCGCCATATACATCATCAAGACGTTTAACCGCTGGCCAATATTTGCTTTGTTTCGTTGCTTCACTTGGAAACACAGCACATTCTCGGCTATAACTGTGTGACCACTCTTGTACTAATTCATATTGTGTATGAGGTGCATTAACTAATGGATTGTCACCAATTGGCCATACGCCTTTATCTACCTGTGCAATTTCAGCTCGGATAGAAAGCAGCGCTTCAATAAAGCGGTCAATTTCTACTTTACTTTCTGATTCTGTCGGCTCAATCATCAATGTACCCGCAACAGGAAAGGACATGGTTGGAGCGTGGAATCCATAATCAATTAAACGCTTAGCCACATCCATTTCACTGATACCATAATTCGCTTTTAATGGGCGAATATCGATAATACATTCATGTGCGACATAACCATCAGCGCCAGCATAAAGAATGTCATAGTCATTTTTCAAACGTTGTGCAATATAGTTCGCATTTAAGATTGCCACTTGGCTTGCTTGTTTAAGCCCTTGCGACCCCATCATACGAATATACATCCAACTAATTGGTAATATTGAAGCACTACCGAACTGGGCAGCAGAAACTGCACCTTGTGTGGTGACATTTTCCATTTCAACAACAGAATGCCCCGGTACAAATGGTGCTAAGTGTGATTTCACACCAATAGGCCCCATACCAGGACCACCACCACCATGGGGGATACAGAAGGTTTTATGCAAGTTTAAGTGAGAAACATCAGAGCCAATAAAGCCTGGTGTAGTTATCCCTACTTGCGCATTCATATTGGCACCATCAAGATAAACTTGTCCGCCATATTGATGAATAATCTCGCAAACTTCACGAATACCTTCTTCGTAAACACCATGTGTTGATGGATATGTCACCATTACGCAAGAGAGTTCAGCTTGATGTTTTTCTGCTTTGGCTTTTAAGTCTGCAATATCAATGTTGCCATTGTCATCACAACCAACAACCACCACAGTCATGCCTGCCATATGTGCAGACGCAGGGTTAGTACCATGTGCAGAGCTTGGAATTAAACAGATATGACGTGCATTATCACCACGACTTTGGTGATAACGGCGGATTGCTAATAGACCCGCATATTCCCCTTGAGCCCCAGAGTTTGGTTGCATACACATTGCATCATAACCGGTTAATGCAGCAAGCCAATTAGCCAATTGTCCAATCATCACCTGATAGCCTTTCGCTTGATAGGCTGGGCAGAATGGATGTAGCTCTGTAAACTCAGGCCATGTAATTGGGATCATTTCAGCAGCCGCATTTAGTTTCATCGTGCATGAACCTAATGGGATCATTGCTTGATTTAAAGCTAAGTCTTTATTTTCTAAACGATGCATATAACGCATCATTTCAGTTTCACTGTGATAATGATGAAAATTTTCATGTGTTAACACAGTGTCTTTACGTAGCATAGACGCGGGAATAGATGCTGAAGATGAAACGACTTGTTTATCAAGTGTATCAATATCACCTACTAATGCTTTACCACTAAGGATCTCAATAAGCTTTAATACATCTTCACGAGTTGTTATTTCACTTAATGTGACACCAACGGCACCCACAATATCCGTGCGCAAGTTAATTTCAGCGTCTTTTGCACGTTGTAATACAGCGGCTTTATCTGCTGTTTCAACCGTTAAGGTATCAAACCAAGTTTGATGGCGTAAGGTCATGCCATTTTGTTGTAAACCCGCAGCCAAAATATCAGTTAAACGATGAATACGTTGAGCGATGGTTTTTAACCCTTCAGGCCCATGATAAACCGCATACATAGCAGCAATGTTGGCAAGTAAAACTTGAGATGTACAAATATTGGAGTTGGCTTTTTCACGACGAATATGCTGTTCTCGTGTTTGCATTGCCATACGTAATGCACGATTACCTGCTGCATCACGAGACACACCAATGATACGACCAGGCATTGCTCGCTTATATTCATCACGACAAGCAAAGAATGCCGCATGAGGGCCACCGTATCCCATTGGTACACCAAAACGTTGTGCTGAACCTAATACGATATCAGCACCTTGATGACCTGGCGCTGTTAATACCACCAGCGCCATTAAATCGGCAGCAACACTCGTAATAATTTTGCGTTCTTTCAGTTCAGCCAATAACTTACTGTAATCATGAACTTCACCTGTTGTGCCAACTTGTTGTAATAGCACACCAAAAACACCTTCAAGCTCTAATACCTTTTCCGCTTTATCAACAACAACCTCAAAACCAAAGGTATCTGCGCGTGTTTTTACCACATCTAGGGTTTGGGGATGAATATCATCAGCGACAAAGAAACGATCTGCATTTTTTAGTTTGCTTACACGTTTTGCCATCGCCATTGCTTCAGCGGCAGCCGTTGCTTCATCGAGTAACGACGCAGAAGCGAGATCCATTCCCGTATAATCAATAGTGACTTGTTGGAAATTCAGCAGTGATTCAAGGCGGCCTTGAGACACTTCTGGCTGATACGGTGTATAAGCGGTATACCAGCCTGGATTTTCTAATAAATTACGTAAAATCACGGGAGGCAATACAGAAGGCGCATAACCCATACCAATATAAGAAGTAAAACGCTTATTTTGGCTGGCAATGGCTTTAAGTTCAGCCAAGGCTTCTTGCTCTGTTGCTCCAGCACCCACATTTGGTGGAGTATCTAGTTGGATATTATCTGGAACAATTTTTTGGGTTAATTCATTTAATGAGGAGACGCCAACAGCACTGAGCATCTCTTTAATCTGTTCTGGTGATGAACCAATATGGCGACGAATAAATTCATCACGATACTCTAACTGATTTAAACTCTGTGTCATTGCAAGTAATTTCCTGAATTCACGATGAATGGATAGGTAATAGCCATGGCTTAAGAACGTAGTGATAGCAACAAATAACAAGCTAATAAATAAAAACGCCCCGGTATGATTTGACGGGGCGCTTAGTTTTATTCTTCGCTATCTACCAACTCTTGATAACCAGTAGCATCAAGTAGGTCATCTAATTCGCTTTCATTATTTGCTTTAATGCGAAATAGCCAACCTTCTCCGTAAGGTGCGCTGTTTACCAGCTCTGGAGAACCATCTAACTCTTCATTTACTGCGATAATTTCACCCGATAATGGTGAATAAATATCTGATGCAGCTTTTACTGATTCCGCTACTGCACAATCATCACCGGCTGCTACTTCTCTACCCACTTCAGGTAGATCAACAAACACCATGTCACCTAATAATTCCTGTGCATGTTCAGTAATACCGATAGTGTATTCACCATTGCCTTCTGAACGGACCCACTCATGAGACTGCGCGTATTTTAATTCACTAGGTATTTGACTCATTGACCTTACTCTCCATTTAAAATAATTGTGCGTGTTATACCAATGCTTTACCTGAACGAACAAAACCAGGTTTAACAACTTCTACTGGCATTTCACGATTACGCATTAATACAATTGCGCTATCTTTAATACCTGCGGGAACTCTTGCTAATGCAATACTAAAGCCTAATGTGGGCGAAAAAGTACCGCTTGTAATCACACCTTCTCTTAATTCACCCAAATCATCAGTAAAGTGTACGGCAGTACCTGCACGTAACACACCTTTCTCTCGCATAACAAGGCCGACAAGTTTATCTGTGCCTGTTGCGCGTAATTTTTCTAATGCTTCTCGACCAATAAATTGACGATCTTCAGGTGCCCACGCAATCGTCCACCCCATATTAGCTTCAAGCGGATTAATAGTTTCATCCATCTCTTGGCTATAAAGATTCATTCCAGCTTCTAAGCGTAATGTATCTCTTGCACCTAATCCGGCAGGTTTAACACCCACCGCTAATAATTTTTTCCAGAAATCGACTGCTTGCTCTTTTGGCATCGCAATTTCATAACCCGCTTCACCGGTATAGCCTGTTGTTGCGATAAATAAGTCATCAAGTTCTACACCATAAAAAGGCTTCATAGTTGAAACAACTTGGCGTTGCTGTTCAGTCAATAATCGTTGAACCTTTTCTTGTGCGTGAGGGCCTTGAACCGCGATTAAAGCCAAGTCATCACGAACAGTAATATCAACCACGTAATCTGAAGCATGTTGTTCAACCCATGCCAGATCTTTTTCACGAGTCGCGGAGTTCACCACAAGGCGATAGAAAGAATCATCAAAGTAATAGACGATAAGATCATCAATTACACCACCTGATGCATTAAGCATTCCGGTATAAAGCGCCTTACCTTTTTCGGTGAGTTTAGCAACATCATTCGCTAATAAATAACGTAGGAAATCTTTAACTTGCGAGCCATGTAAATCAACAATGGTCATATGAGAAACATCAAACATACCTGCATCACTGCGTACATTGTGATGTTCATCTATTTGAGAGCCATAATGCAACGGCATCATCCAACCATGAAAATCGACCATACGAGCACCGCAGGCTACGTGCTCATCATACAACGGAGTCTGTTTTGCCATTCTTCCCTCTTTCTACTTTTACTTTAGATTATTCAGAGAACGCAATTTGTTAAATATAAAATTAAACTTGATTAGAAATCAGTGTATTAATCACGAGTTTAAGTTTATTTTTAAACATGGATTTAACAAATACGAGCAATTAACGTACAACGCAAACGATACCATCCTCTTGAACTTAGCATTGCCAGAAAAAATAAACCATAAGTTAAAATAGGGTATTGTGTCTCTCAATCATAATAGAGAGATATGAGTATGCAGAACTAATGATTGCAATTATGCGTATCAGCGCTCATTTTTAGCGAGGAATTCCTGTAAAAAAGGAATTAGTGCAAAGAATAGACTGAAAAAATAGATTTTTTTAGTTCTATTTCTTCAGTCAGATATAAATAAAAGTAATGTGAAATAAGGGAGGAATTAGATTTTTTCAACTGAAGTGAAATTTTTATCACTTAACCATTCAGGTAAATCAGAAAGACCCATTGCTTGTTCAAGTAACTTTGGTTTTACGCCCGGTAAACTATCCGCTAACGAAAGGCCGATATCTCGAACCCATTTTTTGACAGGATTATTTCCGGCAAAAAGTTCACGAAATCCCTGCATACTGGCTAACATTACAGCGGCCGCATGTTTGCGACGACGCTCAAATCGTCTCAAATAAAGATATTCACCAAAATCTTTCCCTTCTGCTTTTAAGCGGCGGATCTCACCAATTAACTCTGCAACATCCATAAAACCAAGGTTAACGCCTTGTCCAGCTAAAGGGTGAATAGTATGTGCCGCATCACCTAATAACGCTAAACGAGGCGCTGCAAATTGGCGTGCATAGCGACCAGTTAATGGTATTGTCATGCGATCACTTATTAATTCACATTGACCCAAACGCATATCAAATGTCACACCTAATGTGCGCTCAAATAAGGTTTTATCTGCATTTTTGTAGCGTTCAGCTAGATGGCTTGGTAAAGACCAAACAATAGAGCAAGTATGAGGATCAGAAAGAGGTAGAAATGCTAAAATACCTTCACCATGAAAGACTTGGCGAGCAACATTGTCGTGGGGTTGTTCAGTACGAATAGTAGCAACTAATGCATAATGTTCATAATCCCAAAAAGTCAGAGGAATATCGGCATGTTTGCGTAACCATGAATTAGCACCATCAGCTCCGACAACTAATCTTGCCGTCAACATTTCACCATCATTAAGGGTAATAAATGCATCATTTTCACCCCAAACAACACGTTCAATTTGTGTCGATGAATAGAAGGTTATATCACTGTGGCTTTCACATTTTTGCCAAAGCACTTCTCGAATGAGGTTATTTTCGATAATAGAGCCTAAATGGCTGAACCCTTCTTTTTGTGCCGAAAATTCAATACGACCAAAACTATCTTGATCCCAAACTTCCATACCTTGGTAAGGCGTTGCTCGTAAAGCATTTAAGTTTTCCCAAACACCTAATTTTTTCAGCAACATTTCACTGGCAGTATTAATAGCGGATACCCGTAATGAAAAATCATCTTGCGGGTGAAAATGTTTTGTTACTGGGTGATTTTCTATTATCGCTATACGTAATCCACACCCGTGTAATCCGCTGGCTAATGCAAGCCCAACCATTCCACCACCAGCAATAACAACATCAAATGATTTCATAATAAAATATCCTAAAAAGCGTTTTTTTTAGAGCGCGCTGTTCTTTTCTGCTCGTTTTTACAACAAAAAAAATTTATAAAGCAAACTATTTACTATTTTAGGGATTGATTGATTGATATTAACAATGACCTCTTAAAATAAAAATAGACGTTAAAAACAGCCCTATAGATTCGGATGAAAATTGACCATTAAAAATCAACACGCTCTAGTCTGTCCAGCCCAGTGTTTGATGCGCCAATTTATCTCTCATCATTGGGAGCAACTCCATCGTCATTAACCCTAAGTTGCGAGAAACAACCAGTGGCACACAACGATTTGCAAACACTTTCACCAACCCATCAGTAATAGAGATTGTTTTTTCTCTATCTTGTTGGCGAAGTTGTTGATATTGAGAGAGCACTCGGTAACTACCAATATCAGTATTAGTATTAATCGCTTGAGTGAGCGTATTGGCGAGCGCCATAACATCACGTAAACCAAGATTAAAGCCTTGTCCTGCAATAGGATGGAGTGTTTGTGATGCATTACCTACTAAGGCTAAACGGTGACTAATAATTTGATTGGCTTTTTGTAACGCTAAAGGATAGCAATTTCGCTTACCAATATGCTCTATTTTTCCTAAACGCCAGCCAAAGTCACGTTGTAAATGTGCGATGGTTGTTTCATCATCCCACTGTGAAATATCATCCCATTTTTCAATCGGGTGACACCACACTAATGAACTACGCCCTTCGCTCATCGGTAACATGGCTAATGGGCCAAATTCAGTAAAACGCTCAAAGGCTTTTCCCTCTGGGTTTATTTCTGTTTTGACATTAGCAATTACGGCGACTTGGTGATAAGGCTCACGTTGCCATTGAATATGGCATTGGTGGCCTATCGGCGAGTTTGTACCATCTGCTGCAATCAGTAAATCACCTGTTAATTGCGTACCATTATCAAGCGTTACTTCAACGCAGTCTATATTACGCTGAACTTGTTCAACTGTAGCTGGGCAATAAAGCGTGATATTAGATTGCTTTTTTAACTTGGCAAAAAGTTGTCGCCCTGCGTCATGTAACTCAATCACATAACCCAGTGCCGATATATCATAGTCTTGTGCATGAATATTAACAAAACCACAATGGCCTTTATCTGAGACATGAACGTGATTAATGGGGGTAACAAAAGGTTTTAATATTGACCAAAGCCCAATTTGCGATAACCGCTTTGCTGTTCCATGGGCTAATGCAATCGCTCTTGCATCAAATCCAGGATGCCCATTATCAGGCTCTCTTGCTTCAATTAACGAAATTGAAATATTGCCTTTGTTTAATGCAGAAAGTGCTAGTGCTAATGTTGCACCCGCCATTCCACCACCCACAATAATCACATTCATACTGATTTTAGCCTTAAATTTTTCCTGCCATCAGAGCTTCAATTTCATCCGGATCTTTAACGACAGAAGCCGTTAAGTTCTCATTGCCAGTTTCAGTGATAACAATATCATCTTCAATACGAATACCAATACCGCGATACTCTTGTGGTACATCGGCATCTGGCGCGATATATAACCCAGGCTCGATAGTCAGTACCATGCCTGGTTCTAAAATACGATCACGATCTGTGCCATAATGTCCCACATCATGAACATCAAGACCTAACCAATGGCTTAGGCTATGCATAAAGAAACGCTGATAGGCTTTTGTTTCAATAAGATGTTCAATTTCACCGTGCATAATGCCGAGTTTAACCAATCCTTCGACCATGATATACACGACATGCTCAGTGACTTCTTTGATGCTTGTACCAGGTTTGTACAATTCCAAAGACACATTGATGGATTTTAAGACAATGTCATAAATTTCACGTTGTTGACGGCTAAACTTACCATTAACAGGAAAAGTACGGGTGATATCACCTGCATAACCTTCATATTCACAGCCTGCATCAATGAGTACTAAATCCCCATCACGCATTTTGGTTTCATTTTCGGTATAGTGAAGAATACAACCATTTTCACCACTACCTACAATACTATTATATGAAGGGAAGCGAGCACCATGAGAAACAAACTCATGTTCTATTTCACCTTGAAGCTGATATTCATACATACCCGGCTGACATTTTTGCATCGCTCGAGTATGTGCTAACGCTGTAATTTTTCCTGCCTTACGCAGTAATTCAAGTTCAAAGTCAGATTTAAATAAACGTTGCTCATGAACGAGAGGACGCCAATCAATAATAGTTTGAGGTGCTTTTAAATTCCGGCGAGAGCCTTTTCTTAAAGTTTCTAATGCATTAAAAACGATTTCATCAGCAAATGCATATTCGCCTTGAGCATGATAAACAACATCTAATCCGTTTAATAATTGGTAAAGTTGCTCACCAACATCCTCATAAGGAAGTGCCTTATCAACACCTAATTTTTCAGGCGCAGCTTCTTGTCCAAGGCGACGACCAAACCAGATTTCAGCCGTTAAATCTCTTACGCGATTAAAGAGCACACTATGGTTATGTGTTTCATCACTCTTAATCAGCACAAGGATGGCCTCAGGCTCGCTGAAACCAGTTAGATAAAGGAAATCACTATGCTGGCGATAAGGATACTCACTATCCGCATTACGTTGCGCTGGTGGTGCTGCAAAAAAGATAGCTGCACTCGCAGGCTTCATTTGAGCTAATAATGCCTGACGACGGGATAAAAATTCTTGCTTATTCATACCCACTCCTGTCTTTCGTTTATCTTTATGTTTATCTAATGAATGATGAAACTAATGTAGTATACGTTGCTCATTCTGTTCACTATTTTCTTTGTCTTTTGGTGCGACAAAAGTGATATAACAAAGTTGAACAGATACTTTTACATATTCGCTGACTTCTTCTAGCGCATCTTCAAGTTCTTCTTGGTTTTCATCTTCTTCATAACCTAGCGCACCAATATTACGCAAATCGGTGATAACTTCAGTCAACTCTTTATGCTCAGATAATTTAGGTTGTGCAACACCCAAACCTAAAAGAAAATGATTAACCCACCCAGCAAGGGCATCGGCTCTTAGAAAAACGGATTCGGATTCGTCAGGAACTAACATCGAGAAGTTAAATACACTGTCATCAAGTTGTTCGTAAGTAATGTGATAAAGCGCTTCGAGTGGGTCTGATAATGTTTTAGGAAAAGCTAAACCTTCATTGGTTAAATCATGCAATAAGGTTTTCCAACTACTGTCGCGCACAGCGCCACAAATAAATCCTGTAATCAATCCGTGCATTTCAGCTGCCGTTAAAGGCACAGTATGTTGCTGTAATAAAGCATCTATAGATTGATAATTTGGTAATGTGTTTTGTTTTGACATAAGAATAAACGTCGCATTTAGGGGAATAGTTCAAGATATGCTACCATCAATAGAAGTCGCTGTACCAGTTAAGCCATGTTAATCATTGGAATTTTTGTAGTAATAGCGTTTAATACAGCGTTATAACCGTATACACTACTCAACACGTAGCACAGATTTTATGTCAGGAAGGAATCATGTCCGCACAACCCGTTGAACTTCAAATTTTTGGGCGCTCATTACGTGTCAATTGCCCACCAGAACAAAAAGATGCTTTACTGGCTTCTGCTGCTGAACTTGAACAACGATTACAAGATCTCAAAGAACGCAGTGGTGTTTCCAATACAGAGCACTTAATTTTTATCGTGGCATTAAATATGAGTCATGAGTTGGCAGAAGAAAAGTTAAAAACTAGAGACTATGCCTACAACATGGAAGAGAAGATAAAAATGCTACAACAATCTATTGAACAAGCTTTACACGATCAAGGCAAGCACCATGATCGCACTTTTTCAACTGCAAAGTAGATTTGTTCAGAAAGCATGCGTACGCCACGAAATTCACAGATAATAGGTTGCTTTCTACAATTAAAATAATACAATAGTTCATAGATAAGGTGCTTAACAGCATCCACCAAATTTCTCTGAGATGTTTGCCAGTGGGCCAGTCCCCTGAGCCGATATTCGAAACACATAGAATGTGGTGATCTGTCACTTGTGAGCATACCTGATTCGTTCAGGCAGCCTAATGGTAACAACACTATGTTCACCTTGGACCATGGGTTCAAGGGTTACAGCCTACGGCGGCATCTTGGAGACCTCTACTAAAGTTTTAAATGCTAAGTATTTTATAAATACCTAACATTTAAAACTTTTTTTATGCCTCTAATTCCTTAATTCTTCAACTTCTTCGCTTTCTTACCTCTAAAGTGTGATAAATTGACTAAAATGATAATTCCAACTTAATGATCACCACTGATTGATGGATTAAAGAATGACTCAGAAGTCACTGTTTCAACAAAGAGATGAGATACGTAAAGCAATTCGCCAAAAACGACGTTTACTCACATCACAACAGCAGCAGCAAGCCGCTCATCAATTATGTGAACGCGTTCTTAGTCACCCCAAAGTTCAACATGCACACACTCTTGCCTTATTTCTCTCTTTTGATGGTGAAATTGATACATCGCCTTTGATTTCACAATTATGGAAAATGAAGAAACAGATTTGTTTGCCCGTTTTACACCCTTTTCATCGCTATCATCTTCTTTTTTTACGTTATACACCAACCACTATTTTAGTGAAAAATCGCTTTGCGATTTCAGAACCACCTTTAAATGTAAATGCAGTTATTCCTCCAAATGACATCGATATTATTTTTACACCATTAGTGGCTTTTGATGCTCAAGGCCAACGATTAGGTATGGGAGGCGGTTTTTACGATAGAACGTTAGAAAATTGGCAACAAAAATCATTTTATCCAATAGGGCTTGCTCATACTTGCCAACAAGTTGAACATCTTCCTATTGCAAATTGGGATGTTCCATTACCTGAGATCATCACCCCAGAAAAAATATGGAATTTTTAATATTCTGAACAACTCATTTTAAAACACCGAATAATATCTGTGTTTTTTTATATTTTTTATTTTAGAAAGAATTTTAAATACCTTTTTATATCCAAAATCAATCTAAAGGTATTTTTATTTAAATGAAAAATGAAAAAGATGTTCATCTTATAAAATGCATCAATATTATTATCAACCTAACTAAAAACAAAGAAATAGAAATAAAAAAAAACCACACCATAAAATCTTTAGAAAAAGAATATGAATTTAAATTAAAAAAAATAAAACCATCAATTATATTTAAAAAACAACTTAATCATAAAATTATTTTTTATGACAAAAATGAAAATTTATTCATATTATTAAAACAAAGCGATAATAATTTTCTTATTTATAATTATCAAACTCATAAAATAGAGGAAGTTAATAAAGATAAAATCATTAAGATAAGTAAAAATCATGTTTATTACCTTGATTTTAAAACACAGCATCATTTTGATATCAGATGGTTTTTTCCTGCATTTATACGATATAAAGCTATTTTTTATCGTATTTTATTCTATTCATTAATCTTACAACTATTATCTTTGGCTAGCCCTTTAGTTACTCAAATTATTATGGATAAAGTAATTATATATCAAGCATTATCAACACTTGATGTATTAGTGATTGGATTAATCTTTATTGCTATTTCAGAAGGAGTTTTGAAAGGTATTAGAGAATATATGTATCATCATACCGCAAATAAAATTGATATAAACTTAAGTTTAAAAATGGCTAACCATTTATTAAAACTACCCATAAGTTACTTTAAGTCTCGACAAACAGGGATCATTGTAACTCGAGTAAAAGAGTTAGATATTATTAGAGACTTTATTACCAATACGTTATTAATGTTATTTATAGATTTATCTTTTATCTTCATATTTATCTTTGTTATGTCAATTTTATCCATAAAGCTAACATTCTTTTTTATGGCAACCATTCCCCTTTATTTTATTTTAGCTAAATTACTTGCTCCAAAGATAGAATTATCCGTTCAGCAGCTTTATCAAAAAATAGCGACCAATACGGCATTTCTTACCGAAAGTTTAAGTGGCATCGAAACCATTAAAAGCCTTTCTCTGGAGCCTCGATTTACACAACAATGGCATACACAAATTCATAAGCTTACCTATAAAAATTTAACACTTCAGGGTATAGACTCACTCTCCCGCTTCATTGTGCTATTTATCAATAAAACAACAACAGCATTACTGCTATGGCTAGGTGCTTATGAAGTGATTTCACACTCAATGACAATTGGTCAACTGATTGCCTTTATTATGCTACTAGGATATTGCCTACAACCTTTAGCAATCGCTATTGATATTTGGGGAAAATACATCAGAACAAAAACAGCCATTTATAATTTACAAGATATTCTTAATCTACCTAATGAGCAAAATATCAAAGGATCAAACACCAAACTTCAAGGAGACATTACGTTTGATAACGTAAGTTTCTGTTATCAAAATAATACACCGCTTATTTTACGTAATATTTCATTACAGATAAAAAAACATGAAGTTATTGGCATTGTAGGAACTTCAGGTTCGGGGAAAAGTACCTTGGCACGTCTAATCTCGGGCCTGTATATACCACAATCAGGCTGTATAAAATTTGATAATATTCCACTATCACAACTTCATTTAAAGTATGTACGCCAACAAATTGGTTTCGTACTACAAGAAAATTTTTTATTTCACTTAACGATCTTTGACAATATTAAATTAATGCATCCACAAGCTTCTTTAGAAGAGGTTATTGATGTTGCAAAAATCGCAGGCGCACATGAGTTTATCTTAAAATTACCGTTAGGATATGACACCTTGATCACTGAAGGAGGAACCTCCTTATCAGGAGGGCAACGTCAACGTATTGCTATTGCTAGAGCTTTATTAACATCACCTAAGATTTTGATTTTTGATGAAGCTACCAGCGCTTTAGATGATGATTCTCAAGCAATTATTCAAAATAACCTTCCACTTATCACAAAAAATAAAACCGTAATTATCATTGCCCATCGTCTGTCAACAATACGAGATTGTCATCGTATTATTGTGTTAAATAAGGGGCAAATTGTGGAGGAAGGAAAACACGAAGCTTTAATTAAAAATAACGGTGATTACAAAAAACTTTGGCAAATTCAGCAAGGATGTTGAGCATGAAATTAAATATAAAACACTTATTATTGACTGTCTTTCGACTTAATAAAAAGCCGTTCCACTATGATTTTTATCCTAATCATATAGCCCTTATAGAAAAACCATTAACCCCTTATAGCCGTTACATTGCTTCTACCATTTCACTCAGTATTGTGGCTTTTATTTTGTGGGTTTATTTTGGGAAGTTAGATGTGCAATCCCCTGCAACGGGTAAGCTTGTAGTTACTGGTCGCTCCCAAATAATTCAAATACATGAACCTAGCCGATTGGCTATTCTTCATGTAAAAGATGGGCAAAAAGTTAATCAAGGTGATGCTTTATTGACACTTGATATATTGGGTGTTGATGAAGAAATTAAAGGAATAAGAAAAAAAAGGGAGAATCTACTATTACTTAAAATTCGCTATCAAGCCTTGAGCCAAGAAGTATCACCTAAAAATCTTTATCATTTTAATAAATTAGATAATAAAACAAAAAAATCAATCTTGTTAGGTTATCAGAAAGAAAAAGATGAATTCGATAGCAACATAAATGTATTAGAAACCGAAATTGAAGTAAATAATAAAAATCAAACACTAACTTACAATGATCTACTGTCTTTAAAAAAGATACAAAACAATATAAAGCAACGATTTATTATTAAAGAAGATCTTTTTAATAAAAAAATAATTAGCAAAATGGAATATCTTGAAAGTGAAAAAGAGCTATTAGAAATAAATCGTTCAATAATAATAAAAAATTCAGAATTTTATATTATTAAAAACCAAGAAAAACAATTACATGAAAACTTAAAACAATTAGAAAAACAAAAAAAACTAGAATGGCATGATAAATATAAAAAATATGAGAGCGAGTTATTAATTTATACTCAAAATTTTAATCACCTCCAAAAGCGACAGCAACTCAAAATCGTACGTTCACCCATCACAGGAACAGTACAACAAATTTCTATTTATACACTCGGTAGTGTATTGCAACCTTCACAAAGTGTCATGACGATAGTTCCCGAACATCAAGAGAATTTTGCAGAGGTTAATCTTCTCAATAGAGATATCGGTTTTATTCACATAGGGCAAAAAGCAATGATAAAAATAGATGCCTTTCCTTATACTCGTTACGGTACAATTGAAGGTGAAATTATTAATATCGCTAAAGATTCTGTTCAACATGAACAATTAGGTTTAGTTTACCCTGCTACAATTAGATTAAATAAACAAACCATTGAAAAAAATAATCAGTACTATCAGCTTACCCCAGGAATGTCTTTAGTCGCCGAGATAATTACGGATAAACGCCGTGTTATTGATTATGTTTTAAGCCCAATAGAAGTTTATCGACATAACGCACTGACTGAAAAATAAGATCGGGTATTTAATCTCATGAAATATATAAATAATATTATAAAAATGAAAAAATACAATTACTCCATTATTGATGGATTAATTTATTTTTCTAAAAAAAACAATGGAAATATAAAAAGTGAGAATGTTTTTCACTTTCTTGGAAAGGATAATTCATTTAATAAATGGAATGTTATAGAAGCTGCTCAATTACTTAATTTAAAATGTAAATTCGATATTTTTGATTATGAGGATAAAAAACATCACCTTATTGATACTCTTATTGAAATAAACAATCAATGGTATATTTTAAAAGAAAAAAAAGAAGAATTTTTAATAATATTTGATATTAAAAGAAATATCACCATAGAGTATAAAATAGATAAAAAACAAAAATTAAGCACAGTATTCATAACCAATAAAGAACACATATCATTGCGTAATAAATTTAATATTAATTGGTTTTTTTCTTCTATTTTAAAACAAAAAAAATCACTCTTACTAGTTTTTATTTTATCAAGTTGTAGCCAACTCTTCGCATTAGTGAATCCTTTAATTTTTGAGACATTAATCGATAAGGTATTAACTGGAAGAAATTTATCAAACTTACATTTATTAGGTTATTTATTACTCTTAATTGCAATCACTGAACCTGTTTATCTTTTTCTACGAGACAAATTGTATACATTTATTTCTTGCCAATTTAGTGCTGATTTTTCAGGTAAAATTTATCAACATCTTATTCGCTTACCGAGTTCTTTTTTTAACCAGCGACAGTCAGGCCAAATAATTGCCCGTATTCAAGAGCTTTCACATATTCGTCAATTTATTACTGGTTCCGCATTGATGTTAGTGCTCGACCTAATTTTTATTATTGTATTTATTTCTGTGATGTTTACTTATTCTGTACCACTAACTTGGATAACGTTAGGTGCATTAGTTCTTTATTTTACACTTTGGCTGATCCTTGGCCCTATTATTCGTTATTGGGTTGAGCAGGAATATCAAGCTAATGCTGATACTACCAGTTTATTAACCGAAACAATTACTGGTATTGAAACCATAAAAATTACAGCAACAGAAAATCTTTTTATCGATAAATGGCAATATAAAATTGCCGATCAGATTAACAAACGATTTTCAGCAACTAAAAAAAATTTATTAGCTCAACAACTTATATTTATCATTCATAAAATCACAACAGCGATTATTTTGTGGCAAGGTGTTAATTTAATTATTAATACACAAATAACAGTGGGTGAACTTATTGCATTTAATCTCTTTACTGCACATATCACACAGCCTATTTTACGTTTAGCGCAATGCTGGCAAGATTTTCAACAAGCAACGATTTCTCTACGTCGTATTGGTGAGATTTTAAATACACCGACAGAACACCAATATAATGGATTAGTAACAGTGCCCAAAATCATAGGTCATATTGATTTTTCAAATGTCTATTTTCGTTATACCTGCCATACGCCAGATGTTATTGAATCACTCTCGTTCTCTATTCCTGCAGGCCAATTTATTGGTATTACAGGTCGCTCTGGCTCAGGAAAAAGTACCGTTACGCGTTTAATTCAACGTCTCTATACTCCTCAACAAGGACAAATTTATATTGATGGCATGGATTTGGCTATCGCCGATCCTCTCTCATTACGCCAAAGTATTAGCATTGTTCTACAAGAAAGTTTTTTATTTAGTGGTTCTATTGTCGAAAATATTCGTTTATCAAAACCCAATGCAAGTGAAAAAGAATTAATAGAAGCATGCCAACTTGCAGGTGCTCTAGAGTTTATTGAGCAACTTCCTTTGGGATTTAACACTCAAGTCGGAGAGAGAGGGTCTAACTTATCAGGAGGCCAACGCCAACGTATTGCACTGGCAAGAGCTTTATTAACAAATCCACGTATTCTTATTTTAGATGAAGCCACATCAGCATTAGATTACATCTCTGAAGCACAAGTTTTGGCAAGTTTACCTCGGATTTGTAAAAATAGAACTGTAATTAGCATTGCACACCGTCTCAATACATTAGTGTATACAGATTATATTTATGTCATAGATAAAGGACGAGTATTGGAAGAAGGAACTCATTCGGATTTGCTTGAAAATAGAGCGCTTTATTACCAATTATGGAAACAGCAAGTTCAATAATAATGTTTAAAGAAACAAAAAAGGCTCGAAATACCGAGCCTTTAATATATTACTGATAATTATATCAATAATTAGTACAGCATACGAGCACGAATAGTACCTGGTAATGCTTTGATTTGTTGCAAGACTAACTCTGCTTGAGCCTTGGTTTGAGTTGTAATATCAATCACAACATAACCTACATTGCCTGAAGTTCGCAGAAATTGTGCTGCCACGTTGATGTTTTGTTCAGTAAACACATTATTGATACTATTCATCATACCAGGGCGGTTTTCATGAATATGCAGTAAACGGTTTACATCATCGCCGTGGCTTGGTAATGAAACTTCAGGGAAGTTAACCGCAGATAGCGTTGAGCCATTATCTGAATATTTAGCTAATTTACCTGCAACTTCATAACCAATATTTTCTTGCGCTTCTTGTGTTGAACCACCGATATGTGGCGTTAATATCACATTATCGAATTTAATAAGTTCAGAGACAAACGGATCGTTAGGATCGTTATTTGCACCAGGCTCTGATGGGAACACGTCAACGGCAGCACCAGATAAATGTTTTGATTCTAACGCTTGTGCTAATGCAGGAATATCAACCACAGTACCGCGAGAGGCATTGATAAGAATTGAACCTGGTTTCATGCGCTGAATTTCTTCATGACCGATCATATTCTTTGTTGATGGTGTTTCTGGTACATGTAAGCTGACAATGTCACACATATTCAATAGTTCAGACAAATGACGAATTTGTGTTGCATTACCCAGTGGCAGTTTGTTTTCAATATCATAGAAATAAACATCTAAACCCACGCTTTCAGCCAAAATACCTAACTGTGTACCAATATGACCATAACCAATAATACCCAGTTTTTTACCACGCGCTTCAAAACAGCCTTTAGCTTGCTTATCCCAAACACCACGATGGGCTTTCGCGTTTGCTTCCGGAATACGGCGCAGTAATAACAGTAATTCACCTAGCACCATCTCAGCCACGGAACGAGTGTTTGAGAAAGGCGCATTGAAAACAGGGATACCGCGACGAGAGGCCGCATCTAAATCAACCTGATTGGTCCCAATACAGAAGCATCCTACAGCAACTAATTTTTCAGCGGCTGCAAAAATTTCTTCTGTTAAATGAGTGCGGGAACGAAGACCAACAAAACGTGCATCACGGATAGCTTCTTTTAATTCTTCGTCCGATAACGCACCTTTGTGATATTCAATATTGGTATAACCCGCCGCTCTTAAATTTTCTACTGCACTTTGGTGCACACCTTCAAGGAGTAGAAACTTTATCTTTTCTTTTTCCAAAGATACTTTGACCATTTACCCTGCCCTATCGTTGTTACATTTAATGAAAAACAAAATCCTGTCTCAACAACATAACAAAAATAGAGTTTGTGGCAATACAACCGATTGCAGTGATGACAGAATAAGCAATAAAGAAAGCGATTTTCTACCGAGTAAAATGATTTTGACTTTGAAAAAGGCAGGATTTTAAAGAGAGATATAACTATGGTGTGATATATATCACTGAATTTGCAGTTTCTAAAATAATTTTAAAAAGAGGTCGCCATAGCCACCTCTTTTTAGTCATCTTACTTAATCGTTTTAACGCCTTCAGACGTTCCCATTAAAACAACATTTGCACCACGATTAGCAAATAATCCTACTGTAACTACACCAGGAATACTGTTAATTTTATTTTCCAGTTCAATAGGGTTAAGAATTGTTAAGTTATGAACGTCTAAAATAACGTTTCCATTATCTGTTACCACGTTCTCACGATATTCAGGCAAGCCACCCAATTTAACTAATTCACGAGCTACATAAGAGCGCGCCATCGGAATAACTTCAACAGGCAGTGGGAATTTACCTAATACATCGACTTGTTTAGATTCATCAACAATACAGATAAATGTTTTTGCCACACCTGCAATAATTTTTTCTCGCGTTAATGCAGCACCGCCACCTTTGATCATTTGCATCTGGTGGTTGATTTCATCAGCACCATCAACATAGATATCTAAAGAATCGACCTCATTGCAGTCAAAAACAGGAATGCCGTAACTTTTTAGTTTTGCTGTTGATGCTTCTGAACTTGAAACCGCACCTTCGATTTGACCTTTCATTGTCGCTAATGCGTCAATAAAATGAGAAGCTGTGGAACCTGTTCCAACTCCCACGATAGTACCGGGTTTTACATATTCAAGCGCCGCCCAACCTACTGCTTTTTTCAATTCATCCTGAGTCATTTAAAAAAACCTTATTTATCACGTTAATGGACTAAGAATAGCATATTGCATTCAAAACTAGCACGAGACACATCAAAAACTGAGAAGCAACATTTTAACTCATTACTACAAAAAATATGGCATAGTAAGCAACAGAATATAAAATCAAAGAGAGTCTGTTAATGAAACGCCCTGATTATCGAGCATTACAAGCCCTTGATGCCGTCATTCGCGAACGTGGTTTTGAAAGAGCAGCACAAAAGTTATGTATTACACAATCTGCCGTTTCACAGCGTATTAAACAATTAGAAAACTTATTCGGCCAACCACTATTAGTGCGTACTGTTCCCCCTCAACCCACAGAGCAAGGGCAAAAACTATTGGCATTATTGCATCAAGTAGAATTACTTGAAGAACAATGGTTAGGTGATGAAAATAGTGGCTCCACACCGCTTTTACTCTCTTTGGCGGTAAATGCTGATAGTTTGGCAACGTGGTTATTACCTGCTTTGCATCCAGTTTTAACACAACTGCCTATTCGGCTTAATATACAAGTTGAAGATGAAACGCGAACACAAGAACGCTTAAGACGAGGCGAAGTAGTTGGTGCAATCAGTATTCAGCCACAAGCATTACCAAGTTGCCTTGTTGATCAATTAGGCGCTCTTGATTATCTATTTGTGGCCTCTCCTGATTTTGCTCAACGTTATTTTGCGAATGGCGTAACTAAGTCGTCATTATTAAAAGCCCCTGCAGTTGCATTTGACCATCTTGATGATATGCATCAGGCATTTTTACAGCAAAACTTTGGTTTATCTCCAGGTAGCGTGCCTTGCCATATTGTTAATTCTTCTGAAGCATTTGTGCAATTAGCAAAACAAGGTTCAACATGTTGCATGATCCCTCATCTGCAAATTGCTAATGAGCTAAAGAGTGGAGAGTTGGTTGATTTAACTCCGGGACTTTGCCAGCGACGTATGCTTTATTGGCACCGTTTTGCACCAGAAAGTAGAACGATGAGAAAAGTGACAGATGCACTGATTGATTTTGGCCGTAAGGTTTTAAAACAAGGTGAAGAGTAACACGATTATTATCATCTTTTAATACAAAAAATAGGCTTCTCTAGGAAGCCTATTTTTTACCGTAACATGATTATTTAGTGCGTTTTAGTTCAAAAACAACATCCACATAATCTTTAAATTCGATACTTTGTTGTTCATAAGTTTCTTGCACTGCCGCTGGAGCTTGGGCTTTTAATGCCATTGCATCCATACGTACTTGTGCGATTGGATAAGGTGTCGCCTCTGGCGCACGATAGCTTACGCTATAGACTGCACCTAAATCTGCACCAAAACCTTTTGCAACAGAAGTTGCTTGATCAATGGCATTTTTAATGGCCACTTCTCGTGCTTTTACTTTGTATTGTTCTGGATTATTTACGCCAAACTCAACGTTATTAATTTCATTTAAACCCGCAGCTAATGCGCCATCAAGTAACGTATTAAGCTGTTCTAATTTCTTAATTTTGACATTCACAGTACGTGTTGCTGTATAACCATTAATCACCGAACGCTCTGCTTTTTTATCATACTCATAGTTTGGTTGAGTACGGATATTGGCGGCGTCGATATCTTCCTTCACAACACCATTTTCTTTTAAGAAGGCAAAATATTTTGCAACACGCTCATCGACTAGTTTCTTAGCCTGAGCTGCATCTTTTGCTCTTTCATTAACCTGAATATTTAATGTCGCCATATCAGGAGCCGCTTTAATTGTCGCATTACCCGATGTTGTAATATGTGGTCCTTCTGGCTCCGAAGCGGCTAGTGCAATGGAAGGTAATCCCAGCGTAAACACGGATGCTAATACAATCGCTCTTAATTTCACAAAAAACCCCCTGACAAGATTAATTTTAATGCCCTGTTTTTAGGACTAAGAAGAACATTAGCATATATGATGTAAAGTTCTTTAAGATTAAAAGAGAGTTTTCCATCCTTGCGCAGCTAATTGAACAGCAATAAACCACATCACACATCCTACAAACAAATTAATCATACGTTGAGAGCGTGTTTTGCTTAATATGGGAGAAAACCAAGCCGCAAGTAGTGATAATGCAAAAAACCAACTTATAGAGGCAAATACCGCACCAATTGTAAACCAAGGTCGAAGATCTGAGGTTAATTGTCCTCCAATACTACCTATCACAACAAAAGTATCTAAATAAACATGAGGATTAAGCCAAGTTACGGCAATTAATGTCACAATCACACGCCAACGACTTTTTACCTGATTTTCACTTTGTGATAATTCAATATCTTTTGAAAAAGCGGTTTTAAATGCATTCCAACCATACCAAAGTAAAAATGCCACTCCTCCCCATGTGATCAAGAATAAAAGCGTTTCTGATTGGCTAAGTAATGCACTACCACCAAAAACACCTGCTGTTATCAATACAACATCACTTAAAGCGCATAAAAATGCACTCATTAAATGAAATTGTTTTTTACTCCCTTGCTGTAAAACAAAAGCATTCTGTGCACCTATCGGTAAAATCATGGCTGCACTTAATAAAAAACCCTGAATAAAAGTTGTAAACATGCAAAATACCTTAATAATTATTCGTTAGGAATTAGCTGAATAATAGAGGGATTTTGATATTAGAGGAAATGAATCATTCTTATTGTTAATAAGAAAAACTAATGATAATAAAATATGGAAAAAATAAAAATCTCACTAAGATTAATAAGATGAAATAACCATATTCATTAATAACATAAAAATAAAATTAGACCAGATAACAATATGAGGCATTACCACAATTAATGCGGTAATAAATAAGATAATACATGTTCGTTTTTTAGCTGCTTTATGTGAATACCACAATAATAATAGAGCCAAAGAGAAAACAAGATAGCCCTCAACATAATGAAAAACAAAAAAGAAACTCCTTAAGATTATCTCCATCTTTAATACCCAATCCCTTTCTAATCTGTGTTATCTCATTATGCTTCCTTTCTCATCATACAAAAAAGCCACGTTATTAACGTGGCTCTGTGTCATCTATTCTTGTGAGACTATTCTGCTTTCGCTGTCGTACTTTGTGTTTGATGCATATAAACATCCATTTGTGGGAATGGAATTCCAATATTGTTTGCATCTAATGCACGTTTAAAATCTTCCATTAGATCCCAATAAACAGGCCATGCATCACCATTGGTTGTCCAAACACGTACCACAAAGTTTAATGAAGATGGCGCCATTTCATGTAAACGGATAGTCACGTCTTTATCATGTTGAATGCGTTTGTCTTTAGCAACAACATCACCTAACACTTGTTTTACTTTATCAATATCCGCATCGTAAGCCACACCGACAATAATTTGTGTACGGCGATTTGGCTCACGACTTAAGTTAATGACTTCACTACTGATAATTTTGCTATTTGGAATAACAATAATTCTGTCATCCGCTGAACGTAGTGTGGTTGAGAAAATTTGTACATCTTTCACCGTACCTTCAACTGCACCAATCATCACATATTCATCAGTACGAATTGGGCGGAAAATAACAATTAATACACCTGCCGCAAAGTTAGACAGTGAACCTTGTAATGCTAAGCCTACCGCTAAACCTGCAGCACCTAATACTGCGATAACGGAGGCTGTTTGTACACCTAATCGTCCTAATACAGCAATTAAGGTAAAAGCAACAACAGTATAACGAACTAAAACAGATAAAAATGTCACAACAGTAGCATCAATATGGCGCAATGTAAGAACTCTTGCGACACCTTTACCAATCATTTTTGCGACAAAAAGACCAATAAATAGGATCAAAAATGCGGCAACAATATTCACAGCATATTGAATAAAGAGATCTTGATTCGCAACAAACCAACCTGTTGCTTCATCTAAACTCGCGGGTAATTCATTCATTAGACCACCTTTAAGACTTAAAAATGTAATAAGAAGAATAGCTGTTCAATAGTATATTGTGGCATATTTATTTCATAAATAAATAGGAATTGTTAATTCCTTCTATTTTCCAGAATAAATAACCGATATTTCTGTAGCATGGTAGCAAAATCGTCTAAACCACAAAAAGCAATGCTTTCGTTATCGTAATAGCTCATGCCCTCTTCCATTTCATCTGTTTCAAAATGGAGTGTATTCGCTCTGACCATCACTTCTTCATCATCAATCGAAAGGCTATATTCTTTACCGATGAGTTCCCATTGTCTTTCGCTACCTTTAATGCCTTCCATTTCTTCAAGAATTTGGTCTATAAGATTAATATCGCCCTGAATTTCATCATTCAACCAATAACCTATTGCTTCATGATCCATCGAAAATCGGGCTAGTATACCGCCAGTGAGATCTCGCTGAAATTCATAATCCATGGTGTACGCCCCTTATTAAGCTTTCGCTTTTAAATAAAAAATACCCTATTCTTATTATGACAAAAATAACAAAAAACGGGAGGCATTAGCCTCCCGTTTGTTCATATTAAATACGTTTAAAGCAATAAATTAATCGTTATACCGTTGTTTGGAAAATAACTTGGTCTGCTTTATCTGTATATTGGGCAAGTTGATCAAAGTTCAGATAGCGATAAGTATCTTCTGCAGTTTCATCGACTTTATTCATAAAGTCGAGATACTCTTGAGGCTCAGGTAAACGACCTAATAATGAAGCAACTGCCGCAAGTTCTGCTGAAGCAAGATACACATTTGCACCTGTACCTAAACGGTTGGGGAAGTTTCGTGTCGAGGTTGAAACAACAGTTGCACCATCAGCAACACGCGCTTGGTTCCCCATACATAGTGAACAACCAGGTACTTCGATACGTGCTCCACTCTTACCAAAGACGCTATAATAGCCCTCTTCCGTTAATTGTGCGGCATCCATTTTTGTTGGTGGAGCAACCCATAAACGTGTTGGTAATTGACCTTTATGTTGATCAAGCAGTTTACCCGCTGCACGGAAGTGCCCAATGTTAGTCATGCAAGAACCAATGAATACTTCATCAATTTTGCTGTTTGCTACTTCAGATAACAGGCGAGCATCATCTGGATCGTTAGGGGCACATAGAATTGGCTCTTTGATCTCATTTAAATCAATTTCGATCACTGCGGCATATTCTGCATCAGCATCCGCTTCAAGTAATTGCGGATCTTTCAGCCAATTTTCCATTGAAGTAATACGACGCTCAATAGTACGACGATCGCCATAACCTTCAGATATCATCCATTTCAATAAGATGATGTTAGATTGCAGGTACTCAATGATAGGCGCTTTATCCAGTTTAATGGTACAACCTGCCGCTGAACGTTCTGCTGATGCATCAGCAAGCTCAAATGCTTGTTCTACTTTTAGTTCTGGTAAACCTTCAATCTCAAGAATACGACCAGAGAAAATGTTCTTCTTACCTTTTTTCTCAACTGTCAGTAAACCATCTTGGATCGCGTAATAAGGAATAGCATGAACTAAATCACGCAGTGTCACACCCGGTTGCATTTCGCCTTTAAAACGTACCAGAACAGATTCTGGCATATCTAATGGCATAACCCCAGTTGCAGCAGCAAAAGCCACTAGGCCAGAACCTGCTGGGAATGAGATACCAATAGGGAAACGAGTATGCGAGTCACCACCTGTACCAACAGTATCAGGTAATAACATACGGTTTAACCATGAGTGGATAATACCATCACCCGGACGCAGTGAAACACCACCACGGTTCATAATAAAGTCAGGCAAAGTATGATGTGTTGTAACGTCTACCGGTTTTGGATAAGCCGCAGTATGGCAGAATGATTGCATCACTAAATCAGCAGAGAAACCAAGGCAAGCTAAGTCTTTTAACTCATCACGTGTCATGGGACCTGTTGTATCTTGTGAACCGACAGAGGTCATTTTTGGCTCACAATATTCGCCAGGGCGAATACCTGTACGGCCACAAGCACGGCCTACCATTTTCTGAGCTAGTGAGAAACCGCGGTTACTTTCTTTAACAGGTTTAGCATGACGGAATAGTGTGCTAACTGGTAAGCCTAGTGATTCACGTGCTTTTGACGTTAACCCACGACCAATGATCAATGGAATACGACCACCAGCACGAACTTCATCAATTAATACTTCTGTTTTCAGCTCAAAGGTTTCTAGTAACTCATTCGTTTCATGGTTACGAATTTCACCTTTATATGGGTAAATATCAATAACATCACCCATATTTAATTTAGAAACATCAACTTCGATAGGCAATGCCCCTGCATCTTCCATAGTGTTAAAGAAGATAGGTGCAATTTTACCACCGAGAACAACGCCACCACCGCGTTTATTAGGAACGAATGGGATATCATCTCCCATAAACCAAAGTACGGAGTTTGTCGCTGATTTACGAGAAGAACCCGTCCCTACAACGTCACCAACATAAGCTAGTGGAAAGCCTTTTTTATTTAATGCTTCAATTTGTTTAATAGGACCCACACTACCCGGCTGATCAGGTTCAATCCCTTCGCGCGCATTTTTTAACATGGCTAAAGCATGTAATGGAATATCTGGGCGAGACCAAGCATCTGGTGCTGGAGATAAGTCATCGGTATTAGTTTCACCAGTGACTTTAAATACGGTAACAGTTATTTTTTCTGCTAATTCTGGACGTTCAGTAAACCATGTTGCATCAGCCCAAGATTGCATAATTTGTTTAGCATACTCATTGCCTGCTTTGGCTTTTTCTTCAACATCATAGAAGTTATCAAACATCAATAAGGTATGTGAAAGCGCTTTAGCTGCAATTGGGGCTAATTTATTGTTATCCAGAGATTCAATTAAAGCATGAATATTATAGCCACCTTGCATGGTACCTAATAATTCAACGGCTTTTTCTGGCGAGATAAGGGGTGATGTGGTTTCGCCTTTCGCGAGGGCAGTTAAAAAACCCGCCTTAACATAGGCAGCTTCATCAACTCCGGGTGGAACACGGTTAACAATTAAATCAAGAAGAAATTCTTCTTCACCTTTAGGGGGGGTTTTTAATAGCTCAACAAGTGCGGCTGTTTGTGTGGCATCGAGAGGTTTTGGAACGACACCTTCAGCTGCACGCTCTGCTACGTGCTTACGGTATTCTTCTAGCACGACTGTCTCCTCGCTTCTTTGTCATTTTGTATAACCCGGCTGTCTGCACCTTGTTAATAAGGTGCCAGGTCAGAGGATCTTTTGCTCGCATAAAACATAAGAGGTTGTGAAATTATGCCCAGCTAAGGGCTATCAGCATAGCAAATCTTCAACACGATGTTAATTCGTTCACATAAAAGTAACATTAATCAGATTCAAATATCCACTTATTCAGATTAAAACACTTAAACAAAATATATAACAGAGACTTTTAACCAAGATTTTGGTTAATAACCACACTTTTTATAGTTTTTTTCACACCCGAATTAGCACTAAAGTAAAATTTACGGTCAAATAAACATCATTCACACTAAATAACCCGCATCACACGATAGAAGACAATCAGCTTTTCAATAAAAAAAGAGCCAAGTTCCATAAAGAACTTAGCCCTTATCATTTAAACTACTTTAGTAAACTGATTTCAGTAAAGCTATTTTCAGCAAAACTGTTTCCAGTAAAAAAGTCGCTTATTTTTTCTTTTTCGCTTTTGGATTTGGCAGGTCAGTGATGCTACCTTCAAATACTTCCGCAGCCATACCAATTGATTCGTATAACGTTGGGTGAGCGTGGATAGTTAATGCGATATCTTCAGCATCACAACCCATTTCGATTGCCAGACCAATTTCACCTAACAGTTCACCACCGTTAGAACCAACAATTGCACCACCGATAACACGGTTAGTTTCTTTGTCGAAAATCAGTTTAGTCATACCATCAGCACAATCTGATGCGATTGCACGGCCTGATGCCGCCCATGGGAAAGAAGCCACTTCATAGCTAACGCCTTTCTCTTTCGCTTCTTTTTCTGTCATACCAACCCATGCAACTTCTGGTTCAGTATAAGCGATTGATGGGATAACTTTAGGATCGAAGTAATGTTTTTTACCAGAAATAACTTCTGCTGCAACATGACCTTCATGAACACCTTTATGAGCCAGCATTGGTTGACCAACAATGTCTCCAATAGCAAAGATGTGAGGTACATTAGTGCGCATTTGTTTGTCAACATGGATAAAGCCACGATCATCAACTTCGATGCCCGCTTTACCTGCGTCTAGTAATTTACCGTTAGGCACACGACCGATAGCAACTAATACTGCATCGTAACGTTGTGGTTCTGCTGGGGCTTTTTTGCCTTCCATCGTTACGTAGATGCCATCTTCTTTTGCTTCAACCGCAGTAACTTTGGTTTCTAGCATCAGGTTAAATTTCTTGCTGATACGTTTGGTAAATACTTTAACCACGTCTTTGTCAGCAGCAGGAATAACCTGATCAAACATTTCAACCACGTCAATCTGAGAACCCAGAGAATGATAAACCGTTCCCATTTCCAGACCGATGATACCGCCACCCATAACCAGTAAACGCTCTGGTACAGTTTTCAGTTGCAGTGCATCTGTTGAATCCCATACTCGTGGGTCTTCATGTGGAATAAATGGTAATTCGATTGGACGTGAGCCGGCAGCAACGATTGCATTTTCAAAAGTGATGGTAGTTGTACCTTCACCACCTTCAACAGACAATGTGTGAGAACCAGTGAATCGTGCTTCGCCATTAACAACAGTCACTTTACGGCCTTTAGCCATGCCCGCTAAGCCACCGGTTAATTGAGAAATAACTTTGTCTTTCCAGATGCGAATTTTGTCGATATCTGTTTTTGGTGCATCAAAAACAACACCGTGTTCAGATAATGCTTTCGCTTCTTCGATAACTTTAGCAACGTGGAGTAACGCTTTAGAAGGGATACAACCCACGTTCAGACAAACACCACCTAATGTAGAGTGACGTTCAACTAAAACTGTTTCTAAACCTAAGTCAGCGCAACGGAACGCCGCGGAATAACCCGCAGGGCCTGCACCGAGAACCACTACCTGTGCTTTAATTTCAGTACTCATCGTGACCTCATTATTTATTTGTCCGGCGAGTCAGACGAAAATCCATATTTAACACCGAGACTTACATACCGCATGCAGTTTACAGAAATGTTAATAAACTGAAAAGCGCTCTAACATGACGGATCTCACAACCTAAGATGTATGACTGTAAAATCCATCATCGTAATCAGAGAAACCGGTGCTAAGCACCGGTTTAAATAATTACATTACCAAACGACGTAAATCGCTCATGTACTGATTAATCAGAGTGATGAATCGAGCACCGTCAGCACCATCGATCACGCGGTGATCGAAAGATAATGACATTGGTAGAATCAAGCGTGGTACGAACTCTTTACCATTCCATACAGGTTTCATAGAAGAACGGGAAAGTCCCATAATCGCAACTTCTGGTGCGTTAACGATTGGTGCAAAACCGGTAGTACCGATACCACCAAGGCTAGAAATTGTGAAACATCCACCTTGCATATCCGCAGCGGTCAATTTACCTGCACGTGCCTTCTTAGAAACTTCAGCTAACTCATAAGACAGTTCAATAATGCCTTTTTTGTTAACATCTTTGAAAACAGGAACAACTAAACCGTTAGGTGTATCTACAGCAATACCAATATTGATGTATTTTTTCAGGATCAGTTTCTGTCCATCTTCAGAGATAGAACTGTTAAAGCGTGGCATATCTGCCAGTGCTTTTGCAGCAGCTTTCATCACGAAGACTAACGGAGTGATCTTAACATCCAGTTTTTTCTTCTCTGCTTCTTTATTTTGCTGTTTACGGAATTCTTCAACCTCAGTGATATCTGCTTCATCGAACAGATTTACGTGAGGGATCATCACCCAGTTACGGCTTAAATTAGCACCAGAGATTTTCTGGATACGGCTTAATTCAACTTCTTCAATTTCACCAAACTTGCTGAAGTCAACTTTTGGCCAAGGTAACATGCCTGGTAATCCACCACCTGCATTCGCTGGCGCTGATTCAGCACGTTTAATTAACTCTTTCACGTAAGACTGAACGTCTTCACGTAAGATACGGCCTTTACGACCAGTACCTTTCACTTTCGCTAAATTCACACCAAATTCACGCGCTAAGCGACGAATAACAGGTGTTGCATGAACGTAAGCATCATTTTCAACGAATTCTTCTTTTGCTACTGGTGCAGTTGCTTGTGCTTTTGCAGGTGCTGCTGGTGCAGAACTTGCTGGCGCGACTGCTGCTGGAGCTGGTGCTTGAGCAACAGGTGCTGCACCGGCAACTTCAAACGTCATGATCAGTGAGCCAGTTTTCACTTTGTCGCCCACTGCAATTTTGATCTCTTTAACCACACCTGCAAATGGTGCTGGAACTTCCATAGAAGCTTTGTCACCTTCAACGGTGATAAGTGATTGTTCTTCAGAAATGGAATCACCTACTTTAACCATTACTTCAGTAACTTCAACTTCGTCACCACCGATATCTGGAACATTCACTTCTTTCACAGCAGATGTTGCTGGTGCAGATGCTGCTGGAGCTGGTGCTGCTTGAGCAACAGGTGCGCTACCTGCAACTTCAAATACCATGATAAGAGAGCCAGTGCTCACTTTATCACCAGTTGCGATTTTGATTTCTTTTACTACGCCAGCAAATGGAGCTGGAACTTCCATAGAAGCTTTATCGCCTTCTACAGTGATCAGTGATTGTTCTTCAGCAATGCTATCGCCCACTTTCACCATCACTTCGGTAACTTCAACTTCATCACCGCCGATATCAGGTACATGAACTTCTTTTAATTCTGCAGTTGCAGGCGCAGCTGCTGGTGCAGGAGCTGCTACTTGAGCTGGTGCAGCTTGCGCGGCACCTTCTGCTTCAAAAATCATGATAAGAGAACCTGTTTGGACTTTGTCGCCCACAGCAATTTTGATCTCTTTCACTACACCCGCTTGTGGTGATGGGACTTCCATAGAGGCTTTGTCGCCTTCTACAGTAATTAAGGATTGTTCTTCCTCAATACGGTCGCCCACTTTCACCATCACTTCGGTGACTTCAACTTCATCAGCACCGATATCTGGGACTTTAATTTCAATAGACATTCACTTTACCTCTTACGCCAGACGTGGGTTTACTTTTTCAGGGTTGATGTTGTATTTATTGATTGCTTCTTCAACAATCTTCACATCAATCTCACCACGTTTAGCTAATTCACCTAATGCAGCAACAATCACATAAGAAGTATCAACTTCGAAGTGGTGACGCAGGTTTTCACGGCTATCAGAACGACCGAAACCATCTGTACCTAATACGCGGTAATCATCTGCTGGTACATATGTACGAACTTGTTCAGCGAACAACTTCATATAGTCAGTAGAGGCTACAGCTGGTGCATCATTCATAATCTGAGCGATGTAAGGTACACGCGGTGCTTCAGATGGGTGTAGCATGTTCCAACGTTCACAATCTTGACCATCACGAGCCAGTTCAGTGAATGAAGTTACGCTATAAACATCAGAACCAATACCGTATTCAGTAGACAGGATTTGTGCTGCTTCACGTACATGACGCAAAATAGAACCTGAACCCAGTAATTGAACTTTACCTTTCGCACCTTCCAGTGATTCCAGTTTGTAGATACCTTTACGGATACCTTCTTCAACACCGGCTGGCATTGCTGGCATATGGTAGTTTTCGTTGAGTGTAGTGATGTAGTAATAAACGTTTTCTTGTTTATCACCATACATACGTTCTAAACCGTCTTGCATGATAACAGCAACTTCATAAGCGAAGGCTGGATCATAAGAGATACAGTTAGGGATAGTCAGTGATTGAATATGGCTATGACCATCTTCGTGTTGTAGGCCTTCACCATTAAGTGTTGTACGGCCTGAAGTACCACCCACTAAGAAGCCACGAGCTTGTTGGTCACCTGCTGCCCAGCATAGATCGCCAATACGTTGGAAACCAAACATTGAGTAGTAGATATAGAATGGGATCATTGGCAAATTGTTAGTGCTGTAAGATGTTGCAGCAGCTAACCAAGATGCGCCAGCACCCAGTTCGTTGATACCTTCTTGCAGAATTTGACCTTTAACATCTTCTTTATAGTAAGCAACTTGCTCACGATCTTGAGGCGTATATTGCTGACCATTCGGGCTGTAAATACCGATTTGACGGAACAGACCTTCCATACCGAAAGTACGTGCTTCGTCAGCAATAATTGGAACTAAACGATCTTTGATAGATTTGTTTTTCAACATTACATTCAGTGCACGAACGAATGCGATAGTTGTAGAAATCTCTTTAGATTGTTCTTCCAGTAATTGGCTGAAATCTTCCAGTGTCGGAATATCTAGTTTTTCTTCAAAACGAGGACGACGTGCTGGCAGGTAACCACCTAAATCCTGACGACGTGCGTGCAGGTATTTATATTCTTCTGACTCTTTGTCAAAAGTAATATAAGGAAGGTCTTTAATTTGCTCATCAGCAACTGGAATATTGAAACGATCACGGAAATGGTGAACGCCATCCATATTCATTTTTTTAACTTGGTGAGCAATATTTTTACCTTCTGCTGTTTCACCCATACCATAGCCTTTAATGGTTTGAGCTAAAATAACAGTTGGTTTGTTTTGAGTGTCTTTTGCTTTTTGGAATGCAGCAAAAACTTTCTTCGGATCGTGACCACCACGGTTTAATGCCCAGATTTCATCATCAGTCATATCTTTAACTAATGCAGCAGTTTCTGGGTAACGATTGAAGAAGTGCTCACGAACATAAGCGCCATCACGAGATTTAAATGTCTGGTAATCACCATCCAGAGTTTCATTCATTAATTGAATGAGTTTGCCAGAGGTGTCTTTACGCAGAAGCTCATCCCAACGATCGCCCCACATTACTTTGATAACGTTCCAGCCAGCACCTGCAAAGATACCTTCTAATTCGTTAACAATTTTGCCGTTACCTGTAACTGGGCCATCAAGACGTTGTAAGTTACAGTTAACAACGAAGCACAGGTTATCTAATTTTTCGCGAACTGCGATGGTGATTGCACCTTTAGATTCTGGTTCGTCCATTTCGCCATCGCCTAAGAACGCATAAACAGTTTGTTTAGTCGTATCTTTTAAGCCACGGTGATTTAAATATTTCAGGAATTTAGCTTGATAAATTGCAGATAGAGGCCCCAGACCCATAGAAACAGTTGGGAACTGCCAGAATTCAGGCATTAATTTAGGGTGAGGATAAGAAGATAAACCTTTACCACCAATTTCTTGACGGAAATTATTTAATTGTTCTTCTGTTAAACGACCTTCTAAGAATGCGCGAGCATAGATACCTGGGGAGATATGTCCTTGGAAGTAAACTAAATCGCCGCCATCAGTTTCATTTTGAGCACGGAAGAAGTGGTTAAAACACACTTCATATAACGTTGCAGAAGATTGGAATGACGCCATGTGTCCGCCGAGTTCCAAATCTTTTTTGGATGCACGCAGAACCATCATTACTGCGTTCCAGCGAATAGCAGAACGAATACGACGCTCTAATTCCAGATTGCCAGGGTAAGCGGGTTCATCTTCAGCAGGAATGGTATTGATATAATCACTGTGTACAGAGCCGCCTAAAGCAATATTAAGACCGCCATTACGCGCTTGTTTTAATACCTGATCAATCAGGAACTGTGCACGCTCAACACCTTCTTCACGGATGACCGAGTCGATCGCTTGTAACCAGTCGCGAGTTTCGATCGGATCCACGTCATTTTTCAGCATATCTGACATGGTGTATTCCTTATCTGTTATCTGTTTTTAATGGTTATGGGAGTCTATCTTCCCGTTATACCCATTTGATATGACGGGAAGATAGACCCTGCTGTTATTACCGCTATCCCTGAAAATCACAGGGAGATAGGTAGTACAGACTCAGCGGTCAGGATCTGTGCTACTAAAATAAATCAGGGTGTTGTTGGAGCCGGCGCAAAGAGCGCTCACGGCGAGTATGTTCACGACTCATATCCAACAAAACATCTTCAATAAAGGCTAAGTGGCGATGTGAAGCTTCACGCGCTACCTCTGGCTCTCTATTAATAATAGCCTGATAAATCTGACTACGATGCTCACTTACGGCAGTTAACATCTCTTTACGAGTGTAAAGAAACTCAAAATTCTGGCGGATATTCTGCTCAAGCATAGGTACCATGCATCTTAATAAATGTAATAGAACAACATTATGAGCAGCTTCCGTGACAATTAATTGATATTGCAATACAGCTTCAGACTCAGCGACCAAATCACCCTTTTCATGGGCCTTCAAAATACAATCATGGCTTGCTTTGATACGAGCAAGATCTTCATCAGTACCGCGTAACGCTGCATAATAAGCAGCAATGCCTTCAAGGGCATGGCGCGTTTCTAAGAGATCAAATTGAGATTCGGGATGTCCGCTAAGCAGTTGAGCTAAAGGATCACTAAAACTTTGCCAGAGATTATGCTGAACAAATGTTCCACCACCTTGGCGACGAAGTAAAAAACCTTTAGCTTCTAATTTTTGGATAGCTTCACGCAATGAAGGGCGAGATACATCAAATTGCTTCGCCAGCTCACGCTCAGGTAAGAGTTTCTCTCCTGGACGCAGAGTGCCTTCTAAAATCAGATGCTCAAGCTGTTGCTCAATGACATCAGAAAGCTTAGGTTGACGGATTTTTGTATAAGCCATATTGCTGGAAGCCATTATTGGATAACTATTACCTTTGTGATTGAGTTGTCAATTGGTAATACCAATTTAATATAACGGATAATAAAGTAACAAAGTATTCACTAACTGTCCATACAGTTGTTGAGCGAAATCATAAAAACCTGCAAATTTTAACAAATTATTTTAAAAATTCATCAAAAGTGATAACTAGATCGCATTATACTGAAACGTTAAAAATAAATTTTTTAACGTTTTTTAAACACATAAACAGTCAAACTGAAGCGTGACAGCAATAACAAAATGAATAAATACTTATCTTGATTACGTTTTAATTCAATTAATCTTGTTATTTCGTTAACAAACTATGAAAATAGTCCCAATCAAAGTGAGGCCCTGGATCTGTTTTTCGATTTGGAGCAACATCACTATGCCCTGTTATGTTCTCTTTAATGGCAGGATAAAGCGTAATAAGTGATTGAGTTATCTTGGCTAATTGCTGATATTGGTTTAGTGTAAAATTACAATTATCAGTACCCTCAAGCTCTATACCAATAGAGAAATCATTGCACTTTTCTCTACCTTTATATAAAGATACGCCCGCATGCCATGCTCTATCTGTAAAAGGCACATATTGCACAATTTCACCGTCACGCCGAATAAGGCAATGAGCAGATACTCTTAACCCGATTATTTCACTAAAAAAAGGATGATCTTGCTCTGATAATGTATTGGTAAATAACCTATCAATATAAGGCCCACCAAATTGACCTGGTGGCAAACTGATATTATGAACAATCAGTAAAGAGGGGACTTCTCCTTCAGGCCTTTTATCATGGTTTGGTGAAGGTACTTTTCTTGCATCAATAAGCCAACCTTGTTTAATTTCCACATCAACCCTCTTCTACTGTGTTTTAGCTATTATCAATAATTTTATTAACTAATATTCATCAATAAATGCGAACTTTCTCTCAATAATAAAGGTTAAATTTGTATAGCTCTGTTTTCTTTTCGATATTTTACTCAAATTTTATTTTATCTATTCGCCAATAAAGTCCTTTTTTTTCATACTTCTAGTGTCTATTAATCAAGGAGGACGCTAGATGAACGCACTTAATTATCACTCATCCGAAAATGGCTTTACCCTTATGGAACTTATGATTGTCATAGCCATTATTTCTATTTTAAGCTCCGTAGCTATTCCTGCTTATCAAGGCTATATCCAAAAAGCGGCTTTAACCGATATTTTGCAAACGCTCTCCCCTTATCGTTCAGCTGTTGAATTATGTCGTTATGAAAATGAACTTCACCATTGCGATTCCGACTCAACATTTATGCCCCCACAATTTCGCAGTCGATACCTTTCTGAAGTATCTGTATTAAATGGTGTCATTAATGCAACTGGGAAAGCACAACTTGAAGGCCTAACCATTGTCATGTCTTTAGAAAAAAGTGCGGGTGATTATCTTCCCATATGGAGGACACTATGCTCTGCCGCTAATACTACGTTACAAAAGCAATGTACTGAAATATTCAAATCATATTAATGCATTATGGATATTGGGGAACATTCGTATTGAATGTTCCTATATTAAAACAACACAAATAAAACAAATATAAAAAGGTGAATAATGGATATTACACACTCAGCAACAGAATTTATTGAACATCTATTACGCCATAGCATTTTAATGCGTGTTTCTGATTTACATATTGAACCTCAACAATTCAACTTTAGAATTAGAGCCAGAATAGATAACCATTTATATTTATTTTCTCCACCTCCGAATGAATTCTCAGAAGAAATAGTGACACGTTTAAAGATATTGGCTAATTTAAATATTACAGAAAAACGATTACCTCAGGATGGACAATTTACTTGGTCTTATAATGAGAAAAATTATTCAATAAGAATAGCGACACTTCCCACTCTTTATGGTGAAAAAATCGTTTTACGCCTTATCAATAACCTCCAACAACCAGATTTAAACTATTTAGGATTTCAGCCATCTCATTTAACACTATTAAAAAAATATTTAACTTTACCTCAAGGTATGATTTTAGTCACAGGCCCAACAGGTAGTGGAAAAACACTAACTTTATATAGTTGCTTACATTATTTAAATAAAGATAACCGTAATATAAATAGTGTTGAAGATCCCATTGAATTACCATTAGAGGGTATTAATCAAATTCAGATTTGTGAAAAAGCAGGGATCACATTTACTACAATACTACGCGCATTATTACGTCAAGACCCTGATATTATAATGGTGGGTGAAATTCGAGATCCCTCCACTGCTGAAATGGCAATGAAAACAGCACAAACAGGACATCTTGTTTTATCCACATTGCACACTAATTCCACAAATACCACCTTAATGCGCCTACACAATTTAGGTATTGCAAAAGATCTTATTCACTCTTGTATTAGCTTAATTATTTCACAGCGATTAGTGCGCTGTTTATGCTCGCATTGTAAAACCTGCTTACCCAATAAAAAACAGATTAATATTAATGAAGAAATCATTGAATTGCCGAACTGGCAAGCAATAGGTTGCCAACAATGTAGTTCCGGTTATAAAGGAAGAACGGCAATCTATGACTGTTTTGAACCAACAAAACAAGCACATGCATCTCCCTATAATTTACTCCATTCAGGTATTTTATTAATTAAACAAGGAATAACAACACTTGAAGAGGTTTATCAAACTCTGGGAGATATTGAATGAGATTACAGCAAGTTTATCGTTACGTTGCACTAAGTTATCAAGGCGAATGGTGTTCAGGAAACATTCTCGCATCATCAAATAATGATGTCTTCATTAAATTAATACAGCAACAAAAAATCCCCATAAAAATACGTTTATACAAAATCATGATATTTCAAGAAAGTGATAAAAAATATCGTATTCAATTACTTGAACAACTCGCATTATTACTTCACTCAGGTTTAGCTCTTTTACCTGCTTTAACGTTATTAAAAAATGAATGTCGTTATACTCATTGGCAATGTGTATTAGATGATATTATTTTTAACTTAATGCAAGGTGGCACATTATCAAAACAGTTAAGCCGTTATCCCGTTTATTTTCCACTTTCATTAGTGCGCTTTATTTTTATTGGTGAAGAAAGCGGAAAATTAAATGAAGTCATAACACTTCAAATAACACAATTAAAAAAACAACAAGAAATAGTTAATAAGATTAAAAAATCTTTTAAATACCCACTTTTTTTATTGGCTATTCTATTTTCTATTACCAGTATTATGTTGTTATACGTTTTACCTGAATATCAGTCCTTATACAGTGCCTTTAATACCGAGCTTCCTGATTTAACTTTAGCATTAATTGCTTTCTCCCAATGGTTTTCTAACTATATTTTTATAATACTTATTTTCTTCATTGGGCTAATATTGCTTTATCATTTTATTCGCCATTACTCGCCGTTATTTTATTATTATGAACAAACTATTTTCCTTCACCTACCTTATTTCGGCACGCTATTAAAACACCATCAACTCTATCTTATTTTTCAAATAATAAGTATTACACAACAAGCTGGATTACCATTATTACAAGGCTTAACGATTATTATAGAACAACTTACACATCCTATTTATAAACGTCAGCTATTACAAATGAGTGAACACATTACGCAAGGAAAATCATTAAGTTTATTTATGAAAAATGCATCTTACTTTCCTCCTATTTGCCACCAATTTATCATTTGTGCAGAAAACTCAGGACAGTTACTCTATTTTTGTCAGCAATTAAGTGATTGGTTTTATCATCAGCTTGAAGAACAATTAAATACTATCAGTACATGGTTAGAGCCGCTGTTAATGGCGATAATTGCATCGATTATTGGTACATTAATTATGGCTATGTATCTTCCTATATTACAGTTAGGTGATACTATACAATGAATCACAAATTTTATGAGTAATATGCTATTGTGATCTTTCTCGCTAAGTAATTGATTGATGATAATTCTATTACTGATTATGAGGTAGGATGTTAGGGTAGCAGAAAATCACCTATCATAATAACCGAATAAAACCTAAATATTGCGGTTATTATCTTGTGATAAAAACAAAATTAGGCTTTAGAATATCCAAACTAATAGCAAATTTTAATTCATTAAAAATAGATAAACACAATGGCTTATACGGTTGCTCTTACAGGCGGAATAGGTAGTGGTAAAACCACTATTGCTAATGCTTTTGCCTCATTAGGTGTACCTCTTGTTGATGCTGATGTTATTGCTCGATTAGTGGTAGAACCTCATTCCTTTGGGCTAAATGCGTTACATCAACATTTTGGTGACAGCATTTTATTGCCTGATGGTTCATTAAACCGAGCTCAGCTACGCCAGATTATTTTTCAACATGATGAAGAAAAAAACTGGGTCAATAATCTTCTTCACCCCCTGATACAGCAAGAGACTCAAAGACAAATACAACAAATTAAAACCCCTTATTTTATTTGGGTTGTTCCTTTATTAATTGAAAATAAATTAACTCACTTAGCCTCTCGTGTTCTTGTCGTTGATGTTACACAAGAAGAACAAATAGCAAGAACAATGAAACGAGATGGCGTAAGCCGAGAACAAGTGCTCAATATTTTAAAGGCACAAGCTCAAAGACAAGAACGATTAGCCGCCGCTGATGATATTATTGAAAATCACGATAATAGCCAAAATATAATTGGCAAAGTTAAGCAACTCCATCAGCATTACTTAGAATTAGCTCAACAAGCGTTACAGGACAACAGCCATGAGTGATGACATCACAACTATCATCTTCGAACATCCCCTAAATGAAAAAATGCGTTCATGGCTTAGAATTGAAAACTCATTAATTCAAATTAATAGTTTTCGTACAATCGATTCGTTACCCACCGCACTCTCTTTTTTCCGCGCGATATCAGAATTTATTGAAGTGCTTGATCGTGGTGAAATTCGTGCTGAATTACTCAAAGAATTAGAAAAAAGACAAAAAAAATTACAACAATGGCTATCATTCCCTAATGTTGATAAAGAAATTGTCACACAAATTATTAATGAACTAGCCGAAAATGCATCGGTATTAAGTCAAGCTCCGCGAATTGGGCAGCATTTAAAACAAGATAAAGTAATAAGTTTAGTCAAACAGCGCCTAAGTATCCCAGGAGGATGCTGTAATTTTGATGTACCTGCATTGCATTTATGGTTAAGTTTGCCTCAAACCATCCGTGATGAAAGATTACAAAACTGGATGACAGGCTTGTTACCATTACAAAATGCATTGAATAGCTTACTAACGCTTATTCGCCAATCAGATACTTTTAAACCCGCGTTAAGTCATCGTGGTTTTTACCAAGATAGTGCTGAAGAAGGTGAACTACTACGTCTTAAAATCGCCATTGACCACCAGATCTACCCTCAAGTATCTGGCCATAAAAATCGTTACGCGATCCGATTCTTACCACTTGATAGTGAAAATGGAACAATACCGCTAGAACTACCCTTTGAGATTGCTTGTTGCTAACATTGTGTTGATCACCATGAACACCTATCGCGCCAATGAAATCTAGGAGAGATAATGAGCGAAGAATTAATTGTGAAATGTCCAACCTGCCAAACAGAAGTTATTTGGAATGAAAGTAGCCCTTATCGCCCTTTTTGTAGCAAACGTTGCCAACTTATTGATTTAGGTGAATGGGCTGACGAATCAAAACGTATTCCAAGCCAAAGCGATATTAATGACAGTGACGACTGGAGTGAATCTCCACAACCTGAGATTAAAGATTTTTAATATTCCGATTAAGAACATAAAAAATAGCCACTCATTGGAGTGGCTATTTTATTTATTACTATATTCGTTTATCTACTTTTATTTTGTAACAATGCCACAATTGTGCGGTTAGCCGGTGGAAAATCATCAGCATTTAATGATGCGATAGAAGTCCATTTTGAATCTTGCCCTTCTTTACCGTATGGCTCATTATCCCATTGAGTTACTAAGAAAAAAGATAATGTAATATGTCTATCTGGAAAATCATGCTCTACCGTTTCAAAAAGCGAGCACTGGGTTACATCAATACCAATTTCCTCTTGTAACTCACGCACTAATGCCTGCTCAGGAGTTTCTTCATCTTCTAATTTCCCTCCCGGAAATTCCCAAAATCCCCCCATATGTGATTTTAGGGGGCGTTGGGTGATAAAGACATTATTGTTTTGATCACAAATAATACCCGCAGCAATATGTAGCTTTTTTTTATCCATTATAGACAACCTATTGAATAGTCCAGTTATTATAACAACTTAACGTTATTATAACGTATATCCAATGGCGCTACTCTGGTTTTCTTTCCTTGATTATATCGATTAATTAACGATAAATAGGCAAGAAACCAAGCTGTGCTAATGTTTGGCAAATAATGCCTACAGCACCAAAAGCGATAACAGAATAAATTAACCCTTTACCGCCCCACACTTTAAAACCTGAGTTGGGAAATTTTTCTCGCGCTTTCAGTGCCATAACTGCAGGACAAATAATTGCCCAGACACAAGCCGCCGTACCTGCATACGCAATTGCAATTAAAAAACCATTAGGGAAAAGCAAACAGAGCAATAAAGGTGGTGTGAAACATAAAACACCCGACTTTAAGCGTCCGGTTTTGTTATCTTCAAATTTTAGTGATGCTAAAATATAGTCAAACAAACCAATCGCTACCCCTAAGAATGAACAGAATACGGCACTAATTGAGAACCATAATAAAAAACCTTCAATATATTTACTATTCAAGACGGTATATAACGAATCAATAAAGGCATCTAAGTTACCGCCTTTTTGAATAATGGTAATAAATTGTTCACGGGGTAGATTCCCCATAGTACCAATCATCCAAAGTAAATAAATGGCTAGTGCTAAAACACAACCAATCACACAACTCTTAACAACCTTTCTTTCATTTTCATGATAAAGCTTATAAAGACTACAAACATTTCCATGATATCCAAATGAAGTTATCGCATAAGGAATAATGATAAAAATAAATGGATAAAGATATAACTGGCTTTTCCCTTCAAAAGTTGCGCTAAATAATAAGTCGCCACTTGCTTTAAAAAACAATCCAGAAAAAGCCAATACAAATAGAACAATTTTAATGAATAAGAAAATGGAAGTTAAGCGACTCGCACAAGCGCCTCCCCACCATATTGTTGCTCCAAGCACGATAGTAAATACAAAAAATATTGCTCTCAGGTTTAGATTAATGCCATATAATGATGACGCCTCATAAATAATCGAACCCGCAGCAGAAATATAAGCATAAATTAATATATATAATACAAATATTAAAGATGCATTAGCAAGATAACAGGCCCATTTTGGCAATAACTCTTTTGATATATGAAAGTAGTTTGTTCCCGCCCCATATTTTGAAATACATTCAAGAATATATATTCCTGAGTGAAACATAAAAAAACAAACAATAAACAATATAAAGAGTGAGTTAATAAACCAAGCGCCAGACATTATTGTTGGGAGGCTAAACATTCCCGCACCGATCATAGCGCCGCCCAACACAAATCCCCCTACAATAATTGAGGGTTCTTTATTTACCGACTTATTTTCCATTTTTTAGTCCTTACTGAAATAAGGATAGGGCTCTCGCATTGCACGAGAGCCATTATTATTGTGGAGTATTATTTATTTGATAGGTTTTAATCTAGCAGTAAAGTGTCTTAATACAGGTGGTTCATATTCGAACTCAAGACCTTTAAGCGTTGCAAACTTCTCTTTTAAGCCAATAAGTGCATCAGCAATATAATCCATATGGTCGTTAGTATAGACACGACGAGCAATGGTTAAACGCATAAACTCCATATCTGCATGTTTTTGTTCACCTGTTGCAGGGTCACGACCCAATAAGAATGAGCCAATTTCAACTGCACGAACACCAGATTCTAAATAAAGAGCATTAATGACCGCTTGAGCAGGGAATTGGTCACCAGGGATATGCGGTACTAGCTTTTTACAGTCAACGAAAACAGCATGTCCGCCAGTAGGATATTGAATTGGAATACCTGCTTCACGTAGACGATCACCCAAGTATTGTACCTGACCAATACGATAGTGCAGATATTCTTCCTCTGTACCCTCTTCTAAACCTTGTACCATAGCAGCCATATCACGACCCGCTAAACCACCATAGGTGACAAAACCTTCCATCGGTACACAACGCTGTCTCGCTAATGTAAAGACTTCTTCATTATCACGAATAGAGACTAAACCACCGATATTTAACAATGGATCTTTCTTCGCTGACATGGTTAATGCATCAGCATATTTATACATGTCTAAAATAATTTCTTTAATTGTGGCATTTTTATATTTCGGATCACGCTGTTTAATAAAATACGCATTTTCACAGTAACGAGCTGAATCCATCACAACAAAAATACCGTGTTGTTTGGCGATTTCATAAACTTCTTTTAAATTATCCATTGAAACAGGCTGACCACCAGCACTATTACAAGTTACAGTTGAAACAATCGCAACAACGTTATCAGCACCATGCTTAGCAATATTTTCTTTTAATTTAGCAATATCAAAATTGCCTTTCCAATCATCATAGGTTTCTGAATCAAATGCTTTTTCAGTAACAATATTAATTGCTTTACAGCCATTTAATTCGACGTGAGCTGCTGTTGTGTCAAAATGGAAGTTAGAAATGAAAACAGGATTTTTCGCTTTTCCATCTTTTTGTTTATATTTTAATAATACTGGGAAAAGAATATTTTCAGCACCACGACCTTGGTGAGCAGGAATAATATAATCGTAATTAAATAGCTCTTTGGCTTTGTCTTTTAAATCATAATAGTTTCTTGAACCGGCATAAGCTTCATCACCTGTTATCATCGCAGCCCATTGATGATCACTCATTGCGTTAGTACCAGAGTCTGTTAATAAATCTATATAAACGGCATGACTTGGTAATAAGAATGGGTTATAACCAGCTTCTTTTAATGCAGCTTCACGTTCTTCTCTTGAAGGAACACGGATTTTTTCTACCATTTTAATGCGGAATGGTTCTACAATTCTTTTAGCCATGATAATACCTTTAATATATATTAAATTATAAAGTTACGAATAAATAAAATAATCTTCCCATTTAAATTAAACGGAAAAAGAGTATTAAATTATTTTATATGGATATAAAAAAGGATTATTTTTCAGGAAAGAAGAAGGCGAGTTCAGAATCAATATTAAACCATTTCTTCAATCTGAAGAAACCTCTTAATATTATCAAAACATTAAATGATGAGAACATACTTTAACCCTTATAGTCAGGAAATAGTACAATTTACATGCTAATTTATATAACAGTTAAACACGATTAGTAATATAACAATAGTATATTTTGGATATTTATCACACTATTTATGACAAATAATATATTAACGTGATCACTATCACTTACTTCAAATTTTAATAAACTATTTTTTATAGTTTAAATTTTTATTGGCATCATTAAGTTGTAATACATGTATTCATATTACACTTTCATAATATTAAAATAAAATCCCAACAACCTTACTTTTAATCATGATTAATTATTTAACAATAAAAACATGATATCTTTACTTTTATAAATCCTATTTTATTCATTAAAATGAAATAATAATTCATGGAATTTTTATTTCATAATGCAACATTAATAAACTTAAAAATAACAAATGAAAAGTGATTACTTTAAATTACTTCATTTACTAGAACATCCTCTCATTATTTATAATCTCTTAAGAAAAAATAAAATTTTATTAATTAACACAGAAAAATCGATGTTAAGTTAAACAGAGAGAAAAATAACACGGTAGATTATAACCATGAAAATCAATACCATAGACAACATTCAATTAAATCATTTGTTTGATTAATTCTTTTGGTGATATCAATCATATTAGTTATGTCGATATTTTATATTGGAAGAAATAAAAATTTATCTTTATTTCGTCGATTTTAAATTTATTTTCATATTGAGAGTGCGTGGTGTTTATTATTTTTAAATTAAAGATAATATAAAAACATTAATTATTATCTTACTATTTTTAAGTCATATTATTTATATTTGAATTAATACCTTTATATTGAGGTAAAATGAGAAAAAAAGTTATTTTATTAACACTATTAAGTGGATTTTCAACCAGTGGATTAACAGCGAATGACGCCGGTTATTTAGGCTCGATGGGAGAATCGAGGCGCGCATTACAAGATAGCCAACGTGAAATAAATCAACTTATTGAACAAAATCGCTATCAACAACTTCAAGAAAATGCATTAGAGGTTTCACCTACCCCCACATTTATTACTGAATCAGAACATTGTTTGCCTATTAATGGTGTTTATGTTCAAGGAATTACCTTACTCAATGAAAAAGATCTTGATTCATTAACACCATTACCAGAGCAATGTATAAAAAGTGCTGACGTTAACCGATTAGTCAAAGAGTTAACTCAACGCTACCTTCAACATGGCTATATCACTGCTAGGATCCAATTTTTACGACCTAATGAAGAACAACAGCTTGGGTTATATGTTATTGAAGGCTTTATTGAAAAAATACAGGGCAGTGATCGAGGCGTTAACACAGCTTTACTTTTTCCTCATGTTGAAGGAGAACCGTTAAAACTGTCAAAGCTTGATCAGGGGCTTGATCAAGCGAACCGTTTACAATCCAATAAAGTCAAACTCGATATATTACCGGGTAGGCAATTAGGTGGCTCAATTATTCAGCTCACCAATCAGCGCCAAGCGCCTTGGCACTTGAATATTTCAAGTGATAACTATGGGCAAAAAAACTCAGGACGCTGGTTAGTTCGAACAAATGCAAGCTTAGACAGTCCCTTGGGGCTATCCGATTTTGTCAGCTTAAATGCTAGCATCACCACAGACAACCCAAATACACGTTTTAATCGTGCTTACACCCTACTCTATTCTTTACCTTATGGTGCATTGACATTCAGTACTTTTGGTAGCTATTCGGAGTACGAATTTCATCAATCATTACAGACACGTACAGTACGTTTATCCGGGAATACCACACAAATAGGTTTAAGGGGGGATTACGCTTTTTATCGTAGTCAAAAACAGATAGATACCTTAAACATGCAGGTAACACATAAACGAATACGTAACTATTTCAGCCAAATCCGCTTAGATTTAAGTAGCCCAGCACTCACTACCGTAGAGCTAGGCATCAACCATTTACACATTATTTCCAACGGCGTTGTGAGTGTGAATTTAAGTGCAGAAAAAGCCATTGGTTGGTTTGGTGCAGACGGATCACCTCATGTTGCTAATGGGAGTGGTAATGACTATCGCTTTACAAAAGTTAAGCTTTTTGCCAATTGGCAACATCGTTTTTCATTATCAGATCCTACATTTTTATTCAATAGCGCTTTCATTGGTCAATACAGCCCTGACACCTTACCCGGAGTTGAATGGCTCAGTTTAACTGATAAAAATGCAATCCGTGGTTTTGACCAAAGTACACTTTCTGGTGATAACGGAGGATATTTACGTAATACCCTTTCTTATCCTTATCGAATAAATACCTTTTCAATCACCCCTCGAATTGGCCTAGATGCAGGTCGTGTTCAACAACATGGCAACTATGAAGGATGGCGTAGTGGTTATGGACTAAGTTCAGGCTTAAATCTTCAATATCAAAAAGCACAATTCGATATCGAAGTCGCTAAGGGGCATTTGCTTTACAACCAAACGAATTCCAATAAAACCAAAGACCCTACTCAAGTGTTAGTTAGATTTTCATATTTATTTTGATTCACACTCATAGCAATAAACGGAGAAAACTCTATGAACTCAAAAAATTTCAAGCTCTCTCCTTCGGGTAGGCTTGCTGCATCTTTAGCGATTATTTTCGTATCATTAAATGCATATGCTGGCGGTATTGTTCCTGATTCGGGCACTCAAGGACCGAATGTTTCATCAGTCAATGGTGGTACTCAAGTCATTAATATCGTTACACCAAATAGTGAAGGTATTTCTCACAACCAATATCAAGATTTTAATGTAGGCAAACCTGGTGCAGTATTTAACAACGCCTTAGAAGCTGGGCAATCACAACTTGCTGGGCAATTAAATGCCAACAGTAATTTAAATGGGCAAGCCGCTTCTTTAATTTTAAATGAGGTTGTTAGTCGTAACCCATCATTCTTATTAGGTCAGCAAGAAGTCTTTGGTATTGCTGCGGAATATGTTTTATCTAACCCAAATGGCATTACTTGTGATGGTTGTGGTTTTATCAATACAAGCCGTTCTTCTTTAGTCGTGGGTAATCCACTATTTGAAAATGGTGAGTTAAAAGGATATAGCACACTTAATAACACCAATTTACTTTCTATTGGTAAAAACGGTTTATATGCTCCGGGTCTTTTAGATTTAATTGCACCACGTATTGATAGTAAAGGAAAAATAACTGCTGCTGAAATTTCAGCGTTAACAGGACAAAATACTTTCTCTCAACGTTTTGATATTCTTTCATCCCAAAAACCAACTTCTGCACTAGATAGCTATTTCTTCGGAAGCATGCAATCTGGTCGTATTCGTATTATTAATACCGCAGAAGGAAGTGGTGTTAAGTTAACAGGTAAATTCGTTTCTGATAATGAATTAAGCGTAAAAGCTGATAATATTCAAACGGATAGTCAGGTTCGTTACGATAATTTCGACAAAGATGGCAGTGAAAACTACCAAAATTACCGTGGTGGTATCGCAGTTAATAACAGTGGTTCAAGCCAAACTCTGACAAAAACAGAGTTAAAAGGTAAAAACATCACATTAATTGCTGATAATAAAAACCAAATCAAAGCCTCTGATTTAATGGGTGATGATATTTTATTACAAGGCGCTCATTTAACTGTTGATGGCAAACAGCTACAACAAAAAGAGACTGATACCGACAATCGCTGGTTCTATTCTTGGCAGTATGATGTCACTAAAGAAAAAGAATTGGTACAACAAGCTGGTAGCCATATTGATGCTAAGAACAATGCCACACTAACTGCAACTCAAGGTGATGTCACTCTTGAAGGTGCAAAAGTTAATGCAGGTAACACTCTGGCAATTAATGCTAATAAAGATATTAATATCAATGGATTAGTTGAAAAAGAAAATCGCAGTGAAAATGGTTATAAACGTAACCACACTTCTCGTCTAGAGACAGGTAGTTGGAGCAATAGCCATCAAACAGAAACCTTAAAAGCCAGCGAACTGACCGCAGGTAAAACGCTAGGCTTAAATGCTGAAGGCTCAGTTACCGCTCAAGGTGCAAAATTACATTCTAATGAGAATGTTGTCGTTAATGCTAAAGAGAACATCAATCTTAATGTTCAAAAGACTAACAATGATAAAACAGTAACCGACAATCATGTTGTTTGGGGTGGTATCGGCGGTGGTAATAATAAGAATAATAACAACAAACAAGAAGTCAGCCATTCAACACAATTAACGGCTGACGGACAACTGTTACTTGCAGCAGATAACAGTGTCAAAGTCACAGGTAGTCAAGTAAAGGGCAATCAAGGTGCCTTTGTTAAAACGACTCAAGGTGATGTTATTATTGATAATGCGATTAGCGAAACCATCACTAAAACAGATGAACGTACAGGTACTGCATTTAACATCACTAAAAACTCCCACAAGAATGAAACTAACCAACAGCATTCAACCGGTAGTGAATTAGTTTCTGATGCAGAATTAACTGTGGTCAGTGGCAAAGATGTTAATGTAATTGGTAGCTTAATTAAAAGTGCCGATGAATTAGGTATTGAGTCTTTAGGTGACATCAACGTTAAATCTGCACAGCAAATCACAAAAATCAATGATGAAAAAACATCATTAGAGATCACCGGTCATGCTAAAGAAGTTGAAGACAAGCAATATAGCGCAGGTTTTCATATCACTCATACATCCAATAAAAACAACAGCACTGAAACTGAACAAGTAGGATCTACTATTAGTGGTGGCAGTGTTAAAGTTCAAGCAGATAAAGATGTTACTTTTGCAGGCTCTGATTTAAAAACAACTGCAGGTAATGCCACTGTTTCTGGTGACAATATTGCTTTTGTTTCAACAGAAAACAAAAAAGAAACAGACAGTACAGATAGAACCATTTCAGGTGGTTTTAGCTACACTGGTGGTGTTGATAAAATCGGTAGTAAAGCTGATTTCCAATATGATAAACAGCATACAACAACTGAGATCACCAAAAATAAAGGTAGCGAAACTCAAGTTGCAGGTGATTTAACCATTACTGCAAATAATGATGTGACGCATCAAGGCGCATCACACAAAGTTGACGGTGTGTATAAAGAATCAGGTGAAAATATCAATCACCTTGCTGTAAATGACAGTGCAACATCTAAAACAGATACCTTAAATATCGGTGTCGATGTAGGTGTTAATCTTGATTACAGTGGTGTTACTCAACCAATTAAAAAAGCGGTTGAAGATGGCATTGATACAGCTAAACCCGGTAATAATACCGACTTAGATAAAAAAATTACCTTTAAAGATGCCATTGGTAATCTTGCTAACTTAAGTAACTTAGAAGCACCTAATGTCGGTGTTGAAGTCGGTATTAAAGGTGGTGGTAGTCAGAAATCACAAAATGATAGCCAAGCGGTTTCAACATCAATTACTGCGGGTAAAATTAATACTGACAGCAATAAAACGTTACATGATCAAGGAACTCATTATCAATCTACCCAAGGTGATATTGCACTAACGGCTAACACTCACACCAGTGAAGCGGCACAAAATAAACATCAAGAGTCCTTCCACGAAACAACGGGAGGAGGTCAAGTTGGTGTCAGCACAAAAACTGGCAACGACATTACCGTAGCGATTAAAGGTGAAGGTAAAACCTCTGACACAAGCCTAACCACAACGAAAGCTGATGGTAGCCAGTTTAACTCTGCTGGCAATATCAATATTAATGTACGCGAAGATGCACATTATGAAGGCACTAAGTTTGATGCTCAAGATGGCAAAACTGTTATTAATGCTGGCGGTGATTTAACGCTTGCACAAGCAACAGATACTCATTCTGAAAGTCAACATAACGTGAATGGTAGTGCAAACCTGAAAGTAGGTACAACACCAGACAGTAAAGATTACGGTGGTGGCTTTAATGCAGGTGGTGCTAATCATCAAAAAGATCAGACAACAGCGAAAGCAGGTTCAGTAAATGGCTCTCAGGGTATTGAGTTAAATTCAGGTCATAATCTGACTTTACAAGGTACTCATTTAACCAGCGAAAATGATGTTGCTCTGACTGCAACTAACAAAGTTGATTTCCAAGCTACCGAATCTCAACGTACTGAAACAGGTAAGAACTTATCTGGTGGATTACAAGCAGGATTTGGCCAAAAAATGGAAGAAAAATCGTCTTCTGTCAATGGATTAGGTGGCGCTGAATTTGCTATTGGTAAGCAAGATGAAAAAACCGTCTCGCGTGAAGGTGGCACAATCGCTAACCAAGGTAATTTAACTGTTAATGGTAGTTCAGTTAGTCTTCAAGGCACTAAAGTTAATAGCAAAGATACACAATTAACGTCTCAATCTGGAGATACGACACTCACATCAGCACAATCAACTGATTACAAAAACAATTGGGGTACTGATATTTCTTTAAATGGTAAACAAACCAATACCACGCCAAAAGAAGTGACAGAAGAAAATCCAGCCACCTCAATCCATGATATTGGTGGCAAAGTTTTAGTAAACGTTGAAGATCAACAAAAATCTACTCACCAAAATGCCTCCGTAGAAACAGGCACATTAACTGTAAATAGCGATAAAAACCTCGCTCTTTCTGGTGCAAATGTTTCTGCAGATAATGTAACGGGCAATATTGGTGGTGACTTTACAGTGACTAGCCAAAAAGATAGCAACCGTCATGTTAATGTTGATGTAAATGTGGGTTACAACCACAACAATGATCCTAAATCTAGCCAAGTTGATAAAACAGCAAAAGCTGGTGGATCCTTGTTAGAAAATACGATCAAAGAAACTATTGATTCAGGAATTAAATCTGCAACAGATGTTATTTCTGATAAATACAATTCTCTTTCTTCCACTATTGCAGATAAAACCGGTATCAGTGGTGAGACAAAAGAAAAAATTGATAAAGGTGTTGGTACAATAGGTAACAGTATCAAAAATATCGTTACTGGCGCAGAAGGTCATACCGCTAATGCCGATATCAAAGTTTCTCATATTGATAATGATGCAGTTGCCCAAACTTCAACCTTAACAAGCAAAAATGACATTTCATTAAATGTAAGTGGCACAACTAAACTTACAGGTGTTGAAGTGAAAAGCGAGCAAGGACAAGTTGATTTAGGTGGTAGCAACGTTCAATTAAATAATATTGAAGGCCATCATTATGAAGCGGGTGCAGATCTTGATCTTAAATCATCAGCCGTTGATTTAGTGAAACAACTTGCAGGTGGTGACTTATCATTAAAATCCCCCGTTAAAGTCAATGAGACTGTAAACACAAAATCATCTATTTCTGAAAAGTAATAGATACCTGATAAAAGAGTAATGCCTATTCTTTTGTAAGCCAACCCCGCTTGTTATTACAATAAGCGGGGTTTTTATCTCTCTGCATTTTAGCCCTTTCTCCCCCTATAAAATTGCATTTTCTAATATTCCAAAAGTCTTCGAAAACATAATTATTTGAATTAAAAATAAAATATTGTTCAAAACTGTAAAAAACAAATTAACATACAACCCTTGACCTTCCCCTAATGGTAAAGCCTAAGCTTTATTTCATACCATATTTAAGAGGGGAATTTTAATGAATACGAAGACAACGTTATCCTCTGCCAATCGGCTGAGCTTACCTGTGGAAGGCATGACATGTGCTTCATGTGTTGGTCGTGTTGAACGAGCATTAAAAGCGGTGCCTGAAATACAAGATGCCGTTGTGAATCTAGCCACTGAACGTGCTGATATCACATTTACTAACACGCCAAATCCTATCATTGCCGTTACTGCCATTGAGCATTCTGGTTATAAAGTACCAGAAGAAATTACCGAATTGGCGATTGAAGAAATGACCTGCGCTTCTTGTGTTGGTCGTGTTGAAAAAGCATTATCGCAAGTTTCTGGTGTATTAGAAGCCACCGTTAATCTTGCCACAGAGCGTGCTCGTGTACGTCATTTATCTGGTGTAGTATCTATCACTGATTTAGAAGCCGCTGTTGTACATGCTGGATATAAACCACGTCGTTTATCAGATAATCGAGATAATATTCGTGATATCAGTGAGGAGCGTCGCCAAAAAGAAGAGCGCTCATTACGTCGTGCATTACTTATTGCCACAATATTCACCCTACCCGTTTTTATCATTGAAATGGGATCGCATTTTATTCCTGGTGTACATGGTTGGGTGACACAAATACTTGGCCAACAATTAAATTGGTATATTCAATTTATCCTTGCCACCATTGTTATGTTTGGCCCCGGCTTACGCTTTTTCCAAAAAGGAATACCTGCATTATTACGTGGTGCTCCAGATATGAACTCATTGGTATCTGTCGGTACAGCAGCCGCTTACGGATATTCTGTGGTATCAACCTTTATTCCTCAAGTTTTACCCGCAGGTACAGCAAATATCTATTTTGAAGCAGCCGTAGTCATTGTGACCTTGATCTTATTAGGTCGTACACTTGAGGCTAAAGCAAAAGGAAATACTTCCCAAGCAATTAAACGTTTAGTGGGTCTACAAGCAAAAACAGCGCGTGTATCTCGTAACAATCAAACCTTAGAAATTCCACTCGATCAGGTTGTAATGGGTGATATCGTTTTTGTCCGCCCCGGAGAAAAAATACCCGTTGATGGTGAAATTGTTGAAGGTAATTCTTACGTTGATGAAAGCATGATAACTGGTGAACCCATTCCTGTATCGAAAGAGATTGGCTCTGACGTTGTTGGTGGCACGATTAATAAAACAGGTGCTTTTAGTTTTAAAGTAACCAAAGTTGGCTCAAATACTGTTTTGGCTCAAATTATTCGCTTAGTGGAAGAAGCACAAGGTTCTAAACTTCCTATTCAAGCACTTGTCGATAAAGTCACTATGTGGTTTGTGCCTGCAGTGATGTTAATTGCCACAATTACATTCTTTATTTGGTTAGCTTTTGGCCCAGAGCCTGCATTAACTTTCGCGCTAATTAATGCCGTTGCTGTATTAATTATTGCCTGTCCATGCGCAATGGGCTTAGCAACCCCCACATCCATTATGGTTGGGACAGGTCGGGCGGCTGAAATGGGTATTCTTTTCCGTAAAGGTGAAGCCTTACAAGCCTTACGTGATGTCAATGTTGTCGCACTTGATAAAACAGGCACATTAACCAAAGGCAAACCTGAGTTGACAGATTTAATTCCAGCTGAAGGTTTTGAATATAACGAAGTCTTAAGTTTGGTCGCAGCAATTGAAACATATTCCGAACATCCAATAGCAGAAGCGATTGTAAATGCAGCTAAAGAGGCTGAGTTAACACTCAAAACAGTTGAAAACTTTGAAGCAGTACCTGGCTTTGGTGTCAGTGCAAAAGTGGGAGGAAGAACGGTATCTGTAGGGGCTGATCGTTTTATGAAGCAACTTGGATTAGATGTCAGTCACTTTATTTCATCAGCCCAAAAGTTAGGTGAACAAGGTAAAAGCCCGCTGTATACAGCGATTGATGGGCGCCTTGCTGCAATTATTGCCGTTGCCGACCCAATCAAAGAGACAACGCCAGAAGCCATTAAAGCCTTACATGACTTAGGCCTTAGAGTCGCAATGATCACCGGTGATAATAAAGCAACAGCAATAGCGATTGCAAAACAGTTAGATATTGATGAGATAGCCGCTGAAGTGCTTCCTGATGGAAAAGTGGAAGCATTAAAACAATTTAGTCTTAAAGGTGCCAAAGTTGCTTTTGTTGGTGATGGTATCAATGATGCTCCTGCTCTAGCACAAGCTGACGTTGGATTGGCAATTGGCACAGGAACCGATGTTGCCATTGAAGCTGCTGATGTGGTGCTAATGTCTGGTGATTTACGAGGTGTAGTTGATGCCATTGCCTTAAGCCAAGCAACCATTCGTAATATCAAACAAAATTTATTCTGGGCATTTGCCTATAACGCATTATTAATTCCAGTAGCAGCAGGCATGCTTTACCCTATTAATGGCATGCTACTTTCACCAATTATTGCTGCCGGTGCTATGGCACTTTCCAGTGTGTTTGTATTAGGTAACGCACTAAGACTAAAACGCTTTCAAGCACCAATAAAAAATCATTAATAGATAGATTATCTCTATAGCCAGACTCAATACGAGTCTGGCTCAATAATATAAAGCGACTATCCTTTACTTATAAAAGCACGCTTCATTATTCTAATAAGGAAAACATGATGAATATTGGTCAAGCAGCAAAAAAATCCGGTATTTCCAGCAAAATGATCCGTTATTATGAACAAATTGGTTTAATTCCCAAAGCCATTCGTACTGATGCGGGTTATCGAGATTACAGTGAAGCTGATGTGGCTTGCTTTCGTTTTATTCGCCATTCACGGGCACTTGGCTTTTCAACCGAACAAATATCAACGTTATTAGTTTTATGGAACAACAGAGAACGAGCTAGCGCAGATGTGAAATCCATAGCCATTTCTCATATTGAAGAGCTTAACCGTAAAATAGCTGAACTTCAGCAGATGACACAAACACTAGAACATTTAGCAAAAGATTGCCAAGGTGACAATAATCCAGATTGCCCGATTATTGCAGGATTAGCAGCACCCAAAGCGACGTCTGAAAAGGGCACAACCAAAAGCCATCTCTCTCACCTTCGTTCTTCAATCTAATTTATTTATGATAAAAAAATCCCGCTTATTATGAACTGACTCCAGTCCAACTCAGCGGGATTTTTTATTAAAAGCTCAATTAAATAGCTATTATTATCAATACGTCAATTAACCTAATTGACCATGACAATGTTTAAATTTCTTACCTGATCCACAAGGACATGGTTCATTACGACCCACTTTTTTACCTGCAGCCACTTGACCATCAACCGCTGACATTTGAGATTCTTTTGTCACTTCATGGCTTAACTGCTGTTGTTTTGCCAGACGTTCTGCTTCTTCACGACGGCGACGTTCTAACTCTTCAACTTCTTCTGGTAAACGAACTTGGACTTTGCTTAGTGTGCTAATCACTTCATATTTTAGTGATTCCAGCATATTAGCAAACATTGCGAACGATTCACGTTTGTACTCTTGTTTTGGATCTTTTTGTGCATAACCACGTAAGTGGATACCTTGACGCAAGTAATCCATCGCTGCCAAGTGTTCTTTCCACAATGAATCTAGCGTTTGTAACATCACGCCTTTTTCAAAGTTACGCATCATTTCAGCACTAACGATTTCTTCTTTCGCTTTATAGACTTCGATAGATTTTTCTAAAATACGTTCACGTAATGTTTCTTCGTGTAACTCAGGCTCTTTATCTAACCATTCTTTGATTGGTAAATTTAAATCAAAGTCTTTTTGTAGACATGCCGTTAAACCTTCGATATCCCACATTTCTTCCAATGATTGAGGTGGAATGTAGTTGTCGATCATTGTAGTGAAGACATCTTGACGAATGCTGTCAATAGTTTCGCTTACGTCTGCCACATCCAGTAATTCGTTACGTTGAGTGTAGATTGCACGACGTTGGTCATTAGCTACATCATCATATTCAAGCAATTGCTTACGAATATCAAAGTTGCGGTTTTCTACTTTACGTTGCGCATTTGCAATTGCTTTAGTTACCCAAGGATGCTCAATCGCTTCGGTTTCATTCATACCTAATTTACGCATCATGCCAGATACTTTATCTGAAGCAAAAATACGCATTAAGGAGTCTTCCATAGATAAATAGAAACGAGAAGAACCTTCATCACCTTGACGACCCGCACGACCACGTAACTGGTTATCAATACGACGAGATTCGTGACGTTCAGTACCAATGATATGTAAACCACCTGAAGCTAATACTGCGTCATGGCGCTCTTTCCATTTGGCTTTGATTTCTTCAATTTGCTCTTCAGTTGGCTCTTCAAGTTTAGCCACTTCAGTTTGCCAGCTTCCCCCTAACACGATATCAGTACCACGACCTGCCATGTTAGTTGCGATAGTTACCGCTGAAGGTAAACCTGCGTTAGCAATAATATCCGCTTCCATTGCGTGGAATTTCGCATTCAGCACGTTATGGTGAACATTCGCCTTCGTTAATGCATTAGAGATTTCTTCTGACTTTTCAATTGAGATAGTACCAACAAGTACAGGTTGGCCATTCTTGGTGCGCTCACGAATATCTTCGATAATAGCTGCAAATTTACCTTGTTCATTCATATAAACTAAGTCAGGTAGATCTTTACGCACCATTGGGCGGTTAGTTGGAATAACAATCGTTTCTAAACGATAGATAGAGTTAAACTCAAACGCTTCAGTATCCGCAGTACCCGTCATCCCTGCTAATTTTTCGTATAAACGGAAATAGTTCTGGAATGTGATTGATGCTAATGTTTGGTTCTCATTTTGGATCTTCACACCTTCTTTTGCTTCAACCGCTTGGTGTAAACCATCGGACCAACGACGACCTTGCATTGTACGACCAGTATGTTCGTCAACAATGATAACTTCACCATCTTTAACAATGTAGTCAACGTCTTTGGTAAACAGAGCATGAGCACGCAATGCTGCTGTCACATGGTGCATTAACATAATATTAGCTGGTGAGTATAAAGACTCGCCTTCTTTCATCATGCCCGCATCTGCTAATAATCCTTCAATCTTAACCAAACCACGTTCTGTGATATTCACTTGACGCGTTTTTTCATCAACAGAGTAATCACCTTCGCCTTGGAAAGTATCTGAATCTTCTTTTTCTTGAGAAACCAAATGAGGGATCACTTTGTTCATTTGGATATAAAGCTCAGAGCTGTCTTCTGCTGGGCCTGAAATGATCAGAGGTGTACGCGCTTCATCGATTAAGATTGAGTCAACCTCATCCACTAATGCGTAGTGTAATTTACGTTGAACACGCTCTTGTGGGCTAAACGCCATGTTGTCACGTAGATAGTCAAAACCAAATTCGTTGTTAGTACCGTAAGTGATGTCTGCGTTATAGGCTTCACGTTTTACTGGTGGTGCCATATTCGGTAGGTTGATGCCAACGCTTAATCCTAAGAATTCAAATAAAGGACGGTTATTTTCAGCGTCACGTTGTGCCAAGTAGTCATTGACGGTAACAACGTGAACTCCTTTACCTGATAACGCATTTAAATACGCCGGTAATGTTGCAGTTAATGTTTTACCTTCACCTGTGCGCATCTCAGCAATACAACGTTCATTTAGCACCATGCCACCGATTAGCTGCACATCGAAATGGCGCATACCAAAGACACGTTTACTTGCTTCACGAACAGTTGCAAACGCTTCGGGTAAAATATCTTCCTCTTTTTCACCCTTTTTTAAGCGCTCACGAAACTCATCTGTTTTTGCTTTTAACTCATCATCAGTCAGTTTTTCAAATTCTGGCTCTAGTTTATTAATTTCAACGACGACTTTGCGCATACGGCGGATAGAACGATCATTACGGCTACCAAAAATTTTGGTTACAATTTTACCTAACATAAATCTTTATTCTCATTTATGGCGTGAAAACGCCGAAAAAAGCCTCTGTTTTATGTATTCACAGAGATAATCATAATCTTATTAGATTAAGTGACTCAATTAAGCGGTTAGGTAAGGTCCAGCGCGGATCCCACGGATTTGTGCAAGCCACAATCCGGTATGATAAGAAGTGGTATTCTGTGCTAAAGCATAGCCAGAAAGCGGCAAATGAGTTAATGCGGTTGATGATGTGTCTGTTAATAACGCATACAGAGTATCAAGCATGACCTCTGCAACATTGGAAACCGGAGACGGCTCATCTTTGGCTTTGACCATCAATTCAGGAGAATTAATGGTGAACGCAAAAGAAAGCTGTTTAATAACATTTTTTACTGCATGCTGTTGCCAGTAATTAAAGGTGAAGGATGAGGCAGGATTCTGTACACTTTGACGTAAGAATAAATTGTCAAACGCAATGAGTGCCTGACTTTGACGATTTTGAGAAGAAGGTGTATCTGTTTGCTGTGGATTTTCGGCATGAGCAGACAACAGCGAAGGTATTCCGATACCTGCTGCTACCATCCCTAAAAGCAGATGCGACCAAAAATATCGCCTGCCAAACTGTCGCCAAAAACTTATAATGCTCATTAACCTTTGTTGCTCATTAATTTTTATTTTGTGGAGTCAAAATCTATGCGGGATAGTTACCCACAATCATTGGAAAAAATCTTCATAGAACTTGAAGGTTCCAATAAGAATACATTACAACTCATACAACAGCGTGCAACGATTTTACTAAAATTAAATCGCGCCGTCATGGCTCTTTTGCCTGTTCCTTTACAAGATAAATGCCGTGTCGCAAATTATCGCAATGCTATTTTAATTATTGAAGTAGCAAACGCAAGTTGGTTAACACGATTACGTTATGAAACTCCATCATTACTTTCTGCATTAAGACAAGAAATTTTACCATCCTTATCCTCAATAGACATCAAAATTAATCCGACTTTAGGAATAAAACCGGAAAAAAGATCTTTAATATCATCATTAAAAGAACAAGAGCCTACAAAGAAACGTCACTTGAGTTTAGAAAGTGCTCAATCATTAAAGTATTTGGCGCAGAAAAGTCCGAAGAAGTTAAGAGAGAAATTAGAGCGGTTGGCTGCACTTGCCGGAGAGAGTACAAGTGCAACCAAAGATGAACGTTAATTAGAGATAATTAACGTGCTTTCCATCGCTGAAATTAAGCAAAAACCATTGAGGGAGCTTTAAATGCCACTGGCATTTGTGCTTCGTCTTCAAATGTGACGAATTCCCATGCAGATTCTTTTGCTAATACAGCTTGGAGTAATTTATTGTTTAATGCGTGACCTGATTTAAACGCGGTGAATTCACCGATAATGTTATAGCCACACATAAATAAATCACCGATTGCATCCAACATTTTGTGACGAACAAATTCATCTTCAAAACGCAGTCCATCATCGTTGAGAACACGATAGTCATCAACCACAATCGCACAATCGAAGCTTCCGCCTAAACACAATCCTTTAGATTGCAGATATTCAATATCACGCATAAATCCAAAAGTACGAGCACGACTAATTTGGCTCATGAAGGATTCAGCAGAGAAATCTAATTTATAACGCTGTGTACTTGCATCAATGGCTGGATGATTAAAATCGATAGTAAAATCTAATTTAAATCCATTGTATGGACGCATTTCTGCCCATTTATCACCATCTTCTACACGTACTGTTTCTTTGATACGAATGAATTTCTTCGCAGTACGAAGTTCTTCAATACCCGCATCAAGTAACAAGAAAACAAAAGGTGCTGCACTTCCATCCATAATTGGAATTTCAGGTGCATTCACTTCAATTACGATATTATCAATGCCTAAACCAGCCAGTGCTGCGTTTAAATGCTCAACGGTTGATATACGCACATCATCTTCGTTAACTAAGCAAGTACATAGCATAGTGTCACGAACTGATTTTGCGTCTGCTGGAAAATCCACCGGTGGATTTAAATCAGTACGACGGTAGATGACCCCAGTATTTGCTGGCGCCGGACGCATTGTAAGCGTAACTTTTTTACCCGTGTGAAGACCCACACCAGTTGCTTGTACAATTCGTTTTAATGTCCGTTGTTTGATCATCATTTTATCTCGCAATGTTATCCGTCCTACCAATTATTATACTTATAATTGGCAGGACAGTTTAGCACAAAAAGCGGAGATGCCAATCTTTTTGGCGATTAATCAGCCTGTTTTCTCAGGAACGCAGGGATATCTAAATAATCGGGCTCTTTATTCGCCTGAGTAGATTGTTCGTTAACTGCTTTTGCTGCTGGCTTGCTTTCTTCTACAGCAGTAAAAGAAGACATGCTATTTTGCATTTGCTGATAACGATTCTCCATTGCGCTTTGCTGATTTTGCTTATTCGTTACCAGCGTAATTTCTGGACGTTTGTCCATGCCGATACCTGTTGCAACGACAGTTACACGCAGTTCATCATTCATTTCTGGGTCAAGGGATGTACCAATAACCACAGTCGCGTTATCTGATGCAAATGCACGAATGGTATTACCCACTGTTTCAAATTCATCAAGACGCAAGTCAAAGCCAGCGGTAATGTTGACTAACACACCACGCGCACCAGACAGGTCGATATCTTCCAATAATGGGCTTGAAATCGCCATTTCTGCAGCTTCTTCAGCGCGATCTTCACCTTTAGCAGCACCAGAGCCCATCATGGCATAACCCATTTCAGACATCACGGTTCTTACGTCAGCAAAGTCAACGTTCATTAAACCTGGGCGAGTGATTAGCTCAGCGATACCTTGAACTGCGCCTTTTAAGACATCATTAGCCGCGCCAAACGCATCTAATAATGAAATTCCTCGACCCAATACTTTTAATAATTTGTCATTAGGAATAGTGATTAATGAGTCAACATGCTTTGATAGCTCAGTAATACCTTGTTCCGCAAATGCCATACGTTTTTTGCCTTCAAAATTAAAAGGCTTAGTTACTACAGCAACGGTCAAAATGCCTAACTCTTTAGCAACTTCAGCAACAACTGGTGCGGCACCTGTACCCGTACCACCACCCATACCTGCTGCGATAAAGACCATATCGGCACCTTCAAGCGCTGCACGCAACGCTTCACGGTCTTCTTCTGCGGCATTACGACCCACTTCAGGGTTTGCACCTGCACCTAAGCCTTTCGTAATGGCATTACCAATTTGGATAGTTTGTCCGACCGCTGTTTTACGTAGCGCTTGAGCATCCGTATTGACTGCAAAGAAATCTACGCCTTCAATACGTTCACGAACCATGTGCTCAACCGCATTACCGCCGCCGCCACCAACGCCGATGACTTTGATCACCGCATCGTTGGTTAATTCCATAGGTTCAAACATAATTTCTCTCCGTTTTGTGCCTTCTCAGAGTCGCTTGCTCAAACGACCTCTTTTTAAATTTGTCTGATTATTAAAACTCTCTTTTCAGCCAGCCGGTAAGTTTCTTAAACAAACCACTGACAGCAGAGCGTTTTTCGGTTTCTGTTTCCTCACCAAAGTGGGATTCTTTACCGTAATGCAAAAGCCCAACCGCTGTTGAGTAGTAGGGATCCTGCGCATAATCTGTTAGCCCGGTAATATTTAACGGTTTACCGATCCGTACTTGCGTGTGAAAAACACGTTGAGCACATTCAACAAGTCCATCAATCTGTGCAGCACCACCTGTTAGCACAATACCTGCAGCTAAATGATGCTTAATCCCTTGCTGGCGTAATTGTTCTTGAACTTTTAAAATCTCTTCATTAACAAGATTGAGCAATTCGGTATAACGAGGCTCAATCACCTCAGCAAGAGTTTGTCGTTGCAGACTTCTTGGTGGCCTGCCTCCGACACTAGGAACTTCGACATTTTCATCTTTACCAACTAAAGAGCCTAATGCACAACCATGGCGAACTTTGATAGCTTCAGCGTCATTTGGGGGTGTACCAAACGCATAAGCGATATCACTTGTTACCACATTGCCAGCATAAGGAATAACGCGAGTGTGTCTTAATGCTCCACCAGTATAAATGGCGATGTCCATCGTACCGCCACCAATATCAACAACACACACACCAAGTTCACGTTCATCTTCTGTCAATACAGCGAAACTTGAAGCTAGTCCCGCAAAAATCAGTTGATCCACTTTTAATCCACAGCGTTCAACTGCTTTTACAATATTCTTTGCCATATCGTTATGGCAGGTAATTAAATGAACTTTAGCTTGCATACGTACACCCGACAATCCAACAGGGTTTTTGATCCCTTCTTGATAATCAATGGCATACTCTTGCGGTATAACATGTAAAACCCGATGTTCATCTTTTACTTTGACGGATTTCGCAGTATGAACCACGCTATCAACATCATCTTGAGTCACTTCTTCTTCTGAAATTGGCACCATACCAATCTCATTTTGGCAACTGATATGCTTGCCTGATAACGCCAAATATACTGAAGATATTTGACAGTCAGCCATCAATTCAGCCTGATCTACCGCCCGTTGCACACATTTTACGACGGATTCAAGATCGTTAACGCCACCTTTATCCATGCCTCGAGATGGACAACTTCCTACCCCAATAATATTTACAACACCATCAGGCAGGATCTCACCGACAAGGGTGGCTACTTTGGCCGTACCAATCTCAAGACCAACTACTAATTTTCTGTCCGTCGCTTTGATCATTATTGTTCTGCCTTCGCCTTCATCGTGTCATCTGCCACGTCTTGTTTATTCATTCTCAAGTAATAAAGGAGCCCATCCGACTGCACCACCACTGTCATAACGCAGATCAACATAATCAACTCGTTTATCTGTTTCTTGTTGCAGTATCGGATACAACTCAATAAAGCGAGCGATCCGTTTTTCGTTATCCTTACGACCTAACTCCAATCGGACATCATTGTCTAAAACTAATTGCCATCCTTGACGTGCAGACATTGACGCTGCTTTTAAATTCAGATTACTTGCAAGAAGTTGATCTCTCATTGCCACATAACCTGATAACACCATTTTTTCACTTCCTTGAGGGCCATATAACAAAGGGTAATTACCTTTGGTTTCCAATTGCGTTGGCAAGCTGAAAACACGCCCTTCTTTATCAAGAAAGTAAGTATCATTCCAGCGAGTAAAGGGAACATACTCTACCAGATGGATTTTAAGCTCATCAGGCCACTGTTTACGCACAGTGACTTGCCTAATCCATGGCATACGCTCAATTTGTTGCTGAATGATATTCACATCCTGTGTCATAAATGTGCCTGGCTGCCCTAAAGATAAAATCGCCTGACGCACATCATCATTTGTTGTGTAATGCCTCTCACCGGTTAATACAAGTTTTGAGATAGGAAGACGATTTGCATCTTTCATCCAGTTAACTACTTGTATTCCACCCCAAACAATAGTGGCAATCACACATAAGAAAAAAATTAATCCTGATAAATAAGTACCATTACTCGGTCTGTCAGAATGCTGTTTCTCTTTGTGTTCTTTTATATTTAGCGCTGCTTGTGACATATTAACCCACTAACTCCTGAGCAACGTTTAAACCAGAGAATCGCCCATCCTTTTGTCCGATGTTCCTTCGATTAATACTTTTCCTACATATATATACTTTATGAACACCTTTAGGTTTGATAATTAAATCACTAAATTGTTCAATCTGTTGAGAATTATTTACTTTAAAAGAAGAAATTGCGAATTTTTCTGCATTTTTCTTACTTTTTAACTGAAATTTTTTCTCAACATGGTTTTGAGCAAGCGAATTCTCATTTATTTTTTTCGCCAATACAGTGCTATTTTTCTCATAACACCTCATCATTACAGCGAGTTGATTACCTATTTCACCATAAATGATGCTCACTTGCTCAAACATCCGTCTTAATCCTCGCTTAAAGATGGCTGTAGTTTCGTATCTGCTAAGCGACGCGCTATTTTACCAATATTTCCAGCACCTTGAACTAAAACAAGATCATTATCTGTTAATACACCCGCTAATATTGATGAAATATTATCGACATCAGATACCCAGATAGGATCTAGCTTGCCACGCTGGCGAATTGTTCGACAAAGTGAGCGACTATCTGCACCTGCAATCGGAGTTTCTCCGGCAGAATAAACATCTGTTAATAATAAAATATCAACTTGGTTGAGAACCGTAGCAAAGTCCTCATACAAATCACGTGTACGCGTATAACGATGCGGTTGGAAAATCATGACTAGACGTTTATCTGGCCAACCAGCTCTCGCTGCTTTAATCGTTGCGTCAACTTCTGTTGGGTGATGGCCATAATCATCGACTAACATCACCTCACCTTCTTGACCATTAACATGTTCAAGGCCGTAATTACCTAAGAAGTCGAAACGGCGCCCCGTACCTTGGAAGTTAAGTAATGCTGCTAAAATATGTTCGTCAGCAATACCTTCTTCAGTAGCAACCGCCACAGCTGCAGTGGCATTTAATGCGTTATGACGACCAGGCGCATTTAATACAACTTGTAAATCAGGCATATCTTCACGAGAAATAGTGAAGAAGCCTTGAGCACCTTTTTGTTCATAATGTGTAATTCGAACGTCTGCATCTTCACTAAACCCGTAAGTCGTAATATAACGACCAACTTTAGGGATGATAGAACGGATAACATCATCATCAAGACACATCACTGCACGACCATAAAACGGTAAATTGTGCAAAAAGGTAATAAACGTCTCTTTTAAATTGTCAAAATTACCGTGATATGTATCCATATGGTCTGCTTCTATATTCGTAACGACAGCCACCATAGGTTGTAAATGTAAAAACGACGCATCACTTTCGTCAGCTTCGGCGATTAAATAACGGCTACATCCTAAACGAGCATGCGTACCTGCTGATTTAACTAATCCGCCATTCACAAAAGTAGGATCTAATCCTGCTTGTGCATAAATATTTGAAATCATTGCTGTCGTGGTGGTTTTACCATGAGTTCCTGCAATCGCCACACCATGACGATAACGCATTAATTCAGCCAACATCTCAGCACGACGAATAACTGGAATACGTGCCTCTCTCGCGGCAATAATTTCAGGATTCTCAGCACTGATTGCAGTCGAGACCACAACAACACTAGCGCCACGAATATTTTCAGGGCGGTGATTAAAATAAACAGTTGCGCCCAAAGCAACGAGCTGTTGTGTAACGGCATTTGGCGCTAAATCAGAACCACTGATTTCATAGCCTTCATTCGCTAGCACTTCGGCAATCCCACCCATACCAGCACCACCGATGCCAATAAAGTGAATATGCTTAACTTTTCTCATTTCAGGCACAAACGATCTTAATTTTGCCAGTTGTTGTGTATTCACTATTTACTTCTTCACTCTAAGTTAATGGTTACAGGTTACGTTTATTTTTTTGCCACTTCGATTATCACATTCGCTACACGCTCTGTGGCATCCGTAATCGCAACACTTTTTGCTTTTTCTGCCATCGCTAACAATGTTTCTCTATCCCACTGCTTCAGGGTTTGTGCAATGACTTCTGGAGTTAAATCATTTTGCTCGATAATCCGTGCAGCCCCTGCTTTTTCTAATGGCAGGGCATTCCAATATTGCTGCCTATCTTTGTGCTGGAAGGGAACAAAAATAGCGGGTAATCCCGCAGCGGCAATTTCACTGACGGTTAATGCACCTGAACGGCATACAACAACATCAGCCCATTGGTAAGCTTGCGCTATATCATCAATAAATTCAGTAACTTTATATTCAGATTTAACTGAATTTTTTGCTAATTCATTCTGATAGCGTGTTTTTGTATCACTTTCGCCACCTTTTCCAGCTTGATGCCAGATTGTAACATGTTCACCAAGCAAACCAGCGACCACCGGCAAGGTATGATTTAAAATTCGAGCTCCTTGGCTACCACCAATAATCAACACACGAATGGGACCGGATCTTTCTTTTAATCGTACCGATGGCGCTTCAAGCGCTAACACATCTTCACGTACAGGATTCCCAACAATAGGCGCTTTAGGAAATGCACCAGGAAAAGCCTGCAATACACGTTTAGCAATCTTGGATAGCCAACGATTGGTTAATCCAGCAATCCCATTTTGTTCATGTAAAATAACAGGAATGCCACACATCCAAGCTGCTACACCACCTGGGCCAGAAACATAACCGCCCATACCAAGTACAGCATCAGGTTGATAACGTTTCATAATGGTACGCGCCTGAAAAATAGCTTTAATAATACGAATTGGCGCTGCTATTAATGCTTTAATACCTTTACCACGTAAGCCAGAAATGCGAATAAATTCAATATCAATACCGTGTTTGGGTACTAAATCAGCTTCCATTCTATCCGCCGTTCCTAACCATCGGATTTCCCAACCTTGGGATTGTAGATAATGAGCAACAGCTAGCCCGGGGAATACGTGTCCGCCCGTGCCACCAGCCATTACCATTAAACGGCGTCTACGCTCGCTCATTTTGGGCTCCTTACAAACGCCTGAGCTTGTGCTAGACGTGTTTCATAATCTATTCGTAACAACATCACGATGGCTGTTGACATAATAATCAAACTTGAACCACCGTAACTAATAAGAGGAAGAGTTAATCCCTTCGTTGGTAACATGCCTGCTGCCGCGCCTACATTGACCAATGATTGGAATGTAAACCAGATCCCGATTGAACACGCTAAAAAGCCTGAAAAGCGTTGATCGAGCATCAATGCACGTCGCCCAATTTGCATCGCGCGAAAAGCGATGAAGAATACCATTAAAAGCACTAAAACCACACCGATATAACCAAGTTCTTCTGCCAAAATGGAGAAAATAAAGTCGGTATGTGCTTCTGGTAAATATTCCAGTTTTTGTACGGAGTTTCCTAAACCTTGCCCAAGCAAATCGCCTCGGCCAAATGCCATCAAAGATTGCGTTAATTGATAACCACTACCAAATGGATCTTCCCAAGGCTCTAAGAAAGAAGTGATCCGGCGAACACGATAAGGTTCAACAATGATAAGCATAACCACAGCGGCAATACCTGAACCGATAATCGCTAAGAATTGCCAAATTTTAGCACCCGCCAAAAATAAAAGTGCCAATGTGGTAACAAACAACACGACCACGGTACCTAAGTCTGGCTGCAATAACAGTAAAACAGCCAGCACTAACATAACACCCATAGGTTTACAGAAACCCCAAAAGTTGTTTCTGACCTCTTCAACTTTTCGAACTAAGTAGCTAGATAAGTAACAAAATAAAGCCAGTTTTGATAATTCAGCAGGTTGAAAGTTTAAGGGACCCACAGCAATCCAACGTGAAGCACCATTAACCGAACTTCCGACGCCCAATACCACTAATAAAAGTAGTATTGAACCAAACAGCATTAAACTGCTATAACGTTGCCAAATTGCCATAGGAATACGCATAGTGACTAACGCAATACAAAACGCCACAATAAGGTAAATCCCATCACGCTTTGCAAATAAGAAAGGATCTTCTGCAAGTCGTTGACCAACTGGCATTGAAGCTGATGTCACCATGACAAAACCGATAACCGCTAATCCGAAAGTAAACCAGAGCAAAGTGCGATCATACGGTACAAACGCCGTATTCTCAGTTTGATAACTGCCCACTAACCACTGTTTTAGTCTTCGCATTGCGAATATGCTCATCAGCCAAGCTCCCTTGCCAAGCGTGCAAATTCATCGCCACGTTGCTCAAAACATTTAAATTGATCTAAACTTGCGCAAGCAGGTGAAAGCAACACCATATCCCCGGGTTTAACAGTAGGGGCTAATGCACGCATTGCCTCTTCCATTGTCACAGTTAATAAAGAGACATCTGGCCGTAAACTTGCTAGGGCTTGCCCGTCTTGTCCAAAGCAATAGAGACGAATATTGCCGCCACTGATATAAGGCAATAAAGCAGTGAAATCGGCTGATTTTCCATCGCCTCCTAATAAAAGATGCAATGTACCTTCGACGTCTAAGCCACGAAGGGCTGCTTCTGTGCTACCGACATTAGTTGCTTTAGAATCATTTATCCAACGTACATTTTGATGTGAATAAACTAATTGAAAACGGTGAGCCAAGCCGTGATAGTTTTTCAGTACTCCCAATCCCGCTTTACGTGTGATCCCTACCGCATCAGCAAGTGCCAATGCTGCAAGTCCATTGGTATAATTATGCTGTCCTGAAAGATACATTTCGGACGTTGAAAGAACTTTTTCACCTTTTACTTTTAAGACGCGGTTCGTGTTATCAAGCTGATAATCGCCTTGTCCTACACCAAAGCTGACACAACGGCCATCTTTACCCGCTAAAGGTAATGTGAGTGTGTCATCTTGGTTATAAACGTAGGTATTGGCATTATCATAGATACGTAATTTCGCTTCACGGTATTGTTCCAATCCTAATGGATAGCGATTCATATGATCTTCGCTAATATTTAAGACTGTTGCCGCTGCCGCTTTTAAACTATATGTGGTTTCTAGTTGAAAACTTGATAGTTCTAATACATAAAGATCATGAGGCTCAGTTAGTAAAGTCAGTGCAGGAACACCTATATTCCCCCCAACACCAACACGAATGCCATCCGCTTTTGCCATTTCACCCACAAGCATTGTGACTGTGCTTTTACCGTTAGAGCCTGTGATAGCCACAATAGGTGCTTTTGCTTCGCGGCAAAATAGTTCAATATCCCCCACAATTTCGACACCATAACTTGCAGCTTCAACAAGCTCAGGTGTCGAAAGGGCAATACCAGGACTTGAGATAATTAAATCTGCATCATTAAGCCATGCTTGGTGAAAACTGCCTGTATGATATTCAACGTCAATAGGAAGCTTATCTAAGCCTCCTGGTTTTTGGCGCGTATCAATCACTTTAGGTGTAACACCTTGACGGATAAAAAAGTCAACGCAGGAAAGGCCTGTTATTCCAAGCCCAACAACAACGACTTTTTTTCCCTGATAATTTGCCATCTTAACGTACCTTTAACGTCGCCAGACCAATTAGTACTAACATCAGCGATATAATCCAGAAGCGGACAATAACACGAGGTTCAGGCCAGCCTTTTAATTCATAATGGTGATGAATTGGGGCCATGCGGAAAATACGTTGACCACGTAATTTAAATGAACCGACTTGCAAAATAACGGAGAGTGTTTCAACAACAAACACACCGCCCATAATCACTAATAAGAATTCTTGACGTAATAACACAGCAATCGTACCTAGCGCGCCACCCAATGCGAGAGAACCAACATCTCCCATAAAGACTTGCGCTGGGTAAGTATTAAACCAAAGGAAACCTAAACCCGCACCGACGATGGCAGTACAGACAATCACTAATTCGCCAGCATGCATTAAATAAGGAATTTTCAAGTAGCTTGCAAAATTAACGTTACCAGTCGCCCATGCAACCAAAGCAAATCCGGCTGCCACAAAAACGGTTGGCATTATAGCTAAGCCGTCTAAACCATCCGTTAAGTTAACGGCGTTACTGGTTCCTACAATGACAAAATACGCCAATAAAATATAAAGCATGCCTAATTGAGGCATAACATCTTTAAAGAATGGAACGACTAGCTGTGTTGCAGGTGTATCTTTACCAATAGCATACATACTAAATGCAACGACTAACGCCAACACGGATTGCCAGAAATATTTCCAACGTGCGATCAAGCCTTTGGTATCTTTACGAACGACTTTGCGATAATCATCAACAAAGCCAATGACGCCATAACCAATTAAAACCAGCAGCACACACCAAACATAGGGGTTGTCTAATCTTGCCCATAGTAGTGTGGAAATGGAGATAGAGAACAGGATCATAATCCCGCCCATTGTTGGTGTACCACGTTTGCTAAAGTGAGACTCTGGCCCTTCACTACGAACCACTTGCCCAATTTGCATTTTTTGTAACCAAGCGATGAGGTGAGGCCCCATCCACAAAGCAATAATTAATGCCGTCAATAAACCAACAATCGCCCTGAATGTCAGATAAGAAAACACATTAAAAAATGTATGGTATTTAACCAAATATTCGGCTAGCCAAACTAACATTCAAAGCACTCCTTTAATGCGTTCACGATATCTTCCATCGCGGAGCTTCGTGAACCTTTTACTAAAACTGAAACAACATCATGCTGCTGTAATAATGGAATTAATTGAGCAAGTAAGTCGGCTTTAAATGTAAAATGCTGACCACCTTGGTTTTCATCACTAATAAAGTGACTGTGATCCCCTACAGTAAATACACTATCAATCCCTGCATTGTGTGCAAAACGCCCCACATCGCGGTGACATTTCTCTGAGTCTTTACCTAACTCAGCCATATCACCTGCAACAAAAATCTTATATCCCGGCAATTGTGATAAAACTTGTAAGCCCGCGATCATCGAACCATCGTTCGCATTATAAGTATCATCTAGCACCATTTTTCCTGTGGTTAACTCCACAGGGTACAATCTTCCAGGTACCGCTTTTAATGTCGATAACCCAAGGCGAACCGCATCAAGCGTTGCACCTGCTGAAAGTGCCAGCGCACTGGCAGCTAAAGCATTGGCAATATTATGACGCCCCGGCAATGGAAGAGTGACTTCAACACAACCTTCTGGTGTATGTAAGGTGAAGTTAGTGGTGAATTGCTTAACAGCGATATCCGTCGGATAAAAATCCGCATTGCTTTGAGCTGATAAAGAGAAAGACCATTGCGTTTGACGCGCATTAAAATGGCGTTTCCATAGAGGTAAGCCATTACTATCAAGATTAATAATGGCTGTACCTTGCTCTTTTAGATGAGTAAAGATTTCGCCTTTTGCTTGGGCAATGCCTTCAAGTGAGCCAAAACCTTCAATATGAGCAGAAAAGAGATTATTTACCAAGGCGCTATCTGGTTTAACCATATCCACGGTATAGGCAATTTCACCAATATGGTTTGCACCTAGCTCAATAACAGCAAAACGATGCTCTGGTGTTAAACGAAACAGTGTTAGTGGCACACCAATATCGTTATTTAAATTACCGTGGGTATATAAAGTTTCACCACAATGACGCAAAATTGAAGCCGTCATTTCTTTGACGGATGTTTTTCCTGAAGAGCCTGTTAATGCCACAATTTTAGCATTGCTCAGTGAACGGATATGAGTAGCAACCGCCCCCATTGCCAAACGGGTGTCTTTCACAATGATTTGCGGACAATCAATATCAATTTCACGATTGACCAATACAGCAACAGCGCCCTTTTCTTTAACATCAGCGATAAAGTTATGCGCATCAAAACGCTCACCCGCTAATGCAATAAAGAGGCAATATTCATCGATATTGCGACTATCTGTAGAAATTGACTTAATCGTTAGCTGATTAGCTTGGCTTTGAGCAATATGACTCAACTTACCATCAGTGACTTGTGCAATGATTTCGAGTGATAAAGGGATCATGCTATCACCCCCAATAACCGTGCAACGGTTAATCTATCCGAATAATCAAGGCGACGTGAACCGACTAACTGGTAATCTTCATGCCCTTTACCCGCGACTAAAATCATATCATTAGCGTCGGCTTGCATAATCACGTTAGTCACTGCTTCTGCTCGACCTTCAATAGCAATTGCACGACCAGGATCCATTAAACCAGAAAGAATATCTTGAATAATGGCTTGTGGCTCTTCACTACGTGGATTGTCATCAGTAATAACAACTTTATCTGCTAATTCTTCTGCAACTGCACCCATTAGTGGGCGCTTACCTTTATCTCTATCACCACCACAACCAAACACACACCACAATTTACCAGAGCAGTGTAAACGAGTGGCTTGGAGTGCTTTTTCTAGCGCATCAGGAGTATGAGCATAATCGACAATAACAGTAGGTCGATTATCAGCACTAAACACTTCCATTCGACCACAAACAGGAGTGAGTGCAGATGATGCCTTAATCACAGCATCTAATGGATATTCCAGCGCTAACAATGTCGCTAAAGCACATAATAGATTACTGACATTAAATGCCCCCATTAATGGACTTTCAATTTCTCCTTCACCCCAGCTTGAGCTAAAGCGAATAGTCGCGCCTTCATCGTGGTAATTAATGTCTGTTGTTTTAACAAAGCGGCCTTGCCAATTTACTGGCAATTTATTATCCATTGTCACTGCAACAGCGTCTGGCAAACGTGATAGCCATTTTTGACCAACAGTATCATCAGCATTAATGATTTTTTCACCACTATGATGTGTGGAGAACAGTAACCATTTTGCCTCTTCGTAATTTGCCATATCACCATGGTAATCAAGATGATCACGACTTAAATTGGTAAACACACTCGCCACAAAAGGTAAAGCGCTAACGCGACCTTGCACTAAGCCATGAGAAGAGACTTCCATCGCTGTAAATGTCGCGCCTTTATTTAATAGTTGTTGTAACTCTAATTGAATATCAACCGCAGAGCCTGTGGTGTTCATGGCTGGAACAACGTGACCTAATAGTCCGTTACCTACCGTTCCCATCACAGCACTGGTTTCGCCTAAACCTTGTGCCCACTGCGCTAACAATTGTGTTGTTGTTGTTTTTCCGTTAGTCCCAGTAACACCAATTAATTTCAGTTTTTCAGCAGGCTTATGATAAAAATATCCTGCTAATTTTGATAACTCAGCATTGAGATTATCAATATAAATAACAGGTATGCCGTGGCTTTCACGAATTTCACCATGCGTTGCAACATCTTGTGCTTCCGCTAATACCGCTGAAACACCTTGAGCAATTGCTTGAGGAATATAGCGTCTACCATCAGTTTCATGACCCTTAATGGCGATAAAAAGATCACCGCTTGCCGCTTTTCGGCTGTCGAGTGTCATGTCTTTGAGCATCAATGACGGTGCTTGTATCCCGAGTGCCCCTAATAGGTCACTTAAGTTAGGATCGGCCACTTGTATCCTCTTCTTTTTTAATTACAAATTCATTTTTATCGTCTGGCATCAATGCATCTGGTTCTACGTTCATTGTTCGTAAAACCGCGCCCATGATTGTGCCAAACACCGGTGCAGATACTGCGCCCCCGTAATATTTACCCGCTTTAGGTTCGTTGATTATCACAACCAACGCAAAACGTGGACGACTCGCAGGCGCAACACCCGCCGCATAAGAGATATATTGATTGATATATTTTCCGTCTGGCCCTACTTTTTTCGCCGTACCTGTTTTAATCGCAATGCGATACCCTTTAATAGCCGCACTTACACCACCGCCACCAGGCAATGCAACACTTTCCATCATATGCACGACAGTTTTCATTACTGGCTCAGGGAAGACTCGCGTTCCTGGTACAGGAGGATCAACTTTTGTAATTGAGAGAGGACGGTAAATACCAAAACTACCAATCGTTGCATAGACACGCGCTAGTTGTAACGGCGTTACCATTAGCCCATATCCGAATGAGAAGGTGGCCCTTTCAAGATCGGACCACCGTTGTTTTTTTATTGGAAATATGCCACTACTTTCACCAACTAGCCCCAAGTTAGTTGGCTTCCCGAATCCAAAACGTGAATAAACATCCACAAGTTCAGATGCAGGCATCGCTAACGCTAGTCTTGAAACACCAACGTTACTCGATTTCTGTAATATTCCTGTTATCGTTAGCTCATGATATAACGCTACATCTTTTATTTGATGTCCGTTAAGGCGATAAGGAATTGTATTAATAACACTATTTTCTTTAATGATATGATTGTTTAGTGCACTCATCACAACCATTGGTTTTACTGTAGAACCTGGTTCAAAAATATCGGTGATAGCACGATTACGCATCGCATCTTTAGGCGTTCCCGCTAAATTATTCGGGTTATAAGATGGACTATTCGCCATTGCTAATACTTCGCCTGTATTGACGTCAACTAAAACAGCAGTTCCAGATTCTGCTTTATTCTTGATAACAGCATTGGTTAATTCTCGATAAACCACGGATTGTAGGCGTTCATCAATACTTAACATCAAGTTATGAGCAGCTTGACTATCTGTTTGAGCAATATTTTCAATGACACGGTTGAAGCCATCCTTACGAACGACACGTTCACCAGGAGCACCGGTTAGCCATTGGTTAAAACTTTTTTCGACACCTTCAATGCCATCACCATCAATATTCGTTACACCAATAATGTGAGCAGTTACTTCACCCGATGGATAATAACGTTTTGATTCTTGGCGCATGTTAATCCCAGTAATTTTCAATTTACTAATATAATCACTAATTTCAGGATTAACTTGGCGAGCGAGATAGATAAAACGAGCGGAAGGTGCGGTAGCAATTTTCTGTTCGATTTGACTGACGGAGATTTTTAGTGCGTCAGCAAGCGCTAACCAACGAGAATCAGTCATATCTGGATTGGCATCTAATACAACTTTAGGATCTGCCCAAATAGCATACACAGGCACACTGACCGCAAGAGGTCTACCCATTCTATCGCTGATCATTCCTCTTGCAGTTGGGACTTTTTGTACACGTAAAGAACGCATATCCCCTTCACGAATAAGGGGATCTGGATTAATAATTTGTAAATAGGCAACACGGATTAATAGCGCGGCTAAAGCGATACCAATACCTGTGCAAAGCAACGCAAAACGCCAACTCACAAATCCTGTTTTTTCTTCAGGCTTGCGCAGTTTGGCATTTGACTTTGTCTTTGCTTTCGCTTTTGCCGAACGTGAAAATTTCATACGTGCCTTAATTATTTAGTAACCACAATGTTCTCTTTTGTTGGATCAACATGAACCATCCCCAAACTATCACTTGAAAAACGCTCTACTCGGCTATGATCGGCCAGTGCATTTTCTTCAAGAATGAGGTTGCGCCATTCAATATCCAATACATTTTTTTCCAGCACTAAACGCTCTTTTTCTGCTGTCAATAAACGTGTTTTGTGTGCTGTCGTCACGACATACACCGCAGAAATAATCACGGCTATCAGTAAACATACAGGTAACTTGCCATGACGCAGTAAATCCTGCCCTATAACTCCTGGTAGTGTGTGTCGTTCTGTAGACATTTATTCCTCAATACGTTGTGCTACACGTAATACAGAGCTTCGTGCCCGTGGGTTCTCTTCCACCTCTATACCTGTCGGTTTCATCTTGTGAATACTTGATAAGCGAGCACTTCCTAACTCTTTTATCTGAGCTTCTGTGAGTGGAATACCCGCTGGGACAACTGGCCCTTTGCTCTCATCACGAATAAACCGTTTTACTAATCGGTCTTCTAATGAATGGAAGCTAATCACAGATAAACGCCCTTCTGGCGCTAAAACTGAGACTGCACCTTTTAATGCTTTTTCAATTTCATCTAATTCGCTGTTAATATAGATTCGAATTGCTTGAAAGCTTCGTGTTGCTGGATGCTTATGACGTTCTTTTACTGGGCTTGCTTCACTAATTAAATCAGCTAACTGCTTAGTTCTAGTCAACGGCTCTTCTGTTTTATTACGAGCAACAATGGCACGCGCAATACGTTTAGCGAAACGTTCTTCACCAAATGTTTTCAGTACCCAAGTAATATCATCTTCTGTAGCTGTCATTAGCCATTGCGCAGCAGATTGCCCTGAAGTGGGATCCATACGCATATCAAGTGGTCCGTCTCGCATAAAAGAAAAACCACGTTCAGGATCATCAAGCTGAGGAGAAGAAACGCCCAAATCCAGCAAAACACCATCAATCTTCCCAGCTAAACCTAACTCATTGACATACTGTTCAATATTTGAAAAAGGCCCATGAACGATAGAAAATCGTGCATCATCTATTTCATTGGCAACTGCAATAGCTTGTGGATCTCTGTCTATCGCTATCAAGCGACCTTGTTCACCTAATTGCGATAAAATTAAACGGGAGTGGCCTCCGCGACCAAATGTTCCGTCGATATAGATACCTGAAGACTTAATGTTCAGGCCATTCACTGCTTCATCCAGTAGTACACTGGTATGGCTAAAATTATTTGTTGTCATTATTTAAAGTGATAAATCCAATAGTCGTGTCGATAACGGTTCCTGTGAGGTTTGCTCGGCAACAATGTCTTTTTCAATCTGGCTATACCAGACCTGTTCATCCCACAATTCAAATTTATTGAATTGACCGACTAACATGACCTCTTTGGTTAGCCCCGCATGCTGTCTTAGCGTGCTAGCTAGCAAAAGACGTCCTGCACTATCCATTTGGCATTCGCTGGCATGTCCTAATAACAGACGTTGTACTCGACGTTCGGCCGGGTTCATGGAAGACAAAGCCGCTAATTTTAACTCAATCTTTTCCCATTCAGGAAGTGTATAAAGCAATAAACACGGCTGATTGAGATCAATGGTACAAACCATTTGACCTTCAGAAATCTCACTCAGCGTTGTTCGATAACGGGAAGGAACTGTTATTCGCCCTTTGCTGTCAAGATTAACGAGTGTTGCTCCACGAAACATCCTCATTACCCTCAGCTTTATAATTTACACCACATTATCCCACAAATCCCCACAAATAGAGTTTACGGATGGTATGAAAACGTTGTCAAGCCAGATGTAGGAAGCTTTATTTATATTTACAGTAATATGATGAGCACACCGAAATGTTTAAATTATCAACAAAAAAGAAATAAGGATTATTAACACTATGATTAATAGCGGTTATTTTTCACTTTATATTTTTAATCACGAAAAGTAATTATTTATAACGATTACAAGGAAGAAAACCAGATAAAGAAATCATAATGAGTAAATGATAATTTTAATGATAAAAAACTAATTTATTGCAGTTCATTTACCTTTAGCCAACATAATCATTTGAGGGTGCTTTTATATAAATAAAAATAGAAAGGCTTAAAAAAATATTTCAATATCATGCAGATAGTTATTTATTTTCTTCTCACTTTCTCTAAAGTAAAATCTGTTATTTATTAAAGTTAAGCAATATCACTTATATGCATGTCAAAATTTAATCTAAAAACTTATGAAAATGAGGGAAATAGTAAAAAAAGGCTTAAGATTAATCTCAAATTTAATATTCTCTAAGCTATTCGACATTCTTTAATCAAATAAAGCATCCCCGTTTTAATTTAATAAAACAGGGATGAGTATAAATGCAGATAATTATGACAAAGCAATATCAAATTAACGTGCGCGTCCTAAACTGCCTCGGCGACATAAATCACGACGAATACGTGTAATTCCCGCTTGCGGTTTTTGTTCTTCTTCAAGACTGGCAAGAACAAGTTCTAATACACGTTCTGCAATATCACGATGTCGTTGAGCGACAGATAAAACAGGACATTCAAGGAAATCCAATAACTCATGATCACCGAAAGTCGCAATAACCAACTGTGTTGGTAAACGGCCACTTCGTTGTAATGTCACATCCATAACCCCTTGCAATAAAGCAAACGAAGTTGTGAATAATGCATCTGGCATTGGATTATTGTTTAGCCATTCTGAGAAAGCGGCAGCTGCAGCTTCTCGTTCATAGCTATTAGCGTAAAGGTAGGTTACTTCACGAGGATCATCTTTCCAAACACTACGGAAACCTTGTTCACGTAAAAAACTCACAGAGAGTTCAGGAAGGGCTCCTAAGTAGAGTACAGATTGCGAAGGAAAAGCTTTCAGTTCAGTTGCCAACATTTTGGCGTCTTCTAAGTCGTCACCAACAACGCTGATAAAATGCTCACTTTCTAATGCCCTATCCAGCGCGATAATCGGTAATGAGCGATTAGCCCAACGCTGATAAAAAGGGTGTTCTGGTGGCAATGCCGTTGAAACAATAATGGCATCAACTTGACGTTGTAATAAATGCTCAACACAACGAATTTCGTTGTCAGGTTGGTCTTCTGAACACGCAATTAACAACTGATAACCACGTTGGCGTGCTTGTCGTTCAAGGTAATTTGCGATCCTGGTATAACTGGTGTTTTCCAAATCAGGAATAACCAAACCAATAGAACGCGTACGACCAGCACGTAATCCCGCGGCAACAGCGTTCGGGTGGTAATTATGCTCTCTGACCACCGCCATCACTTTTTCAACAGTCTTGTCACTTACACGGTACTGTTTCGCCTTACCATTAATGACATAACTTGCTGTTGTTCGTGAAACACCAGCCAAGCGGGCGATTTCATCCAGTTTCACATTAGCCTCTTTTAATTATTAAATGTGTTATTTATTACATATTGCTATGAACTTCAGTCATTATGCTGATCTGATTTTGCATTTTAACACAATTTACTGATAAAACCGTATGCGTCAACGTTTCCGTTAATGCCTTTTATCAATTATTTCAATCATCATTATCTATTAATCAGTCATTTCACAAGAAAAAAGCACCTTAAAGGTGCTTTTTCTCGCTTAAATTTAATCTTGATACATCAATTCAATTTCATTTCGATAACGTTCTGAAATAATTTTACGGCGAAGTTTTAATGTCGGTGTTAACTCACCTGATTCCATTGAAAAACCTTCAGCAAGCAATGTAAAGCGCTTAACCTGATGAAAACTCGAAAAGTTTTTTTGCATTTCTCGTAAACGCTCATCAAATAGCTCTTTAATTTTAGTATGACGTAATAATTCGATGCGATCATGATATTTTAGATTTAACACACGGGCATGTTCTTCAAGTGCATCAAAACAAGGCACAATCAACGCAGAAACAAATTTACGTGTATCCGCAATCACCGCAATATGCTCAATAAAACGGTCTTGCCCTAAAGTACCTTCAATCATTTGTGGTGCAATATATTTACCATTCGACGTTTTCATTAAGTCTTTTAAACGTTCAGTGATAAATAGTGCTCCATCACTATCAAGAGCACCAGCATCACCAGTACGTAACCAACCGTCTTCTGTAAAAGCAGCCGCAGTATCTTCTGGTTTATTGAAGTATCCTTTCATGACAATGCTACCACGGACTTGAATTTCATTTTCAGCCCCAATACGAACTTCAACACCAGGTAATGGTGTACCAATAGAGCCTAATTTATATTTATTTTCTTCCCAGCATGAAACGGTGGCACAGGTTTCTGTCATACCATAACCGTATTTAATATTAATGCCTGTTGCTAAAAAGAAACGAATAACAGCATCATCTAAACGCGCACCAGCTGCCGGTAAAAAGCGGACTCGTCCACCTAATATTTGGCGTAATGGTTTTAAAACCTTCTTATCAGCAAAGCGATAACATAAACGGGAAACGAAACCAAGATTACGCTGATTAAGTTGTGCTTCACGCTGTTTTTCACCTTGTTTGATTGCCCATTTAAAGATGAATCGACGTAATACTGAAGCCTGAGACACTTTGTCTTGAATTGCGCTATAAACTTTTTCATAGAAACGCGGAACAGCACACATAACGGTAGGCTTAATGTCGCTCATTGCTTCTCTAACAGCATGTGTATCCGTTAAATACACATTAACCGCTCCCGTGTGCATAACATAGAAGCTCCACGCACGTTCAAAAACATGAGAAAGAGGTAAGAAACATAATGAAACGTCTTTATCTGATAATGAGAGACGTTCGTCATGCAGATAAAGTTGAGAGGCTAGGCTCGTGTAATCAAGCATTACACCTTTAGGTTCACCCGTTGTTCCTGATGTATAAATCAAGGTAAACAGATCATCTAAATTACACTCATTAATGCGTTGTGCTAACACATCATCATACTGATATTGAGTGTTATTAATTAAACTCTCGATATAGCATGAAGGTGTATTTGTGTTTAATGCGACATCAGAGTTAAACACAATGATATGTTCAAGTTGAGGACATAACGCTAATAATTCAGAAGCAATATCGTATTGCTTTTGGTCGCCAACAAAAAGAATGCGAATATTTGCATCATTTAAAATATAAGCGGCTTGTTCAACACTACTGGTTGCATAAAGAGGGACGGTTACCGCACGTAGTTGCAAAGAAGCAATATCAGCCAAAGACCAATCAATGGTATTTTGAGAAAAAATCCCAATATTTTCTTGAACACTCACACTCATTTCTAATAATGCATTTGAGAGCGCGCGTGTTTTCTTTTCAACCTCTTTCCATGACATTTCGATATTGCACTTAGCATCCCACTGACGATAAGCAATATTATTCCCGCTGTGCAAAAAACGCATCTGCAATCTTCTAATTATATGATAATCGTAAAGATTATTATTAGTTATCATAATTTTCCTGCTATTTATGGAAAAGCGACCGTGTTATCAAATTGAAATGGATAAAATACGCCACTTACAATTTCAGCTTACACATGTTCGCTGACTTGGATAAAAGTCTAAGTGATCCACCAAAATAAAGGAATTCAATTTTACATAAATTTGTAAAATTGTGAGTTATGAAAAGTTTTGTCAAAAGACGCTATCTCACGTCAGTGAGGGAGTTTGATATTATAATCCTATTTTTTTATGGAAGATAAAAAAGAAAAATAGATGAATAACAACAAGTAACTGTTATAACGTAATCAGTGACAATATATAGAAAAGAGTATTGGTGTATAAAATCACCGTTGAACGAGGGAAAATGCGAATAATAGTCATTGTAATAAATAAAGGGCAAAAATAGTGACAGCAATCCAATTTATTTTATCTAACTGCATAAAAACCCATATTGGTCATTAGTCTAACAACTAATGTTATCTGCCACTATTTCTGCATAATTAGAAATAAAAACTAATTATGAGCGAAAACACTCTAATTCTGACAAACTTCACTAAGTAAATTTTTCATCCATAAGTGACCTTTGTCACGCGCGGTTGATTCATGCCAAATTAAATAACATGGACGCAGTGTATTTTCCCAAGGTAACGAAATGGCTTTGATATCTAATTGCTTGGCATTGCATTCCACTAACCATTTTGGTGCGATAGCAACTAAATAGGTTCTAGAGACAATATTTAATACGCTGTTTAAATCAGTTCCCTGATAAGTGATAAGATCTTCTAAATGAGTATCTTTATAATAAGGAGCACTAAATGAACCAACATCATCTAAAGAAACAATTGAATGTTGTTCATTTAATAACATCTCTTGTGTCACACTTTCTTTAATGCGAGGATGCTTATTAGAAACAACTAAAACAATTTCATCATTAAACAATGGCTGTGAATGAAATTCTGCTCTATCAAATTGTTTATAATTAATAAAGAATTCGATTTCTTGATATTTTAATTGGTGCTCTATATTACTATTTAAGTAAGACTTAATATTAACATTAATGTTAGGTGTTTTATTTTTAATTTGTTCAACTATTTTTGGCGCTAATTTAATATCTAGCGGGCTACAAATAGATAAATTAAATATACGTTCACTTTGCTCTGGTTCAAACCCAGCTCCTGGAAGTTCATTATGTACTAATTGTAATGCTTGTCTAACAGGACCAAAAAGCTGTTTTGCTCTTAATGTAGGCTGAATACCGCGACCATAACGAACAAATAATTCATCATTAAACATTACTTTAAGTCGAGATACTGCATTACTAACTGCGGGTTGTGACATGCCAAGAACCTGTGCGGCTCGGGTGACATTTTGCATTTGCATAACAGCATCAAATACCGTTAATAAATTAAGATCAACATTACGTAAATGCATATCTGCTGATTCTTTACTGGTAACTGTTGCTGATGTGTAATCCGTCATTTCTTACTCCACTATGTTATTATAATGGTTAATTAACTATTATTAACAAAGATATTATTAATAATAGATATGTCTTAATCATTACTTTAACTATTTATTAAAATTTATTATTCATCGTCCATGCATATAACTAAAAACATTAGTCTCATATCAATAAAAAGACATTTTCATATAAAGATAAAAATTTGATATTAAAATTACATGTATATAAAATGATTATATCAATATATATTACAACCTGTTTTACCTTCTGCCTTGCAAATAATAAAACAAAGTATGATAAAAATCATAATAAAATGATGTATTTTCATTCCTAAAATAAGAATTCAAGAGTCATCAACTCTAATAATACAATGATTTTTATGCTTACATTCAAAACCTTGCTTACATTTATCAATCCTTACTATCTCATTGATACTCTCTTTCCATCTCATTTAGCTGATTAAAAAAAAAGCAAACAATTGTTTAATTTTTCATTTCACTCTTTTTTAAACAATGTACGGAACATTAACCCAATCAATGATTTACTGATAGTCATAATCATTAGTAAAAATTTAGATATTAGTCAAAATCACTGTGAAAAACTTATAAATAACACAGCCAAATGATTTTATAAATTCCAACACTTGACATCTTTATTGGTATTAGGTATCAATAAATAAAGATTATTGAGAACTTATCTAAGGGTGTTTCATGTTAAACGCAATTTTACTATCAAGCCTACTACTACTCGCAACTTTTATGCGCGGTCGGCTTATGGGTAAAAAATGAAACACATCTACCCTTAAAGAGAAAACCCGCGCTAGTCGCGGGTTTTTTTATACCTGGGAGAGCGCAAATAGAAAATAAAAAGAGAAAGGAACAGATTATGAGCAACAACGTGATTATTTTTGATACCACATTGAGAGATGGCGAACAGGCGTTGCAAGCAAGCTTAAGCGTAAAGGAAAAGTTGCAAATTGCTTATGCCTTAGAACGGTTAGGTGTGGATATCATTGAAGCGGGCTTTCCTGTTTCTTCTCCAGGTGATTTTGAATCCGTGCAAACTATTGCACGTGAAATCAAAAATAGCCGTATTTGTGCATTAGCACGCTGTGTTGATAACGACATTGATGTTGCCGCAAAATCTTTAAAAGTCGCAGACGCTTTTCGTATTCACGTCTTTTTGGCAACGTCGGCATTACATGCTGAACATAAATTAAAAAAATCTTTTGAAGACATTATTGAAATGGGGGTAAGTTCCATAAAACGTGCTCGCCGTTATACCGATGATGTGGAGTTTTCTTGCGAAGATGCAGGCCGTACTCATATCGATAATTTATGTCGAATTGTTGAAAGTGCAATTAATGCTGGTGCAACCACCATTAATATTCCAGATACCGTTGGTTATACAACACCTTATCAATTCGGTGGCATTATCACCAACTTATTTGAGCGTGTACCCAATATTGATAAAGCTATTATTTCTGTCCATTGTCATGACGATTTAGGCATGGCGGTCGCTAACTCCATTACCGCGGTACAAGCAGGTGCAAGACAAGTTGAAGGCACAATTAATGGATTAGGCGAACGCGCAGGCAACTGTGCATTAGAAGAAGTCATCATGGCAATAAAAGTTCGTGAACAAATGATGAATGTTCAAACACATATTAATCACAAAGAAATTTATCGTACCAGCCAGTTAGTCAGCCAATTATGTAATACACCTATTCATGCTAATAAATCGGTTGTTGGCTCCAATGCATTCGCCCATTCATCAGGTATTCACCAAGATGGCGTACTGAAAAACCGTGAAACCTACGAAATTATGACACCCGAATCAATTGGATTAAAAGAAGTACAATTGAATTTAACTTCTCGTTCTGGCCGTGCCGCAGTTAAACACCGTATGGAAGAGATGGGTTATCGCGAAACAGATTATAACTTAGATAATTTATATGCAGCCTTCTTGCGTTTAGCCGATAAAAAAGGCCAAGTCTTTGATTATGACTTAGAGGCATTAGCATTTATTGGTCAGCAACAACAAGAGCCAGATGAGTTTGTGATGAATTATTTTAATACTCAGTCTGGTTCATCTACCGTTGCCACTGCCAGTGTCAGCATTACACATGGTGATAAAGAAATTACTGAAGCAGCAACCGGTAATGGTCCTGTCGATGCAGTATATCAAGCCATCTCTCGCGCAACAGGTTATCCATTGAAGTTAGTCACTTACCAATTAACAGCTAAAGGCGAAGGCAGAGACGCCTTAGGGCAAGTTGATATTGTCGTTGAATATCAAGGTCGTAAATTTCACGGAATGGGTTTAGAAACTGACATTGTCGGTTCATCAGCAAATGCCATGATCCACGTTATTAATAGCATTTGGCGATCAGAGCAAGTCGAAATAGAAAAACGCAAACAACATACAACACAAGAAGCGGTTTAATTATGTCAAAAAATTATCATATTGCAGTATTACCCGGAGATGGTATTGGTCCTGAAGTGATGGCTCAAGCGCACAAAGTGATGGATGCCATAAGTGAGCGTTTCTCACTCAATATCACTACAAAAGAATATGACATCGGTGGTATTGCCATCGATAAGCATGGCACACCATTGCCAGCAAATACCTTAGCGGGTTGCGAGCAAGCCGATGCTATTTTATTTGGCTCTGTCGGTGGCCCTAAATGGGAGCATTTACCGGCTAATGAACAACCTGAACGTGGTGCGTTATTACCTTTACGCAAATATTTTAAATTGTTCTGTAATTTACGCCCTGCTCGCTTATATGAAGGTTTAGAAGCTTATTGCCCATTACGTGCTGACATTGCACAGCGTGGCTTCGATATTTTATGTGTACGTGAATTAACTGGCGGTATCTATTTTGGTCAACCCAAAGGCCGTGAAGGTGAAGGCGCTCAAGAACGCGCTTTTGATACTGAAGTTTATCATCGTTACGAAATCGAGCGTATTGCCCGCTTTGCATTTGAATCAGCGCGTAAACGTCGCCATAAAGTAACGTCTATTGATAAAGCGAACGTTTTACAAAGTTCTATTTTATGGCGTGAAGTTGTAACCGGTATTGCCAAAGAATACCCAGATGTTGAAATTCAGCATATGTATATCGATAACGCGACAATGCAGTTAATTAAAGATCCATCTCAGTTTGATGTATTACTGTGCTCCAATATTTTTGGCGACATTTTATCTGATGAATGCGCCATGATCACAGGTTCAATGGGAATGTTGCCATCCGCAAGCGTTAATGAAGAACGCTTTGGTTTATATGAACCAGCCGGTGGCTCAGCCCCTGATATTGCAGGTAAAAATATCGCTAACCCTATTGCACAAATTTTATCTGCTGCCTTATTACTGCGTTACAGCTTTAATGAAGACAAGGCGGCCCAAGCCATTGAAGATGCTATCACTCAAGTATTAGCAGAAGGCTATCGTACCGCAGACTTAGCGGGAGATGGTAACGCAATAACAACCGCCGAAATGGGTGATCGTATCGCTCAGTATATTCGTGGAGGGGCATAACATGGGTAAAACATTATATCAAAAAATCTATGACGCACATGTTGTCAGAGAAGTGAGTGATGAAACACCGATTTTATATATCGATCGCCATTTAGTGCATGAAGTGACATCACCTCAAGCCTTTGATGGATTAAGAACAAAAGGTCGTCCTGTTCGTCAACCCAATAAAACCTTTGCAACGATGGATCACAACGTATCAACACAGACTAAAGATATTAATGCTTGTGGTGATATGGCGAGAATTCAAATGCAAGAGTTAATAAAAAACTGCCAAGAATTTGGCGTTACGCTGTATGACTTAAACCATCCTTATCAAGGAATAGTCCACGTAATGGGCCCAGAACAAGGCTTAACGTTGCCCGGAATGACGATTGTTTGCGGTGATTCACATACTGCAACTCATGGCGCTTTTGGCTCATTAGCTTTTGGGATCGGCACATCTGAGGTTGAACACGTTTTAGCAACTCAGACATTAAAACAATCACGAGCTAAAACATTAAAAATTGAAGTTCAAGGCAAGACTGCCATTGGGATCACCGCAAAAGATATCGTATTAGCCATTATCGGCAAATTAGGTAGTGCAGGAGGTACTGGCTACATCGTTGAATTTGCAGGTGAAGCGATTGAAGCCTTAAGCATGGAAGGTCGAATGACTTTATGCAATATGGCGATTGAAATGGGAGCTAAAGCGGGCTTAGTTGCGCCTGATGACACCACTTTTGCTTATTTGAAAGGTCGTCAATTTGCCCCTAAAAGTCAATCATGGGATGAAGCTGTTGCTTATTGGAAAACCTTAAAGTCTGATGATGATGCAACTTTCGATGCCACTGTCACGATTAATGCTGCCGATATTGCACCACAAGTTACATGGGGTACCAACCCAGGACAAGTTATTGCTATTGATCAAATAGTACCGTTATTAGATAGCTTTAATGATCCTGTTGAACGCGCTTCTGCTGAAAAAGCCTTGGCATATATGGGATTAAGTGAGGGCGTCAACTTAACAGACGTCGCTATTGATAAAGTTTTTATTGGCTCTTGTACAAACTCACGTATTGAAGATTTACGTGCTGCTGCTGAAATCGCAAAAGGCCATAAAGTTGCATCCCATGTTCAAGCCATTGTTGTTCCAGGATCAGGACCAGTTAAAGCACAAGCTGAAGCTGAAGGTTTAGATAAAATCTTTATTGAAGCAGGTTTTGAATGGCGATTACCGGGTTGTTCAATGTGTTTAGCAATGAATAACGACCGATTAAATCCAGGTGAACGTTGTGCATCCACCAGCAACCGTAACTTTGAAGGTCGTCAAGGTCGTGGAGGTCGAACTCACTTAGTCAGTCCGGCAATGGCGGCAGCTGCTGCGATTAATGGCCATTTTGCAGATATTCGTACATTTGCAGCGACATCTTAAAGGAGAACATGATGAATAAATTTACTCAACATACCGGTATTGCGGTTCCTTTAGATGCAGCAAACATTGATACCGATGCCATTATTCCTAAGCAATTTTTGCAAAAAGTCACTCGCACTGGCTTTGGTAAGCACCTGTTTCATGATTGGCGATTCTTGGATGATGAAGGTACTCAGCCTAATCCAGATTTTATTTTGAATCAGCCTATTTACCAAGGCGCTTCTATTTTATTAGCACGAGAAAACTTTGGATGTGGATCATCTCGTGAACACGCACCTTGGGCATTAACAGATTATGGTTTTCACGCCGTTATCGCCCCTAGTTTTGCTGATATTTTTTACGGTAATTCATTTAATAACCAATTATTGCCAATCAAATTAAGTGACGATGAAGTTTCACAATTATTTGATTGGGTGAAACAACACACAGGCACCCCGATTACTGTCGATTTAGTTGCACAAGAAGTCAGAGCCGGTGAATTATGTTTCTCTTTTGAAATCGATTCATTTCGCCGTCATTGCATGATTGAAGGATTAGACAGTATTGGATTAACGCTGCAACACCAAGATGACATTAGCGCTTACGAGGCAAATCAACCGGCCTTTATGCGCTAATAAAGACAATTTCTTACCTTCTTCTACTACTTTCTGTGATGTTTACTTTGTCATTCTTACCGTAAATTCGTTTACGGTTTTTTTTTGCCTCAATGAAACTATTTCCATAAATAGCCAATAAAAAAGCCAGTGATCAATTATCACTGGCCGGCAATCACCGAATGCTCAAATGGGGGAGTCTGTCAGTATTCATAATTTGTGATAACTAACATGAGAGCTAACTTTAAACACAAGCATTATCGGTCTAATATAAGGAAATTAAAATTGAACACTTTATTAAGGGATTTCCTCTTTTATGTCCACACCCCGCTTAGAGTTACAATTTATTCGCCTATGGCAAGCATTTCAGGGAAAAACATCTGAAACCACCTTACAAGAATTAGCACAAACGCTACATTGTACGCGCCGTCATGTCCGCTCTTTATTGAATAAAATGCAAGAAATAGGCTGGATAAATTGGCAAGCAGAAGTAGGTAGAGGCAAAAAATCCACACTAAGTTTTCAATCTAATGCGCAGGAAATTCAACAAAATCGAGCTGAGCGATTAATAGAAGAGAACGATATTGAAAAGCTTGTTGCACTAATGGGAGATAAAGACTCTGTACGTCAAATGGTGCTCTCTCAAATTGAGAAAAGTTTTCATCCTGGTCAACAGTTACTTCGAATTATTTACTATCGCCCTTTTAGAAATTTATTGCCAGGTACGCCTTTAAGACGATCTGAATTACATTTAATGAGCCAAATATTTAATTCTTTGGTGCATTTAAAAGAGGAAAATGGGGAAATCGAAGCAGAATTAGCTCACCATTGGCAAATGATCACAGAGCAACATTGGCGATTTTATTTACGTCCTTCTATCTATTTCCATCATGGTCGCGAGCTTACTTTTGAAGACATCAGCACTTCTTTAATGCGTATGAAGCGATGCAATCCACTTTATGCACATATAGAACGAATTTCCTCACCTCAACCTTATGTGCTTGATATTTTCTTAAACGAAGCAGATAAACAATTTGCAACGTTATTAGGTAGCCCTCAAGCTGTTATTTTGCCACAAGAATGGGCATCACTCCCAGCTTTTGCACAGCACCCAATAGGCACTGGTGCTTATCAAATCATGGCTAATGATCAACATAAACTGCAAATAAAAGCCTTTAATCGCTATTTTGGACTACGTGCATTATTAGATGAAATTGATATATGGGTTGTCCCAGAACTGAATAAAAAAATGGTCTGTTCAACCATTCATTTAACAGATGATGATACAAACAAAGATTCATTGGAAAGTCGTAAAGAGGAAGGATGTTATTTTTTACTTTATGATAGTCGCTCAGCACAATGCCAGCAAATAGAAATAAGGGAGTGGTTAAGCAGTGTATTAACTCCCGTTAATATGCTGACACATTGTGATCCTTTCTATCAACGTCATTGGTCTCCTGCTTATGGTTTACTACTTCATTGGCATCACAGTAAATTAATACGCCAACATCCCAAACCTGCATCGTTAACCAAACTGACAGTCACACTATATAAAGAGCATCATGAATACAGCACTATCGCTGAACTCATCAAAAATATTTTATCTCTGTATGATATTGAGCTCACTATTCAAGTCCTCGATTATGAACAATGGTATTACGGTAAAGCAGAAAGTGATATCTGGTTAGCAACGGTAAATTTCTATAAACCCTTAGCGTTTTCTATTTTCGCTACTCTCTATGAATTACCTCTTTTTCATCACTGTTTAGGGCGATCATTTACACACGATCTCTCTTTATGGCATCAAAAAAAGCTACCACTAGAAGAGTGGTGCCATCAGTTAACACACGATATTTGGCTTTATCCTTTATTTCACCATTTGCTTGAGTTACAAGGACAAAGAACCATACGTGGTGTCAAAATGAATACTTTTGGTTGGTTTGATTTCAAATCAGCATGGTTCACACCTGATATTGAGCTACAACAACCAGAATAAGAGATAACGAACTTTTCCATCGTCATGATTGTGACGATTTAAGTTAATTCACAGAAAACTTGAAAGTTATAAACACCCACATAAATGCTTAGGGGATTTATTCACTTTTTCTGTGGATATCTATGTGAAAAAGAGTGAGATAATCAGGGTATAGTTTTTATATCCTAAAAAAGACTGTTGATATAAATTTTAAAATATCACTTATAATTCAAATTAGTAGCTAGTTTTAAATGCCTATTTCGTCGATTGGATAAAACAATTAAAAGACTCACCGCCTTAAATCGTACAAAAAATAACCACAGAGTGTTTTATCCACAGGTTATGCCGATTAGTTAGACAAAATAGGATAATTTTGAGGAATATCTGCAAAAGTCAAGGCTGTAAATCAGAACAGTGATCTCACTTTCTGTGAGTTATCCCATAAAGCTGTGGATAACCTAGTGTAAAAGCCTGTTTATGATTTCAGGATAACCGTGCACAACTTGATATTATAAATTTCAATTGAAGAATTAACTCAAAAAAATGATGATATATCATGCTATTATGATTTAAATGAAATAAAGTGAAATACATTATCAACAACCTTTTTTTTCTGTCTATTTTTTAAGCAAGAAGATCATAACTATGTTTACACCACCTGTAGCACCTGAAAATGAGCAGATTTTATTTGAACGAGCAAAAGCCCTAGCAGGTTATACATTTGGTGAACTTGCTGCTTGTGCACAATTACCTATTCCTGCCAACCTAAAAAGAGATAAAGGCTGGGTAGGAATGTTGTTAGAGTATTATTTAGGTGCAAGTGCAGGCAGTAAACCCGAACAAGATTTCAGTGAGTTGGGTATTGAACTTAAAACGATCCCGATTGATAGACTAGGTATGCCTTTAGAAACCACCTTTGTCTGTGTTGCAGCATTAACAGGTAATAGTGGTATTACATGGGAAAACAGCCATGTAAAACGTAAACTCTCTAGAGTTTTATGGGTTCCTGTTGAAGGTGAAAGAGATATTCCATTAGCGCAACGTCGTGTTGCCTCTCCACTACTTTGGAGCCCAAATCATACAGAAGAAGAATTATTACGCCATGATTGGGAAGAGTTAATGGACATGATTGTACTGGGCAAAGTAGAAAGTATTACTGCGCGTCATGGGCAAGTCTTACAAATTCGTCCTAAAGCAGCAAACAGCAAAGCATTAACGGAAGCAATTGGAGAAAATGGGCAGAGTATTATGACATTGCCCAGAGGCTTTTATTTGAAAAAGAATTTTACAGCCCCACTACTGGCCCGTTATTTTCAGCTATAAAATACCCTGTGTTACTACGCTAAATCACACAGGGTATTGGTAAATAATCTCGATTAGTGATTAACGATAAACAATACCGCCATCAGTTAAAATTGCTTGGCCTGTAATATAGTCAGAGTCATCACTTGATAGAAAGGCAACAAGGGCTGCGACATCATTAGGTGTTTGAGCACGCCCCAGAGCAATACCTTCAACATATTTCTTATAAGTCTCACCTTTTGGTGCCCCTGTTATCTCAGCAAAGCGCTCATCAATCTCAACCCACATATCAGTACCTACAATACCTGGGCAATAAGCATTTACCGTAATACCAGCACTAGCATACTCTTTTGCAGCTGCTTGTGTCAGTGCACGTACAGCAAATTTAGTTGCTGAATAAACGCCTAACATTGCAAAACCATCATGCCCAGCAATGGATGAAGCGTTAATAATTTTACCTTTATGACCCAGAGCCTTAAATTTTTCTGCGGCTGCTTGGATACCCCACATAGTCCCATTTACGTTAATTTTGAAGATTTTATCCATATCTTCAGGTGTAACATCAGCCAGAGGTTTTACTTGTGCAATACCCGCGTTATTGATCATGACATCAAAGCCACCTAATGTCTTTTCAGCGTGCTCAACAGCAGCAAAAACTTCATCACGATGACTAATATCTGCAGCAAAAATGGTTGTTTTACGCCCTAATGCTTCAATTTCTTTTGCAACATCTGCTAACTTATCTGCTTTCAAGTCAACCAGAGCAATATCAGCACCATCTTTCGCTAAACGCAATGCAATGCCACGGCCAATTCCCTGAGCAGCACCTGTAACTAAAATTACTTTACCATTCAAAGCCATTGTCTTTCTCCTGAATATTTACAGATGAAAAAGCTCTTCTAAAAAAGAACTTTGTTAATAGATTAACAGTAGCAATTAAACAGGCGGATGACAAAATAACAATTATTCGCTAATAAACTCAATAATAGCAACTAAACACTCTATAAATGATTATCATTTAGAATAAGCGTTTAACAAATGATAAAATAAGCGCTAAAAAAAGCAGAAAAGACATTTGAGGATGTGAATTTATTTATTAGCAAAAAATGCTTAACTTATTCATAGATAGAAGAAAAATAAAAAAGCGACACCTAAAAAGATATCGCCTTGTCTTTATTTTCTGGGGGTTAATAGAAATTATTTTTTTGTTGCTTGCAGATATAACATATCAAGTGCAATTGTAGCCCCAGCAAGCGCTGTAATATCAGATTGATCGTAAGCAGGAGAAACTTCAACTAAATCCATACCAACAATATTTAACGGTTGCAATGCACGTAAGATCTTCAGTGCTTTATCTGTTGTTAATCCACCGACAACCGGTGTTCCTGTTCCTGGTGCAAAGGCAGGATCAAGACAATCAATATCAAAAGTCAGGTAAACAGGTAAGTCGCCAACAATACCTTTGATCTGATCAACAAGATCTGTCACACCACGATCATTAACTTGTGCTGCATCTAACACGGTAAAGCCGTTATCACTGTCATGATCAGTACGAATACCAATTTGAACAGAGTGATTAGGATCGATTAATCCTTCATTTGGTGCATGGAAAAACATGGTACCGTGATCAAATTTACTTCCATTACCATAAGTATCTGTATGCGCATCAAAATGGACTAATGCCATTTTGCCAAAATGTTTAGCATGAGCTCGTAATAAAGGTAATGTGACAAAGTGGTCACCACCAAAGGTTAAACACTTTTTGCCTGTGGCTAATAACTTCTCTGTATGAGCTTGTAGTTTATCGCTCATATCCTGTGCATCACCGAAGTTAAAAACTAAGTCACCACAATCGACAACATTTAAGCGCTCACGCATATCGAAATCCCACGGCCAGCGGTTACCTTCCCACGCTAAATTCGTTGAAATTTGACGAATAGCACCCGGTCCGTGACGGGTTCCCGCACGACCTGATGTTGCCATATCAAAAGGCACACCCGTAATAACCCAATCCGCATCACTGCTATAAGGCTGAAAATTCAGTGGAAAACGTAAAAAACCAAATGCATTAGAGATCAATGAATTATCAGTCTCATTACCTAACGTACTATTTTTCATGCTATTACCTCTGTCACTTATTTTAAATAAGTAACATACAAATCAATATGATAGATAAAGAGTGATGTTTAATAACATCACTCCTGCATTGGAAAGTTAAGAATTACTCTTCTTCTTCCAGATACGTATAACCGTATAAACCACTTTCAAATTCAGTCAGGAATTGTTCTTGCAACGCTTCATCTAACTGTGCATTTTTTACTTGAGTACGGAAACGATCTAACAACACCGTTGGATTTAACTTAACGTACTGAAGCATATCGGCAACGGTATCGCCCTCTTCGCTTTGGACGTAAGTAAGATCCCCTTTGTCATCAAGATAAACGTCAACAGCAGCAGTATCACCAAATAAATTATGCATGTTGCCTAAAATTTCCTGATAAGCCCCAACCATAAAGAAGCCAATCATAGGTGGGTATTCAGGATCATAAGCTGGCATAGGCATCGTTGTTTCAACACCATCACCATCAACATAATGGTCAATAATACCATCTGAGTCACACGTAATATCGAGTAGTACCGCACGACGATCTAGTGGTTTATCTAACCCTTCAATTGGTAATACAGGAAATAATTGATCAATACCCCATGCATCAGGCAAAGATTGAAATAATGAGAAATTAACATAGAACTTATCTGACATACGTTCTTGTAACTCATCGATAATTGGGCGATGAGCACGATTACTTGGATCTAAATCGTATTGGATACGACGACAGATATTTAAATATAACTCTTCTGCCCATGCACGCTCTGTCAGGCTTAACATGCCATGAACATATTGAGTATGCACATCATGCAAGTCTAATTGGCTATCATGCAACCATTCACGTAATGAACGACTATGCCCTTTGGTTTGCATCTCTTCCCATGTTTCCCAAAGGCTAGCGATTGGTCTTGCTGCATCTTCCTCAGGTGGCGTAATCGCGGTAAATTCATTACGCTCAACACCAATGACATTAGAAATCAATACAGTATGATGTGCAGTTAACGCACGCCCTGATTCAGTGATCACAGTTGGATGCGGTAAATCATTTTCATCACACGCATCGCCAATTGCCCAAATAACATTATTTGCATATTCATTAAGGCCATAGTTAACCGAGCAATCAGATTGTGAACGAGTACCTTCATAGTCCACACCTAAACCGCCACCTACATCAAAATATTGAATATTGACGCCTAATTTGTGCAACTCAACATAGAAACGCGCTGACTCACGAACACCGGTTGCGATATCACGGATATTCGCCATCTGTGAACCTAAATGGAAATGCAGTAATTGTAGACTCTCTAAGCGATCAGCTTGGCGTAACATATCAATTAATTGCAGAACTTGCGTCGCAGCTAAACCAAATTTTGATTTTTCACCACCACTTGCCTGCCATTTACCCGATCCTTGAGAAGCAAGACGAGCACGAACACCTAAACGTGGAATAACTTCTAAACGTTCAGCTTCTTCGAGTACCATTTTTATCTCAGACATTTTCTCAATCACTAAGAAAACTTTATGCCCAAGCTTTTCGCCTGTAAGTGCTAAGCGAATATACTCACGATCTTTATAACCATTACACACAATCACAGAGCTTGTCATATTGGCATGAGCAAGCACGGCCATTAATTCAGCTTTAGAACCTGCTTCTAAACCTAAAGGCTCTCCTGCATTAACTAATGACTCAATAACACGACGTTGTTGGTTTACTTTGATTGGGTAAACTAAAAAATAGTCACCTTTATAACCATAAGATTCACGCGCACGATGAAACGCCGCATTAATCGAACGTAAACGATGCTGTAAAATTTGAGGAAAGCAAAAAAGCGCGGGTAAGCGCAAGTGCTCTTGCTCTTCTTGAACACGTTTAACCAACTCGGTTAAATCAAAAGTGGCATCAGGAACATCAGGATTAGGGCAAACACTAATATTTCCCCGATTGTTCGCTAAATAGTAACCGCCCCCCCAATATGCAATGTTATAGGTCTGCTGCATCTTACGAGCGATGTTATCATTCATGACATTCTCCTTAGGGAGTATGAGTTTATACCTTGCCTGTCACTATAGTAGTCAATTATCTGACAAAAATCTGAAACGACTGATAAATAACAGTTGGAAGTAATGACTCTCTATATATTTTTATATGATTATCCAGCTATTCGCAGGACATAATAGTAGAAAGTTCTTGAGTTAACCTTTAATCAGTTAACACAATCACCTATTGGCAAGTAACAGACAACTTCGCTCTAAAGAGAAAGAGCTCAGAGAGGAAATCACTCTAGATATACTACGAGTATAGTATTGGCGAGTGCTGTTTTGGTTTTTGAAAAGACTAACCTGTAGACAATGGATCATTACCCATTCACTCCACACATGGCTTAAACCTATAAGCCATTTCCCTAACAGAGAAACAGAATTAGAAATTCTGCGGTTTACACTGTGCTCAGATTTCACAGTAACCGCGAGTTTATACCTGTAGTTAACATAAAATGCAAAAGCAAAATGCACAAAAACCTTTTTTTTTCTTATTTTCGATCTTTTATCATCAGTAAATAGCACGCAATAAAAAATAAGATTAACTGTTTGATTCTATTTTATCCCTATATTTGATTAAAAAAAGCTGGAATTAAAGAGAGAAGAGTCATAAAATAGACGTCTAGATGTTAAAACATCCATCCTTAAACCGTTTGTATTAAGGTAACAAGATATAATGACTACACACCTATTTACTTCTGAATCAGTCTCAGAAGGTCATCCAGATAAAATTGCAGATCAGATTTCTGATGCTGTTCTGGATGCAATTTTAGAACAAGATCCAAAAGCACGCGTTGCCTGCGAAACTTACGTTAAGACAGGCATGGTTATGGTAGGCGGAGAAATTACCACCAAAGCTTGGGTCGATATCGAAGAAATTACACGTAATACCGTTCGTGAAATCGGTTATACCAGTTCCGATATGGGCTTTGATGCTAATTCCTGCGCAGTTATCAGTGCGATTGGTAAACAATCACCAGATATCAACCAAGGTGTTGACCGAGCAGATCCTTTAGAGCAAGGTGCCGGTGACCAAGGTTTAATGTTTGGTTATGCGACTAACGAAACTGACGTATTAATGCCTGCACCAATTACTTATGCTCACCGCTTAGTTCAGCGTCAAGCACAAGTACGTAAAAGTGGCACTTTACCTTGGTTACGTCCTGATGCGAAAAGCCAAGTTACCTTCCAATATGACAACAATAAAGTTGTTGGTATTGATGCGGTTGTATTATCAACTCAGCATTCTGAAGATATTTCACAAAAAGACCTGCATGAAGCGGTGATGGAAGAGATCATCAAACCTGTTCTGCCAGCAGAATGGTTAAATGAGCAAACTAAATACTTCATCAACCCAACGGGTCGTTTTGTTATCGGTGGCCCAATGGGTGACTGTGGTTTAACGGGTCGTAAAATCATTGTCGATACTTACGGCGGTATGGCACGTCACGGTGGCGGGGCTTTCTCTGGTAAAGATCCATCGAAAGTAGACCGCTCAGCAGCTTATGCTGCACGTTACGTTGCTAAAAACATCGTTGCTGCTGGTTTAGCAGATCGTTGTGAAATTCAAGTTTCTTACGCAATCGGTGTGGCAGAGCCAACATCAATTATGGTAGAAACATTTGGTACTGAAAAAGTCCCAACAACACAACTTATTCTGTTAGTGCGTGAATTCTTTGACTTACGTCCTTACGGATTAATTCAAATGCTAGATTTACTGCACCCAATCTACCAAAAAACTGCGGCTTATGGCCATTTTGGTCGCCCTGAATTCCCGTGGGAAGCAACAGATAAAGCAGAAATCTTACGTGAAGCCGCAGGTTTAAAATAATCCTCTGCCAATAACATCACGCTATTAACTGCTTGATAAAACCACATCTTTGAGATGTGGTTTTTTATTACTCTTTATTTCTAAATCCATAAAAAAAACCCCGCAATCAACACGGGGATCTCAAAAGGAGAAAACGAGAACATAGACTTATAATGAAATGATTTTTTATAACAAGCTAGTTAGGGTAATTAATCCACTCACCTCCATTTAACTTGATATAAGACTGACCTTGATAATCAACCACAATGGTAGCTTGGTTTTCTGCAACATTGGCTGTTTGAGGTAATTCACTGGCTAATGCATTCCAATCAATAGAAGATTGATTAAAAACATCACCATTAACATTACGAGAGATAAATTCAGACAAGGCCAAATAGCTACTTGGCTCTTCAACAATTACAGGTGGATAAAATTGTGCTCTATCTTTGATCCCTGTAAAACGAATACCGACAGGTACTGTAGTAATACTTTGGCTAGGAATGTCTCTTAAACCTGACATCTGTGTTTTATCACCTTGTAAAGCGGCACCATGTTCCGGCACAATGACTACCATCACTTTTCTTCCTTTTTTATCTAACTCATTCATAAAGTTATCTAAACTGTCTAATAAAGTGCTGGCTCGCTTACCATAATCAGCGGTGTTATTTTCCCCTACAAAACGATTACCATCATGTAATGACACTAAATTCACAAATGTCACACTACGACTCTCATTTGATTGTTCACGCCCTTGCAACCAACGCATCAACGTCTCTTTATCATTATAAATTTTAGTGCCGTCAAAGGCTGTTATTTGATGAGAAAGATTTTTTTGATCTTGTAAAGCGACATTAAGGTTACCAAGCTGCTGAATTTCTTGAAGATAATGACCAAACTTCCCGTTATGATCGAGTACTAATTTCTTTGCAAATCCTAACGAAGATAAATTGTCCATTAACAAGCATTGTGTATCGGTCGGATCATATAAATCGGAATGGTGAGTCTGACCACAACTAGCACGTAATAATCTTAATGATGCAGGGCCACTATAAGAAGAGACAGTATTAAAGTGACTAAATAGCACATCAAAATTTCCCCAAATAGGATGCTCTTGTAGGCCTACAGCAGCGGCATCCGCTGTTGAAAGTGAACAAATATTAATAATTAAGATATCAAAAGGTTGAGCATCTGCAGACAACTGCGCTGGGAATGGTGTTATGCGTTTTTTCTCATAGCTATAAAATTGAGTTAACCAATCATTTAATACTTTATTATTAAACTGATGTTTTTGGGGAGGATAAAGCGTTCCCATTGCTGTTTTTTCTACAGGTTTCGTAATAACTTCAGGCGCCACAAGCGTGGAAATTGGAGATCCAACGGTTGCGGGTAACACTTCAATTTCGCTGGCCTGTTCACTACTTATCTCATTATTGACACTATTTTCTTGGGTAAAACTATTTGCTGAAACAGCAGGCACCATACCTTGTGAAAAATGAGTGAATCCCCCAATATTTAACCAAAGCACCCCCGCAATGATAAAAACAGAAACCCTTACCCACTGCTCAATAAACAGGTAAGCCACCAGTAAAATAAAGGCAACACCTATCATTTTAATGTTGATAAAATTAACGGATAATTCGACAAGATAATCAAACGAAAACTGCTTAAGTTGACCTCCTTGCGCCAATACTGTTGAAAAACTGGGCAACCATGTATCATGATAAAATAAAATGACTCCGATAGGGATAGCAATCCAATTACGCATTTTATGCCAAATGTTTTTAGGTAATGGAAACAATAAAAATGCGAGGAAAATTAGATTACTAAAAGCATCAAAATTTAAATAACCATACCAAAGTAAAACAAACTTTAGTAAAAAATAGAAATTCCATGCTCCCAACCCATGCCAGTAATGTAAAAAATCGAATTGGGTTGAATTAGATTTGTTCATTTTGATTTCCTACTTATTAGTATAAATAAATCCAACTCGACAGTTATATGATGATTCATATCTGTCTTTTTATTACTTCTGATATTAAATTAACTACTAAATAATGTTATAAGAGAATATTTATTTAACCACTTAGTAAAAACCCCTAAATAAAAAAGAAAAAATAAATTAACCAGACAATCACTGGTCTCTTATATAAAAAATATAATAATAAAAAACCAACTAATTTAAGTCGAAATTTAAAAGAAAAAACTCAAGCTTCTATTTATAGAATAGTCACTATTTTTAAAAATGGTGCATTATTTTCATTGATTAATAAAAGACAGAGTTATCTTATTTTTATATTTCGAAATAAAAACAAAACAAACAACAGATAAACAACAATTAATAACAATTTAAAAACATCCGCTACAGTAAAGAAATAAACCCCTTAATATAAAAACAAAAATAATCAAAAAATGATTATTATACAAAGGGTTTGTGGTTAAAAATGATTAAGATCAACATACAATAATGATCGTCATAATTAAATAATTTAATGTATTGTTATAATCAACTAATTTACAATTCTTTTTATTTATCTTATTTTGCAGTTAAACTCATTTTATCATTATTTTAAAAATCCATTATTCAAAAAAATAAAATACGAATTAAAAAGAAAAACCAATAACTGCCATTACAAAAAAAAGATAATAAATATCTATTTTATGTATTTTTACGTAATTGAAATAATTATTTTTAAAGCATATTCTAAATTAGAAATTTTAAATAATTAGCAAGTAATATTAATTAAACATTCTTTTGCTGGGAATTTAATCCTGGAAAGAATTTGTTTTGTTTTTATCTGGAGGTTATTAAAATGAGAAATGAAACTTTTATTAACTTAAATATAAAAATAGAAAAAAATAATCTAAATAATGACATCGATAAATTAAAAAAATTATTTTCATTAAATAACTATCACTATCAGGATATTAATAAAGAAGAAGAAAATAGTGTGCTTATTTATCGATGGCCATTACTCAATGCATTTCATTACATGACTAAATGAGGCTAACTATGCCACTTATTGTATTAAAAGGGATACGAGGCGGAGTGGGTACAACATCCACTGCAATTGCTCTTGCTCGGCAATTTAATCAACAAAATAAAAAAGTGCTTATTATTGATAATTGCACTGAAAGTATTTTGTCTTTTTATTTCCCTGCACAGCAAAAAATGACTACATTAAGTCAGGCATTATTGGCACAAACCCCCATAGAGGAGTGTATTTTTAACTATCGGCCACACTATCAAGTTTTACCTTTTGGTTTGGTTAACACGAAGGATAATTTACTCTTACAGTTATCATTTTCAGCAAAACAGCATTTCAATCACTTTTTATCATCCTTTATTCAACTGCATCCAGACGCCATTATTTTAATGGACTTGCAACATACACAAGATACGTTATTTACCCCTTGGATAGAAAAAGCGGCTATTTTTTTCACTGTTGCAATGGCTGAAAGCAACTGCCATATCCGCCTAAATCAACATGAATTTGGTAAAAATGAGTACATACTCATTAATCAATTTCGAGCAACTAGCCAAGTTCACCAAGATTTTTATCAATTTTGGCAAACTACTTCTTTTCCCTTATGCCCTGCGGTTCTTCATCGAGATGAAGCGTCATTAGAAGCGTGTGCCTCACGTTTACCTTTATATGATTATCGAGCCAATTGCATGTTAGTTGAAGAAATCACACAACTAACCCAATGGTGTATTCCGTTATTAGCGAGGAAAGAAGGACAGCCATAATGCCATCATCTTTCGATGCCAAGAAAAAAACAGAAAATAATGTGCCACGACACATTCTTATTCGTTATTACAAGTTCTATCGCCATAACGGAGCCTCTCGTAGCGCAGCCATTGTTAATGAGCTATTTATCGGCATTATGTGGATTTTTTTACGAATGGAATCATCTTTTTGGCGAAAAATAGCCAAAAAACAGCGTGAGTTATTTCCTCATATTAATCCTCGTTGCCCTAAAATTTTCGATCCTTTGCGCTATTTATTACAAAGCATTTGGTTAACATGTCATTACATTGGGTATTTATTGGTGAAAAAACCAACCCAATTTATTTCCCATATCCGAAATCTGTACAAAAAATTCTTTGTTCAGGTTTCACCTATTGCAATTGAACTCATTCAACACAAGAAAAAGAACACCTCCATTTGGCAATATCTGCTTTACTCTGCCATTGCTGTTTTAGCTATTTTCTTTATTTTACTAAGCATTACTCAACCATTTGATCTCACTTTCCAATTTGTTTTTGTAGTTGTTCTTTGGTTAGTAGCTTTAGCGATCCGTGAGATCCCTGGCCGTTTTGCCTCCATTGCCATGATTATGTTGGCACTTACCATTGCATGTCGATATATCTGGTGGCGTTATCAATCTACGCTGTATTGGGTTGATAATTTTAGTCTTTTTTGCGGTTTACTGCTGTTACTTGCTGAAACTTACGCATGGTGTGTGCTATTTCTCAGCTTTATGCAATGTATTTGGCCACTGCATAGAAACCCCGTTTCCATGCCTGAAGATATTACAAAATGGCAAAGTGTCGATATTTTTATCCCCACTTATAACGAAGATCTGCAAGTAGTTAAACCCACTATTTATGCCAGCTTAAATTTAGATTGGCCTAAAGATAAACTCTCTATTTATCTACTTGATGATGGTAATCGTCCCGAATTTAAAGCATTTGCACAAGAAGTAGGTATTCGTTATATCGCGCGTGAAAAACATGACTTTGCCAAAGCCGGTAATATCAATCATGCATTAACACAAGCAACGGGTGAGTTTGTCGCTATCTTTGACTGTGACCATGTTCCAACACGTTCATTTTTACAATTTACGATGGGTTGGTTTTTAAAAGACGAAAAAATGGCGTTAGTACAAACACCTCACCATTTTTTCTCGCCTGACCCATTTGAACGTAACTTAGGGAATTTCCGTGAAACACCAAATGAAGGCACACTATTTTATGGGTTAGTTCAAGATGGAAATGATACTTGGAATGCTACGTTTTTCTGTGGTTCTTGTGCAGTTATACGCCGCACAGCACTAGATGAAATTGGCGGTATTGCCGTTGAAACTGTCACCGAAGATGCACATACCTCATTACGTTTACATCGCCATGGTTGGCGATCTGCCTATATCCGTATACCACAAGCTGCTGGGCTAGCAACTGAATCATTATCGGCACATATCGGACAGCGTATTCGGTGGGCAAAAGGCATGGTACAAATATTCCGCCTTGATAATCCTCTATTTGGTAAAGGACTAAGCATTCCACAGCGCCTCTGTTATTTAAATGCCATGTTGCATTTTTTCTCAGGCATTCCTCGTATGATTTTCTTACTAGCCCCCCTGACATTTCTTATTTTTCACGCCTACATCATTTATGCACCCGCCATCGCTATCGCCTTGTATGTTGTGCCGTATTTGATCCACATATCTCTGGCAAGTGCGAAATTACAAGGTGCTTACCGCCATTCATTTTGGGGTGAAGTCTATGAAACGATTTTAGCGTGGTACACCACTCGACCTGTATTAAGCACCCTCTTTTCCCCATATAAAGGCAAATTTAACGTTACTGAAAAAGGCGGAGTGATGGAAGAAGGGTTTGTTGATTGGAATATTAACCGCCCTTACTTAATCTTTTTCAATCTGAATTTATTGGGTATTTTGTTTGCTTTTTGGCGTATAGCAACTGGCGACCCTGACGAAGTTTGGGCGACTGTTATGTGTCTAATATGGGTTTGCTATAACCTTGTCTTACTGGGTGTTGCAATTGCAGTTTCTGTTGAAACTAAACAACAACGTCGTTTTCCTCGCGTTAGAGTCAAAGTTCCGGCTATGTTGTTGTTAAACAACGGTGCTCTCTATAGATGCTATCTTTATGATTTCTCTGATAATAGCTGCGCAATTTTATTGCCTAATAATGTCACTCTCTCTTTACCTCAAAATGAAAATATCACCCTACTCTTGAGCCAAAATCAGCGAGAGCATGCTTTTAAAGCCAGTATTTCACGTATTGATGGACAAATTATTGGGTTGCAACTACTTGAAATGACTACGCAAAAAGCCATTGATTTTACAGCTTGTACCTTTGATAGAGCTGATATCTGGGCTGATTGGCAACACGATCTTCCTATAGATAAACCTTTAAATAGTCTCAAAAATATTATTTTCATCAGTATGCAAGGCTATAACACCTTGTTAAAACGGGCACCTTACTTTATTTATGCCACTTTCCGCCTACTCGGCCTCTTTTTGCTGTGGCTTTCATCTTTACTCCCTCAACACGTTAATGTTTCAAAAATATTTCATCAGTCTTAAAGGAAAAACTCCGTTTTTTGGGAATTTATTAATAAACAATAAGATCATTGGGTAACAATAATGAAAAAACGTTTTCTCATACTTGCCTTATTTATGCTGACTTCTTCAGTCCATGGAGATGAAACGCAAGAAGTGCAAACGAATACTTCAGTGCCACCAGTCACAATAACTGAAGCAGCATCTGAAGTTATTTCTCAAGCAGAGCCAACAAATACACCATTGTCATCTGGTGATATAGCGCCTTCTGTGCGTCAAAAAACACTGAAATTTGCAAATACAGCCCCTAGCTATGGCGCTATTCATTTAACTGGGGTCAGCCCAGATGGCTATTTAGAATTTGGTGTACGGAGTGATGAATATGTTTCAAAAGCAACCCTAGATTTAGAATTTACGCCTTCACCATCGTTGCTTCCTGTCGAATCTCATCTTAATGTCTATTTAAACGATGAAATGATGGGTGTTATTACTCTAAAACCAGAAGATTTAGGTAAGAAAAATCAAACCACCCTACCGATTGATCCGCTTTTCATTCAAGATTTTAACCATATAAAACTCTCTTTTATTGGTCACTATCGTGAGATTTGTGAAAATCAAGCTAATACCACGCTTTGGCTTGACGTCAGTAAAAGTAGCCAATTAAATCTGACCTTCCAGTCGCTCCGTTTAAGTAATGAATTAGCTCATTTTCCTGAGCCATTCTTTGATAGCCGTGATTTCGGTTCAATAACTCTGCCGATGGTTTTCAGCCAATCACCTAACCTCACTCAACAAAAAGCGGCTGCAATACTCACCTCTTGGTTTGGTACTCAAGTCGATTGGCGTCAGCAAAATTATCCTGTGTTTTATGATGCATTACCAAATCAACACAGTATTGTTTTTGCGACCAATAAACAAAAACCTGAATTTTTAAAACAGCATGCTGATGTTAATGCTCCCACTATCGAAATGCTGACTCATCCAACAAATCCTTATATCAAATTGCTTCTGATTATGGGACGTGATGATAATGATTTGATCACTGCAGTAAATGGTATCGCTCGTGGGCAAGTTATTTTCAGAGGAAATGTTGTCACTATCAATGAAGTAGAAAAGCTTATCCCTCGCGAGCCTTACGATGCACCCAAATGGGTTCAATTAAATAAACCTATTTATTTTAATACGTTACAAGATTATGAAGGTCAATTGCAATCACGAGGATTAAAACCTAATCCTATTACGTTAAATATGACCTTACCTCCTGATCTCTTTATGTTTAATAATACGGGATTACAAATGCAATTGCGTTATCGCTATACCACGCCTGCATTTCAAGATAATTCACGTATGTCTATTTCAGTAAATGACCATTTCATTAAGTCCTATCCTCTCGAAAAAGATAAAAAAGACAATCTTGTTATTGCTTACTTACCACTTATTCAAGGCTGGATTGAGCATAAAAATTTATTAAATATCCCTGCAGTAAAATTAGGTGAACGTAACCAAATTACATTTGCATTTGATTACACTAATCCAATACCGGGAGGTTCAACTGAGCAATGTATTACTTATCAACCTGTTCCAAACGCTGTTGCTATTGATGATTTATCCAGTTTCAATTTTACAGGTGATTATCGACATTATATCGCTTTACCTGATTTACGTGTTTACAGCCATGCAGGTTTTCCATTTAGCCGTTATGCCGACCTTTCTGAAACACTCATTTTTGTCAATCAGCAACCGTCTCCGACTCAGTTATCAACTCTTTTGATCTCTACAGGGAATATTGGTGCTCAAACAGGCTACCCAGCGCTTAATGTTTCACTAACTGATTCATTAGAAGAGCTACAAAAAAAAGATGCGGACCTACTTCTCATAGGGACTATTCCACCCGCATTAAATAATGACAAACAGATGAATGTATTGATTGATAAGGCACGTAGTGAAATTACATTGCCTTCTCGTGAAATCAGCATATTTAGCCATACTAGCTATCAACCTACAGATAAACGTCCAGATAGTCGGATCTCCTTAACTTCTAAGGGCTCAATGGGAGCCATTATCGGATTCCAATCACCATTCTTTTCACAACGTAGCGTAGTCGCTCTATTAGCTGATAGTACACAAGGTTACAAGCTATTAAATGAAGCTATCAGCGATAGTGGTAAACGTGATGCAATGCATGGCTCCGTGGTATTAGTCAGAGAATCTGGTGTTAATAGCTTACGTGTTGGTGATACTTATTATGTAGGTTACTTACCTTGGTGGGAGGAAGTTTGGTATGTCTTTGCTTCTCATCCAGTCTGGCTTGGTTTAGCAGCAATCATTGGTATTATTCTTGTCTCTCTTCTTATTTGGCGAGCAATGAAAATAAGAAGCCAACGTCGTTTAGCGGCTAAGGACTAAGGCTATGTGGCATTTTGGTCACTCGCATCGACGATCTATTATTGCTCTTTTTGTGCTGACAGGCTTCTTGCCTGTCACACAAGCCAGTGAAGAAACAACTGAAGCCTTTTTGCAAGAGCAAGTGAGATTAGGGACATCTACAGGAAATAAAGCTTTAGTGGCTCAATCGCTACATCGTTTATCTTTAATAAAACCCAATGATCCTAATATATTATTAATGCAAATTCAGTTTGCTGTAAAACAGAAAGATAGTGCAAAAGCACAACTGTTATTTACTCAATTAGGCACTCAATTTCCACAATCAGAGCAATATCAGCGTGCAATAAAAACGTTATCATTAACAACAGATGAAAATCGGCAAAAACTACAAAGAGCTCAGCTTTATCGCACCGCTGGGCGTTATGATGATGCCTTAACTTTATACGATGAAATCTATCGGGGAATGCCACCTGATGAAACCTTAGCGCTAGAGTATATCCAAGTGCTAATGCAATCCTCACACGAGGATAAAATAGACCGACTTAATCATGTTTATCGGCAATACTCTCAAAATGCAAAAATAGCGGGTATTTATCAGCAACAAACAATAATGGCAACAACAAGTCGTATGGCAAGCATAAAGCCTAAATCTGATGTTTCGTCATTGCCTCTTGTTACATTGAAGCAAAAAGCACGCCAACAGCCTGATAATGCTGATATTGTAGGTGCCTTAGGCATCCGCTATTCTCGTGCTAATCAACGTGGTGCCGCAATTTATTATCTTTCTCAGGCGTTAAAATTAGCACCAAATCATGATAATAGTGGTCAATGGCAAACAATGTTGCAATCTAATCAATATTGGTATTTGGTTTCCAAAGCTGATGATGCCCTATTAATACAAGATTATGAAACAGCGGAGCGCTATTTCAATCAACTTAATAAATTAAGCCCTTATAAAAGTGAACCTTATCTTGGCTTAGGTGATATCGCTATTGCGCAACACCAATTAGAGGTAGCGGAAAAATATTATTTACAGGCATTAAAATATCAACCCAATCATCCCGCTACTTTACATAGTTTAGCGAAACTTTATCGCCAACAGTCCCATGAAAAAGCACAACAATTTATTTCCCAGTTAACGCCAAGACAATATAAAAATTTGGCAGAAGATTATAGCTATATCATTTCAGGTATCAGACAAGATTTAGCTGCTGATGATGAGCATAAAGAGCAATATCTAAGTGCCATTGAAAAACGTAAAGCAATCGCTAAAGATTATCCTAATGATGTTTGGAATATTTATCGTCTTGCTGATGATTTATTAATGACACAGCAAGCCACTGTAGCTGAAGAATATTTTAATCAATTAAATCGTCGTCTCCCTAATGATGCATCTCGCCTTTATGCTTATGCGCTATACCTGAACAAAACAGGCCGAGAAACACAGGCTCTTGATACGCTAAAAACAATTCCTTTATCTCAACGTAGTGAAAGTATGAAAGCGTTAGATAGCCGATTACGTTCTGGTGAAATATTTGCACATGCTGAATCTTTACGAGCAAAAGGACAAGAACAACAAGCCGTTGATTATCTTTTTGCTCATATTCCATCAGAGCAAAAAATTCAAACTTATTTACTATTAGCAAATTGGGCTGAAGAACGAAATAACCTTGAACAAGCCTTAAGTTATTATCATACCGCACTCAATTTAGAGCCCAACAATGAAATTGCATTGTTGGGCGCAACAGATATTGCCTTAGAGCAAGGAAAGAAAGCACAGGCAAAATATTATCTTGCTAAAATTGAAACCCTTTCACCAAACCAATTTAATAGTAATTCTCTTAGACGTGTTGCTAATGCAGAAAAAGAGGTGGGTAATACAGAAAAAGCACAACATTACTTTGCGTATTTAACTCAACAAATTGAGAAAGAGCCGGAGAGTGCTGACGCTTTAGTGTTACGCGATATTGCACGTTTTCAGCGTGATGGACAACACCGTCAGCAAGCCCACTATTATTATCAACAAGCCATGATCAAAGACGGAATAACAGATAGATTGCCCAACGATAATAGTGAATACACCACATTAATGCGTAATGACGAAAAAGATAATTGGTTATCTCGAAGCTTACGTGCCGATGCTGAATCACTCTATCGTCAGCAAGAATGGCGTTTTACACTAGAACATGATTATTGGGGCTCTAGTGGAAGTGAAGGTTATTCAAAATTACGTGCTCACACTACGATGTTACAACTTGATCATCCTGTTTATGATGGCCATTTTTTTTGGCGGGCAGATTTAGTCAATCTCAATAGTGGTAAACTTGGTACATCACCTTATGACTCTAAATTTGGAACTTGTTACCGTACAGGCTGTTCTCCTCTGGAACAAAAAGCCTTTGGTGTTAGCCCTGCAATTGGTTGGGAAAATGGACAATGGCAGTGGGATCTGGGTACAACACCATTAGGTTTTGAAGTGACAGACTGGGTTGGTAAAATTGCCTATAGTCATGATCTTTTTAATGTGGGTTGGACACTTGATATTCATCGTCGCCCGGTTAATAGCTCTTTACTTGCTTTTGGTGGACAACGAGATATTTGGACAAACCAAACGTGGGGAGGTGTAAGGAGAACAGGTATCCGTTTGAGTGGAAGTTATGATCTTGGCGGAAAAGACGGTTACTGGGGGGAAGTTTCTATTGATAAACTCACGGGTAAAAACGTTGAAGATAATAGTAGTATCCGAGGAATGGGCGGCTACTATTATAAAATTATCAATGAAAATAATCGTCGGGTTTCCGTAGGATTAAGTTCGATGCTTTGGCATTACGATAAAGATTTAAGTGGTTATACCTTAGGTCAAGGTGGTTATTATAGTCCTCAAAAATATGTTTCTTTAGGAATACCGATTAATTATCGTGAACGCACTGAAAACTGGTCTTGGGAATTATCAGGCTCAGTTTCTTGGTCTTACTCCCAAACTGATGACAGAAAACGCTACCCCTTACAAAATCTCGTCTCCGTCGATAAGTTTAATCGCTATATGAATGAACTTAGTCCTGAAGATCGAGAAGAAATGATGAAACTTTATTATCAAGAGCGTAATGCGGTTGATGAAGGTGACTCGGGTACTGGCATTGGCTATACCGCAAGAGCATTAGTTGAACATCGCATTACACCGCATTGGTTTATTGGCGCAGCTATCGATATTCAACAAGCTAAAAACTATACCCCTAGCCATGCATTAATGTATTTACGTTATTCATTTGATGGCTGGAACGGAGATTTAGATTTACCGCCAAATCCTCTGATCCCTTACGCTGACTTTAAATAATGTTCAACTCGTCAGACACAAACGGGAAGCCTAGAGCTTCCCGTTTAATATTTCTACAAATATAAGCAGATTACATTGCCATTACGGTGCTTTACGCAAAAAGCCGACTAATAACCAACCTGTAATCATGGCAAGAACAAATAAAATACCTTGATAAAATCCCGCCCCTGCTAATACCAAACCTGGGCCCGGGCAAATCCCAGCTAATCCCCAGCCAATACCAAATAACACACTCCCCAACACGAGAGGTTTATCAATAATCTTATTGGTTGGAATATTTAAAGGGCACGCTAATATACTTTGTTGTCTACGGCGTGTTAATTGGTAGCCAATAATGCTGACAACAAGACCTGCCCCCATGATTACCAATAAAGAAGGATCCCAGTTTCCTGTAATATCCAAAAACCCTAAGATTTTTTGTGGGTTACTCATTCCACCCACGATCAACCCTGCACTAAATAGAAGGCCACAAAGAAAAGCAACAAACTTTGTCATTTTATTATCCTCCCATTACATGCCGTTGAATATAAACAGTGATAAAAGCGGTCACCATAAACACTATCACAGCAACGATAGAACGACGCGATAATCGAGCTAATCCACAAATACCATGACCGCTAGTACAACCATTACCTAAACGTGTACCTGCTCCCACCAGCACACCTGCTATGATCAACATCCAAGGTGATGTTTCAATCACTGGCGCTAAAGGTTTATCAAAAAAATAAAACAGTGTAGGTGCTATTAACATGCCAATTAAGAATGCCCAACGCCAGCCATTCCCTTGCTGTTTTATTGATAAAATACCACCTAAAATTCCACTTATTCCTGCGATGCGGCCATTAAATAACAATAAAATAGCGGCAGCCGCACCTATCATTAGTCCACCTATTGCTGCACTTAAAGGCGTAAAGTGAACCCAATCTATATTCATAACTTAACCTGCTATAGGGCAATAAAGCTGATAAAGCGTATTAAGAAGCACTAATACTTTTTCATCAGCAATAGAATAAAAGATACGTTTCCCATCACGACGAGTATTCACTAATCCTTCATTGCGTAAAACAGTCAGTTGTTGAGAAAGTGTAGGTTGACGTATACCTAAACTTTCTTCTAATTCACTCACACTTTTTTCACCCTGACTTAATTGGCACAATAATAAAAGGCGATCGCCATTTCCTAGCGTCTTAAGCATGCTAGACGCTTCATTAGCCGCCGATTTCATTGCATCTAATAAATCAGGTTGAACTCGTTGTGTCATGGTAAACTCCATAATCAATATACTTTTTAATAATATGTTAATTTATATATTGTGCAAGTTTTCTTTTTATTGCGTGTTTGTATAAGGCGCTATATGCTCTGTAACATGAAAACGGTAAGAGTCCCCATCGCCTTAGTGCAAAGCGTTATGCGAACACTGCGTGAAAAATTGCAGCAGGCTAATCTTTATCTTAATACAAATTACCCAGAACCTACTCTACATTATAATCAGAGAGGGACTATTGCAGGCAGTGCCTATTATGCAAATTGGGAGATCCGTATTAATCCTACATTATTGATTGAAAATAAACAGAATTTTATTGAGGAAGTTATTCCCCATGAACTAGCGCACTTATTAGTTAATCGACATTTCGGTCGCGCAGCGCCTCATGGAAAAGAGTGGAAATGGATGATGGAAACAGTATTAGGCGTTTCAGCTAAACGTACCCATCATTTTGATGTTAGTACTGTTAAAGCCAAAACCTTTCGTTATGCTTGCCAATGTGAAGAAGAACATCAACTTACAATCCGCCGTCATAACAAGGTGTTACGTGGTGAAAATCAATATCGTTGCCGTCATTGTCAATCAATTTTGCAATTTATAGAACAATCGAAATTCTAGCCTAATTCACTAGGTAGCAGATCTCAGCCTTGCCTAAAATGCATTTAATTCGAATAAAATTTAGCAAAAAATAAAGCCGATATGTTAGTAAAATCACATCGGCTTTATCTTGAGAATAAATATGTGGGATTGTCTTAGGCAAACTCGCTCATCACATGAGATGCGATTTCAAAGTAAATAATAAGACCTGTACCATCAATTAACGTTGCGATAAACGGTGCTGACACAACAGCTGGATCAATACCTAAACGCTTTAATACCATTGGAATAACAGACGAAACAATTGCACTCCAAACGGTAATGGAAACAAGTGTTAATCCAACAACAATCATCACTTCCATTCCAACGCCTAAGAACCAAGCTCGTACAAAACCCGCGATCCCCATGGTTAACGCAACCATGATGGATGTTGTTATCTCTTTTCTTAAAACAGACCACACATTGCGTAAGCTAACTTCTCCTAACGCCATAGCACGAACAAGCGTTGAGGTAATTTGCGTTCCGCTATTTCCCCCAGTACCAATCAGTAATGGAATAAAGAATGCCAATGAAATGGCGGCTTCTAGTCTATCTTCAAAAGCATGTAATACCGTACTGGTATACGCTTCTGCCACAAACAGCATCAATAACCATACAACACGTTTACGCCATAATGTCACTGGACTGGTTTCTAAATAAGGCTGCTCTAATGGTGACGTTGCCCCTTGCATCTGTGCGTCAAGGGTATTTTCATCTTCAATCAATTCCGCAATATCTTGAGGACGTAACACACCCACTAATTTTCCAAAATGCATCACAGGTACACTGTCTAAACCGCTATGGCTAATCAATTGATATACATCATGTCGATTCTGCTCAGGTGATACAGAGAAAAAAGTTTGACGCATAACATCAGACACAAACAGATCATTTGCCGCGGTTAATAATGATTTAACAGGTAAAATCCCATTAAGATAATTATCTTTATCCACCACATATAAATAGGTTGGAATTAATTCATCTTTTAAATCATTAACCAATTGAGCTTTCACATTTTCAACAGAATCAGCGACAGAAACTGCAATATAAGACTGGCTCATATAAGCACTAACGGTTGCATCATCTTTTAAACGATTATATTGGTCTTGAGTTGAGTTGTTTTGCGGTGTGTTTAAGGATGCATCTGCAACTAATACAGCATCCATTTTGTTTTGAGTATTGAAAGTCATTTTTGTGGTTCCCTATTACTGTTTGTGTTTAGCAAATCAGTTCTCCATAGGGGCGAAACCAGAAGCGAGAATGCAAAAGCTATCTACACGTCTCGGTTTTAGCACTATACAACGTATCCGATGAATACTGGAAGTTACATGGGGATATACCTTCGGTCGATATATCCTGTCCTAATCTTGGGCGTCTCTCGACGTCGTCAGATCAGTAACCTGTGTTTGTATAGGAGCCTCGCCTAACGAGATACTGCCATTTTCTTGCGAATGCGGCGCGCATTATAACCACTCACATTATAATGGAAAGCACGATAACGATTTTGTTTAAGTTCTATTGAAAATGATGCCAAGAATATTCACCAGGCAATTAAATAACATAATTTCATTTTGAACTAATATATAAAAAGAAATAAACCTCTTCTACGAAAGTAAAAATCGCATAAATCAGAGGTAATTTGTTTATTAATTGATTATTTAAATGCTAATTTTTGCACTCTTATTTCTTCTGCTTGTGAAAATATCTCTTTTACCGTTTTACCATCTAATGATTGGCACATTTTACGGGTGATCATATCGCCATTCTTATGACGCCCTGCAATCACTAAATCATTAAAATTAATATCATTAAGGATCGCTAATTCTATTGCTTCGTCAAAACGTGCTTGCTCATCAAGGGGGAGAGAATTACGCATTTCAACAATTGACATACGTAATGACTCTACATTAGAGCCATCAAGGGTTTGTTGAGGTTTTTCACAGCCAGATAACATGACACTAAACAAACAAATAACTAACAATTTTTTCATATACCCCCCCTTACCCAATCAATAGTTTAAATAATAGCAGAATGTTTATAAGGAAACTTCACACTGATTAAAATATATTTTTATTAACTCCTCCATTTCAATACTTTTATTATTCTGAATAAATAAAAATGGAGTTTAATTTAAAATAAAGGGGGGTATTTTCCAGATTAATACCACATTTAATGGGAAGAATAGACATAAAAAACCCCGTTAATAAATTAACAGGGCAAAAAATAGAAAAATAGAAGGAAAGAGTTTAATCAAAAGAGATTATGCTAGCTCAACATCACCTTTTAAACGGCAACTACACGCTAACACATAACCTTGCGCAATCTCTTCAGGCGTTAATGTACTAGTGCTGGAAACATCATAATCACCACTAATAATTCGCGTTTTACAACTGCCACAAACTCCTGCACGACAAGCAGCAAAAACAGGCACTTTATTCTCTTCCATTGCCGTTAACAAAGTAACACCAACAGGAACTTTAATTTGCGATAATGGATGACGAATAGTCATGGTTAATTGTTCATTTTCATCAACGCAAACAGGTTCATCACCAAAACGTTCCATAAAGATATTCTCAGCTGGTACACCAAGATTTCTTGCAAAACGTCCTGTGTCTTCCATGTAACTATTTGGGCCACAACACATAACAGTGCGACTCGCAATATCAGGTACTAATGCAGCTAATTTTTCTTGAGAAATGCGACCACTAAATATCCCTTTATTATCAGGTAATTTAGGCATCATAATAAAATTGAGATTATAGGGATACGCATTGGCTAATTCGATCCACTCTTTCTCAAAGATAAACTGGCTTTGCTCACGAATATTAAAAATAACTGTAATATTCGCTTTAGGTTGAGTATTTAGCAACCAGCGTGTCATCGACATCACAGGGGTAACACCACACCCTGCGGCTAACATTAAATAACGAGCATCTTCTTTTCCTGCACAAGTAAATTCACCTTGGGCATCAGATAACCAAAGATAATCACCTGGTTTGACTTGTGATGTTAACCAACCTGAACCAATACCATTTTCTAAACGGCGAACAGTTAAAGTGACAAAAGGGCTTAATCCTGGAGAAGATGAAATGGTGTAAGCACGCATTGTTTCATCGCTATTATTGATACTAACCAATGCAAATTGACCTGGTTTGTATGAATAAAAGTCGTGATTAATTAAATTTAATGTCCACACTTCAGGGGTTTCCTGAACAATTGAGTGAACTTGCATACGATTAGGGCAAAGGGAACTTGGCATCGTCATGGATATTTATTCCTTACCGAAGCCCGTAGGCCTCGGCAATGATGATGAATTAAACGATTAAGCTGAAAGGATCTCTTTAAGATCTTGTTCTGGTGTAGTGATAGAGCGCATACCGAACTTCTCATTTAAGACTGCCAGCAGATTGTCTGTTAAGAACGCTGGTGCTGTAGGGCCGGTATAAATGTTTTTTACGCCTAATGAAAGCAGAGTTAATAAAATAACAATCGCTTTTTGCTCAAACCAAGACAAAATTAAGGACAGTGGTAAATCATTGACACCACAACCTAATTTTTCAGCTAGATTAACTGCTAGCATAATCGCAGAGTAAGCATCGTTACACTGACCCACATCAAGTAAGCGTGGTAACCCTTCTAAAGTACCAAAATCTAATTTATTAAAGCGGTATTTACCACACGCCAATGTCATAATTAAACAATCTTGCGGGATTTCTCTTGCTAGATCAGTGTAATAACTACGTTCACCACGGCTACCATCACAACCACCAACCAAGAAAACGTGACGTAATTTTTTCTGTGAAACTAAATCAATCACTGTATCAGCCGCATTTAATAGTGTTTCACGACCAAAACCAACCGTAATTAAATGCTCAATTTCACTATATGGGAACCCCTCTAATGATTGAGCTTGTTCAATCATTTCAGAGAAATCATCACCTGTGATGTGTTTTACACCCGGCCAGCCAACAATACTGCGAGTCCAAATACGATCACCGTAATTACCCACATTAGGATCAATAATACAGTTTGATGTCATTAGTACAGGGCCTGGGAATTTCGCAAATTCAATTTGCTGATTCTGCCAACCACTACCATAGTTACCCACTAAGTGTTTATATTTTTTAAGTTCTGGGTAACCATGAGCAGGTAACATTTCACCATGAGTATAAATGTTGATACCTTTACCTTCAGTTTGCTCAAGTAGCATTTGTAAATCTTTCAGGTCATGACCTGAAATTAATATTGCTTTACCTGCAACAGGACGCACATTAACCGCAACTGGCGTTGGGTTACCATAAGCTTGTGTTTCACCTTTATCCAAAATTGCCATAATGCGGAAGTTCATTTGACCAATACCCATCGCATTTTCTAACAATTCATTCATATCAGCAGGATCAGTTCCTAACCACGCCATATAGCGGTGATACTCTGCATAAATTTCATTATCGTATTGGCCTAAGACATGCGCATGTTCCATATAAGCAGCAGCACCTTTTAAGCCATATAAACACAGCATACGTAAGCCATGAAGATCATCACCAATCTGTGCTTTATCACCATTTAAGGCAAATAGCTGGGCTTGTTTTTGTAAACTGTCTAAATCATTTCCAGCTAATTGAATTTCAGCTCTTGGATTAGTGACCTGAATCGCTGCATTTTTTGCTAAGGTGCGAGACTTCAGACTTTCACGGAAATAGATAGCTTCTTTCGCATAGCCGACAATGCGATCAGAATCAAAGTTGACGTTAGTTAACGTAGAGAAAAAAGCGCGAGGCGCAAAGCTGTCTACATCATGATCAATAATATCAACACTACGTGCCGCTAATGCCCAGGCAGATAGTCCTTCTAATACAGCAACCAATAAATCTTGAAGATCTGAAGTTTCTGCTGTTTTACCACACATACCTTGCGCATAGGCACAACCATTACCTACAGGCGTTTTCATTGTTTGTTCACATTGCACACAATACATATCGTATTCCTTCTAATAAAAGATAACGCTTTATTTTTATAAGTTGCATTTTAGATGCAACATAAGAATACGCCATTTTTATCAGAGAGAAAGTGCAATATTGAATAATTTAAATGTTGTTTGATCTAACGCAATTTCTAGCAAATCTTTTAATATCTTTTTTTTTATCTTTTGATTTCACATAAATCTAAAGCCTGATTTTTTGAACAGATTGATTAATCGCATTACACCTTTGATAAGAAAATGAGAAAGAATATTGAAGAATAACTGATGGGGTATTTTTTGTTTAATCATATAAAGAGTGAGAGATGAAACGATTAAATTAATTCAATTTTGTTAAATCAGTAATATTCATTACTATTTTTTATAGTTAATATCACCTATTGCATCAATAGCTAATCAAATTATTTCATTTGATATATGTTATTAGCACGAGTATTACGAAATGAAATTATAAGTTTAAATGATGCTCACCCCTACATTGGAGATTAAAAATGATTAAACTAAATAATGTTCCATCAGAATTTCGTCCTCTAGAAAGCTATAAAATGCTAATTGGAGGAGAATGGGTAACTAGCACATCGCAAAAAACAACTAAAACCTATAGCCCTGCAACCGGTGAATTATTAAGTGAATACCAATCAGGAAGTGCCGAAGATGTCGATCGCGCCGTCACTGCCGCACGTAAGGCATTCAAAACATGGAGTAAAACATCTCCAGCAGAGCGCCAAGCCCTCTTATTAAAAATTGCAGATCGCTTAGAGCAAGAGCAAGAACGCTTTGCTTGGATCGAATCATTAGATAATGGTAAGCCACTCAATGAGTCGAAAAACATAGATTTACCTGCCTCTATTGACCATTTTCGATATTTTGCAGGCGTGATACGCTCTCATACCGATGAAAGTGCCGTCCTAGACGAAAATACCATTAGCCTTGTTATTCGTGAACCCATTGGCGTAGTTGGACAAATTATTCCATGGAACTTCCCATTATTAATGGCAGCATGGAAATTGGCGCCAGCAATTGCCGCGGGTGATACTGTCGTAATTAACCCAGCAACACTGACTTCCCTTTCATTATTAGAGCTAGGTCGTATTTTAAATGAAATATTACCAGCTGGTGTAATTAATATTGTTACGGGACGTGGATCTGTTGTAGGACAAGCTATTTTAGAGCACCAAGATATTGATAAACTGGCGTTTACAGGTTCTACCAATGTGGGTTATACAGTAGCAGAAGCCGCAGCGAAAAAAATGGTTCCAGCAACACTGGAATTAGGCGGAAAATCAGCCAATATTGTTTTCCCTGATGCAAATATGAAAAAAGCGGTCAAATATTCAGCATTGGCAATATTGATGAACCAAGGACAAGCTTGTGAATCAGGTTCACGTCTGTTCTTGCACAAAGATATTCATGACGACTTTTTGAAAGCATTAAAAACTGAATTTGAGAGTATTCGTGTCGGTGATCCCCTTGATCCTAATACACAAATGGGTACACAAGTTAGTCAAGATCAAATGGATACTATCTTAGGCTACGTTGAACTCGCAAAAAAAGAAGGTGCAACTGTTTTAACTGGTGGTGAACGTATTACGGGTGAAGGCTACGATGATGGATTCTTTGTTCGTCCTACTATCATCATTAACGCAACTAACCAAATGCGCGTTGCACGAGAAGAAATTTTTGGGCCTGTATTATGTGTTATTCCATTCGATAATGAAGATGAAGTGATCGAAATGGCAAATGATTCAGAATATGGACTTGGTGGTGGTGTTTGGACTCAAGATATTAACCGAGCCTTACGTGTTGCAAAAGCAGTAAGAACTGGTCGTATGTGGGTTAACACTTATCATGAACTCCCAGCTCACGCACCATTTGGGGGTTACAAGAAATCAGGTTTAGGACGTGAAACACATAAAATGATGTTAGATGCTTATAGCCAAGTGAAAAACATCTTCATCAGTATGAAAGAATAAGATTTTCTCTCTTTTCTAAATTCTTATAAATATAATATCTATACTCATCTCTTCGCCTTCTCCCCAGAAGGCTTTTTATTATCTATAATTTCTCACACTTTAAGTTATCACCATAAAAAAAACCGTATGCCAAATTCTAAGTGCATACGGTTTTTTGTTGTGTTTTTTAGCCAATAAGTAAGAACGAGTTACTCTGCTTCGGCTTCTTTTTTGCTCACTGAATGAGTTTCTTTATCTAACCCAATATTATCAGCGTTAACATCTTTTATATGATCTTTTGTTAAGCGATAAACAACTGGGCTCAATAAAGCTAATGCAATTAAGTTAGGAATAGCCATCATTGCATTGAGTGTATCGGCCAATAACCACACAAACTCTAATGATTGTGTTGCCCCTACCGGTAATGCAATCAGCCATGCAATACGAAATGGCATAATAGCTTTAGGTCCAAAAAGATATTGCACACATTTCTCACCATAAAAACTCCATCCTAAAATAGTAGTAAATGCAAAAATGGCTAACGCTATGGCCACAATATAGTTACCACCCGGAATAGCGATAGAGAATGATGCGGCAGTTAATGTCGCTCCACTTTGTCCTGTTAGCCATTGTCCTGTAATAACGATGGTTAATCCCGTAACAGAACAGACGATTATGGTATCAATAAATGTCCCCAACATCGCAATCAAACCTTGGCGAACAGGATTTTGTGTTTTAGCTGTTGCGTGTGCAATAGGTGCACTACCCAATCCTGCTTCGTTAGAGAAAACACCACGCGCTACACCAAAACGGATCGCTGCCCAAACGGCTGCACCAGCAAACCCACCTTGAGCAGCAACTGGAGTAAATGCTGATTTAACAATAAGGACAATAGCATCAGGAATGGCTGTCACATTTAGCGCTAAAACAACAATACCAGCACCAAAATAGCCAACAGTCATGATAGGAACTAATTTACCCGCGACATCGGCAATACGTTTGATCCCACCAATGAGTACCGCGCCAACTAAGACAACTAACACAATGGCGGTAATGGTAGTTGAAATACCAAAATTACTTTGTAATACATCTGCGACTGAGTTAGCTTGCACCGTATTACCAATACCGAAACCAGCAAAGCTACCAAAAATAGCAAAAACGGTACCTAACCAAACCCACTTTTTACCCAAACCATTCTTGATGTAATACATTGGGCCACCAACATAGTTCCCGTATTTATCAACTTCACGAAAACGCACCGCTAATACAGCTTCAGAATACTTTGTTGCCATCCCCACTAATGCCGTCATCCACATCCAAAACAAAGCACCGGGGCCACCTAATACAACTGCCGTTGCAACACCGGCGATATTACCTGTTCCGATAGTTGCTGAAAGTGCCGTCATCAATGCATTAAAGGGCGATATTTGTCCTTCGCCTCTTTTATCATTTTTTTCAAATAGAAGTTTAAATCCTGTACCTAATTTTCGGATAGGTAAGAAACCGAGCCGAAACTGCATAAAAAGACCAATTCCTAGAATACCGACAAGCATCGGCACTCCCCATACCACGCTATTTATAGCGCTTAATATATTTGTGATGAAATCCATAAATTACCCTTTCTCGTCCAAAATGTTATATAAATATGTATTTTTTGTTATCAATTACACTAAAGATGAAAAAGTGAAAATATGCTAGAAAAAAAAACGACTAACTCTAAAATTGATTACGTTATGTGAGAAATATCACTTCAATACAAAATTACGCTATCATTATGTTCATTGTTACAATACATAAATCAAAGTTATGCATAACCGTAAATCTATCCAAAATAGCCAAAATGAACGACGTTTTAATTTATTCAGAAAAGCTCAAGAAACCAACCTTGCGCCACTGAAAGTCCTGCTACTGTCTGCCATAGTCGGTTCGCTTGCTGGATTAGTGGGTGTTTTATTTGAAAAAAGTGTGAGTTGGGTTATAAACTTCAGACAAGAAGAACTCGTCAAAACCTTCACCAATCCTTATGTTCTGGTAATTATTACATTGTTATTTTCCTCTGTTTTAGCCATGCTCGGTTACTATTTAGTGAAAAAATTCTCACCTGAATCAGGAGGATCTGGTATCCCTGAGATTGAAGGGGCAATGATAGATATTCGCCCTGTTCGTTGGTGGCGAGTATTACCAGTAAAATTTATTGCCAGTATTGGAACATTAGGTTCAGGCATGGTATTAGGTCGTGAAGGCCCAACGGTTCAATTGGGTGCCAATATTGGTCAATTGGTTAATGATATTTCTCGCTTAAAAGATAAAGAATCACGTCACACATTATTAGCAACCGGCGCAGCTGCCGGATTAACAGCCGCTTTCAATGCACCTCTTGCGGGTATTTTATTTATTATTGAAGAGATGCGTCCTCAATTTAAATACAACCTTATTTCTATTAAAGCGGTTTTTATTGGAGTAATTATGTCATGCATTGTCTTTCGCCTATTTAATGGTGAAGGCGGTGTCATTCATATTGGTAAATTTTCATCAGCCCCACTCAACACACTTTGGTTATATTTAGTCTTAGGTATGTTATTCGGCGTTATTGGCGTTATATTCAGTAAATTGCTTTTTTATGTTCAAACTCAGTTCCAACATTTTTATCAAGATAAAACTTCACGTTTTGTTTTAACTGGCGGTATTATTGGTGGACTTTGTGGCCTATTGGCACTTATCATTCCTGAAATTACTGGCGGTGGATTTAGTATTATTCCAGCACTCAGTACCGGACAATATTCTCTTATTGCACTGTTACTTTTCTTTATTTTACGAACGATCACATCCATTATTAGTTTTGCATCTGGCGCTCCAGGTGGCATATTTGCCCCCACTCTCGCATTAGGCACTCTGTTTGGTAGTGCATTCGGATTAATAGCAACATTACTTTTCCCTGATTATCAAATTCAAATTGGTACTTTTGCCATTGCTGGTATGGGAGCTTTATTTGCGGCAACAGTAAGAGCACCACTAACTGGAATAGTTTTAGTCTTAGAAATGACAGATAATTATCAGCTTATCCTTCCAATGATAATCACCTGTTTAGGAGCGACAATGTTGGCACAGCTATTAGGTGGTCGCCCTATTTATACTGTTTTATTAGAACGCATCTTACAAAAGTCTGAAACAAAAGAACAAACAGACCAAGCTGATGACATTAAAAGTGATAAATCACCACAACAATAAAACAGACTTTAACAGATAAAAAAATACCCCAACTAAAAAATTGGGGTATTTTGAAATAAATGTTATGACCTGAATTATTTTTTACGCGCAATTAATGTCGCAAAATTCAAAGCAATACGATTACCATTAGCATCAGTTTTATGTAAATGACCAGGGTTTTCATTATATTTAATAATTTCCCAGTCTTTATAGTAATCCGCTAATTCGCCTTGGCGTAAAAAAGTCTTAAAAGGAATTTCAGCAGGATCACTATTCGCTGTTTCAACCGGACAAACAATCACATTAATACCATTACTATTAGTACATTCTTGCATATTTTTAATAATGCTTTCAATGCGTTCACGTTGGCAGAACATCAACACAACGGTTGAAATAATAATGTCATATTTTTCAGTCAGTGAAGCTTCATTTATATCGTATAAACCGCTTTTTACTGCAAAACCTGTTTTAGCTTTAACGGTTTCAATCGCATCAATATGAGAGGCATTAATATCTAATGCAGTGACATCATACCCTTGAGACGCTAAATAGAAGCTATTACGTCCACGCCCTGCACCTAAATCCAAAACCTTGCAAGGCTGAGTCAATGTTGCCATGTAACGCACTTCAGAATGCGGTAGTGATAAGTCATTTTCTTTAAAAAGTTTATCTTCTGGCGCACATAAAAATGAAAGCTGGCAACGTACATCATCGCTCGCTTTATCAATTTTATGCCATTGTTGAGGCTGAATGAGTGGAGGTTGATTTTCCGTATCACAATCCACCGAAATTTGCGAACCGTCATCATTAAATACAACAAATGTCATATTACCTTGCAGGACTCGCATTTGAGCATAAGTGCCTTCTTTTGTATTGTGGCGTTCTAATAACGCCAAAGGAATTGATGTTCGTGTCCACTCTGGCATTGTTTTATAACTAACAAGTTCCATAATTCAACCTCACTTAAGATGCATATTAAATACATCTTATGGTAATCATTATCGTTCGTAAAGATAGTTTGAACAAAATTATGATTTTAAATATTTGTTTAAAAGCAAATCTGTCACATCTGATGAAGAAATAGATTCTCCACATAATACCTTCATCATAATTTCTTTACCTAACGACGCTAAAGAAAACAACATATCAGGACGTAATCGGCTGATCTTATCTCTATTTTCATCTTGATTAATAATGGTAATTAACTTGGCATCAACATTAGAACATTCTTGGATAGTGAGTAGGATAAAGGTATTTTCAGCATCACTTTCAGATAAAGTTGCTACCCAACTGGCTTTAGCAATATTAGCGGATTGCAGTGTCTTAAGGTTAGTCGGATCACCTTCAATAATGTTAGCTTGCGTATCATAAACAGCTTTACTTTTATCAGTACAAATCGCAATAACCGGTTTTCCCTGCTCTCTTAATCCCTTTTCTAATTGTGAAGCCAGTGCCGAAGAGCCAATAATAATAAAATGATTATGCATTTTAGCGATCCTTTTCTTAACAATCTCACGAGTCCCACGAGCAAGAAATCCCATGACATAAACAATAGATGTGGTAAAAACGGTTATTCCCAAGATCACAACAGTCAGTGTAAATATACGTGCATTTGTACTAATTGGCACAATATCGCCAAATCCCAATGTCGTCATACAGACAATAGAAAAATAAAATGCATCCATTAATGTTGTAATATGAGGCCTGAACTCATCCCCGATATAAAGACTTCCTAACATTGAGAATAACAGCAAAGAAAGGATACAGATAAAAGCCACAAAGCCAGCACTCGTTAAACTATGATGTGGAAAGGCTCGCCAACTGATTAATAATCCAATTACCAAAGCAAATGAAAAATAAACCTGAAAACCAATTTGCTGATAAACCGCAACATCAAGAAAAACAATGGTAGCTAATAAAATAAGCGAGACACACCATGCGATCCTTGCACCTAAATACATAAATATTGAAAGCAAGATCAGCGCACAAGCTAACATCACTTTAGGTATATCGAGAAGCTTTAATACACCCAATGATTTAAGCCATGCAGAAAAGCCGTGTATTTCCCAATCCAGATAAATACCACGGGACAACAAAATTGAGTAAATGATAAATATACCATTCAAGATAAGTAATAAAGACATCGTCTTTCTTGTCACTTTAGATGTCTCTATCACATTTAATATTACGGATAATTTCATATTAGGTATCGTGAATACTCAACTAGTTATTTAAAGGAATATTATCTAATCCTTGAAATTTAAAAGGCTCTGCTGGCTTAAAATGGCTTGTTGCATTAGCTGAATAAATGATTGATTGCTCTTCACCTAATGGTAACACCATGACTTTCCCGCTTTCCTTTGAAAAATCAATTTCCTTTAAGTTAACCCAAAAAGTATTCGGTGATAATGCTGATTCGAAAAAATATAATTGATTCTTATGATCAGCCACAGTTCTCCAGCGTGTAGATGAGATTTCTGGCGACTCAGCGGTGCTTAATCCATAAGGAACAGAAACATTTCTGATCACACCAAAAACACTAGCAAGTGATTTTTTACTCGATTGAGCCTTAGGGATAGCATTCACATAAAAAGAAGCTCTGGCAAAACGATCAGATGCACGATTCGTTCCTGGTAACATCACGGTTCCACCAATTTGTTGCCAATAACTATTTAATGCTAACTGCTCGGAAAAAATAGGTGAATTCGTCATCACTTGATACTCTTTGCTGTGATGAATGACTTGTTTGCCGTTGATATATTCAATAATAGCACTATCACCAGTAGCATCCGAAAGAGAAAGGTGTAACGTCGCCATTCTGTCCTGTCCTGGTACCTTATCTGTTAAAACAATAAAAGGTTCACTTTCTAATGCTGTCACGGCTTCTTCTACAGTAGCAAAATTATCTAGCACATACTGAGCCCATGCTGAAATCGAAATAGCCGGTTTTTCTTTGGTATAAGCTGGATAATCTGATTCCGCCAACCATAATAAATTAGCGACCAATCCTTTTTCATTCATACCATCTGTTGTTGAAATATCATAACCGGATGCAACAACACTTCCATATTTAGATGTCCATTTAATTGAATTATCACCTGCCTCTCCTGAACGTTGCATACCTTGTGGAAATGTCCATAAATTGGTTCCAATGTCATATTTCCAATCCATTGAACGAGCTGTAATGACTTGATTATTATCACCTAAGTAGACAAGTCGGGTACACGCATCAACCTCTGACACACCTGCTGTTAAAAAAGTAGAAATAAACAGAGTACCCAAAAAAGTATGACGTAATTTTTTCATTATTGACTCTTTTTTCGTTAAATAAAGGGATAAGGATGTGAACATGCCTTTGTTATGATCCTCTTTGTTCTTACCTAAAATAGGTAAAGCGTCAAAATAAATCTTAATTAACCCTATGAAAAAATAAGAACTATTACCTAAGTATAAGGCAATAATTTTCAATCGCGCATAAAAAAACCGATACTCTAAGGTATCGGTTTAAAAATCATATAAAGTCATATGGGGCTTTATTGCATCACAAAAAAACGTTCAATTACGCTTTTTTTACACCTTCAACTGAGATAATTAGTTCAGCTTCTTGTGATTTTGGCCCTAAATCTGATTTAATATTAAATTCTTTTAAGTTTACTTTACCTGTTGCTTCAAAACCAGCACGGTAACCTTTCCAAGGATCCGTTCCTTCGCCAATTAATTTTGCATTTAATGATACAGGCTTAGTCACACCATTTAATGTTAAATCACCAACCACTACATAGTTCTCACCTTCACGAGTAACGTTGGTTGATACAAATCGTGCTTCAGGATATTTGCTCACATTAAAGAAATCAGCACTACGTAAATGTTTATCGCGCTCAGCATGATTTGTATCTAAACTTCCTGTTTTGATCACAACATCAACTTTATCTTTTGATGGATCTTCTTTGTCATAACTAAAAGTACCATCGAAATCTTTAAATGTGCCATATAACCAGCTATAGCCTAAATGTTGGATACGAAACTGTACAAATGCGTGCTGACCTTGTTTATCAATAGTATAATCTGCGGCTAAAGCAGTGCTCGCATTAAATAACAACGCACCAGCTGTTAAACCCAATAAAGCTTTCTTAAACATGGTTATCTCCATAATTTTGTTTTATAAATTTAACTATTTAGTTCGCATTCCTAGCATGCGTTTTAACGTTACATCTTTATCAATAAAATGATGTTTTAAGGCACCAGCCACATGTAATAGTGATAACAAAATAACTGACCATGCTAAATAAAGATGAATATCACCGGCTAAATCTGCTTGCTCGGCTCCCCCTGTAAAAATAGCGGGTACAGAAAACCATTCAAATACAGATATCGCTTGACCATCAGCAGTGGAGATTAAATAACCACTAATGAGAATAGAAAATAAAATTAAATATAAGAGCATGTGCGCGATATGAGCACTAATGCGAGTAAATTTACTGTAGCTTCCTAATGCTTTAGGTGGTGGTGATATCCAACGCCATATCACACGTACTATTAGGATGATAAATAAAAGAATACCGATACTTTTATGTATTTCAGGTGCTGAATGATACCAATTATCATAATAACCTAGCGTCACCATCCATAATCCTAAAGCAAACATACCGTAGACAGTAAGTGCTGACACCCAATGCAAAAGGAGTGACAAGTACCCGTAGCGAGAAGTGTTATTTCGCCATTCCATAATAAAAACCCAATAGTTTTTAATTCATTAAAACAATGTTATCTAGTTTAGTGTATTGGGAATAAAATGTTAGTATATAATTCAACAAATAATTTGCTTATCTTTATCAATAATAATCAATATGTAACAATCTCTTATTAGTCACCTAGTTGATTATCTAATCAATAGTATTGTTGATACATCGCTTATGGGCAAAATAGAATAAACACATTGCTGATTTATAACATTCAATAACAGGAGAAAATATAAGAAAAAAATAATGTCTAAAAATAAGGTCAATACAACTATTGTACAACCTTAATAACAATTGTATATTTTACTTATCCTAAATTAGAACTAATTAAACAAAATACAATGATAATTAAAGGTACAGTAAAAAAAACGGATAACCAACGCATTTCACGTACAACACCAAAGATAATACCCACAATACATACAAAAAAAATAATAGGCATCATTTCTGAGTAGTGATCATGAAAATAGTGCATTAATAAATTAATCCACGGATGATCGTTTTGCATATAAAAGTTTCAACCAACATAAGTATATTTAAACTAAGATAGTCATAAATTACTATCATTAACAAATAAAACAAGTGTTGTATTATGAATATCAATCATTGCGCACAAAGATATTAAAATACTTCAACTTCTAAATTACAATAACACCAATAATAAAAAATAATATTCTAAGTTAAATTAACAACAATATAAAATGAAATAGGTTAAATAAAACAAAATAGAAAAAATAGAAACGATATTGTTATTATCCCCACCTTAACAAAATGAAATGTTAATTTCATTTAATTTCAAATAAAGAAAATTAATTTCGACAAGTGATAATAAAACCAATAAAGAATAAATAAAATAGAGTTTTAAACATCAAATAATTACCTTTAGGTTGTTCATTTACTTTTAATTAACTCTATATTTCATTTTAATTGCTATTAGCTAAAAACATTCAATTTCAACTCAAAAAACACTACAATTACAGCAGTATTTTTATTGAGGGCACTATGTCTACTGCAACAAATCTGAATGAACTACAGGAACAAGTTCGCTCCCGCTATAATGGATTAAGTAAAAGGCTACAGCAGGTTGCACATTATCTACTTGATAATAAAAACAGTGTGGCATTTGATACAATTGCAATCCTTGCAGATAAAGCAAATGTTCCTCCATCGACATTAATTCGTTTTGCCAATGCGTTTCATTTCAATGGTTTTAATGAAATGAAACAATTATTTCAGCATCACTTGATGAATGAAATGGTAAATGAAAATGAAAATTTAACTTATAAACAGAAATATAAAGAGGCCCCCCCTAATCTGAATGAGCCTGCCTATGTTTTGCAAGAATTTGCACAAGCAAATAGCCATTCATTGCAACAATTGGCAAATCAGACTCACAGAGAAATGTTAAATAAAACAGTACAGTTACTCGAACATGCTGAAACAATTTATATTTGTGGATTTCATCATTCATTCAGTGCTGCGAGTTATTTTTTTCATGCCCTCTCGCACATTCCTTGCGAAACTGTCTTTGTAAACAGCTTAGGAGGAATGTACAAAGAGCAATTGAGAAATATTACATATCGGGATGTACTTTTTGGCATTCATTTCCATCCATACTCAGATGAAATGCAAAAAATGTGCGAGATGGCAACATATAAAGAAGCTAAACAAATTATTGTTACAGACAGTCCCATTAGTCCACTGGCAAGTTTGAGTGACGTTTGTTTAACGGTAAAAGAAGCTCAAATAAAAACCTTTCGCTCTCAAACATCAACAATGTGTTTGCTACAAGCGATTTCTGTTGCTTTTGCCTTTAGAAAAAAACATTAATTAACACTTATCCAAAACTGCATTTTAATGAAAATGCAGTTTTTTATTTAATAACTTATTAAATATAATATTATTTAATAGAATATTTTTGCAGTAATCAATCATATATTTAAAAAAATATAATTTTATTTAAAACTATTTTTAAGAGTATTTCCAGAATGTTTTATTTGTGATGAAAAAAACAATCATTTAGCATTGATTTACGCCAAAAATTCCTTTCAAAGGGTTAAATTAAATGTTATTTAAAAAGTTATTTTTATTCTTTCTATTATTCCCTTCATTTTCGCATTCAAATGTAGATTCAATAAAAGAAAAGGAAGAAATACCTATTATCGTTAATATTCCTAGTATTTCATTAGGTGATAATAGTAATGCTTCAGGTAATGGTTCAATTGCAATAGGAGTCAATAGCCAAGCTAAAAATACACACTCTGTTGCTATTGGTCATAATGCATTAGCAACCGAAGAAAATACGGTTTCATTTGGTAACACTGAAAACGGGCAGACATCGAGATTAGTTAATATTAGTGATGGTAAAAATAATACAGATGCCGTTAATCTTATCCAAACTAAAAAAATGGTAGAAAAAAATAGAATAACAACAAATAATGCCATGAATCAGCTAAAAAGAAGTATTAGTACAGATATTAATGAGCTCAAAACTCATGTTAATGATTTTGATCACTATTACAGGAAAAGACAAGCTGAAATCACAGACTCAATTGCAAATTTAGATAAAAAAATCATCTCATTAGAAAAGAAAGTATTTGCAGGTATTGCTTCATCTGTTGCAATGACGAATATTCCTTATCTTAGCCATCACACCTTAAGTGGAGGAATTGGTATTAGTAACTACCGAACTGGTACAGCTTTTGCTGGGGGAATACAATATAAACCTAATAATGACATTGCATTTAGATTAAATTCTTCAATAAATAGCGAACAAGAAATCATTATCGGTGGGGGATTAGCCTATGGTTTCTAATTACTTCTATTTCTATAAATAAAAAATAAAAATCATGTTATTAATTAAGCAGTAATAAATATATTCTATTACTGCTTTTATTACATTTCTTTCAAAAAGAGGTTTTGTAGATAGTCAAAATTCAATAGTCACACTTAAATTAATAAATTTATCTTTAGAATTATTAATGTATTTTTGTATTATAAATTATTTTTTATATAATAAGATTATAACTTAGTATAAAAAGGAATTAAAAATGCATTATATATTTCGAAAAATGACATATAAAGATATCAACTCAGTAGCAACATTATTACAGGCAAATTCAGAATCTCAACAAGGCGGATTATATGGCGAATACCCACAAAACAAAGTTGAGGCAATGTACCAATATAGTATAAATACTATTATTGCAATTAATCAAGAAAATATTGTTGCTGTGGTTTTCAGCTTCCCTGTCACATCTTTCTCAATTCCGCCTATTGCTCAAGAAATTAATCGACGCTTCCCAGAAATAACACAAAACAATTGGTTTTACGGCCCTGTTTGTATTGATAAAACGCACCGAGGAAAATCATTATTAAAAGATCTCTACCAGCAGATCTGTTCTTTACATGGCGGGCACCCTATCGCATTTGTTAATAGCGAAAATATTCGCTCACTAAAAGCACATCAAAAGTTAGGCATGGAGATAGTTAAAAATATTGAGTTTAAAGGAACATCTTGGTGGGTCATTAAAGGATAATGAAAACAAACGAAAGAAAAGAACTTACACTAGCTATTATGCAACTTTATAGCTAAAAAAAGAAACTTTAAGCTATTTTTGCAATCATCATCACAAAACAATAAATATCATTATAAATCAATTAATTAAAATTATTCGTAAAAAGTTAATCTATTCTTAACAATATTCCAACTCCTATTTTAGCTGTCAAATTGCTTACAATTTGACACTATTCTGTGATCTCCCTTTCAATTCTTGATCTTTCGTTAACTTACTTTTTGATCTTATGTAAAAGTATAAATAAGATAAAAGACACCAATTCGAAAGTAAACGTAAAATAGGAGGAAGCAATGACTGTTTCCCGCAGAACTTTTATCAAAGGGCTCGCAGCCAGCGGTGCAGCAATGACTGTTTCTACCCCTGTTATTGCTAATTCAGGAAGCACGGTCTCTAACACGCAATCTCGTCCGGAAAACGCCCCTAACCTATTAATTGTTTTTCCTGATGAAATGCGAGCACACGCGTTACAGTTTATGGGAGAAGATCCTTCAATTACACCAAATCTGAATAAATTTGCGAAACAAGCCAAAGTAATGACACAAATGGCTTCAAATTACCCTCTTTGTTCTCCTTTCCGTGGCATGTTTATGACTGGGCAATACCCTGTTCGCAATGGCATTACAGGAAATGCACATGATTATGGTGGCAAAGTAGGTATTGATCTATCTCCTTATGCAAAATGTTGGTCTGATGTTTTAAAATCTCTCGATTACAGCACTGGCTATATTGGCAAATGGCATCTTGATGCACCTTACGAACCATTTATTGAAAGTTACAATAATCCAATGGAAGGTCGTTATTGGAATGAATGGGCAGCTCCTGATAGACGCCATGGTTTTGACTTTTGGTATTCTTATGGCACCTACGATTTACATTTAAAACCTATGTATTGGGCAAACGATACTCCTCGTGATAAACCAATTTACATTGATCAATGGGGACCTGAACATGAAGCTGATATGGCAATCAAGTTTCTCAAAAATGAAAACAATCAATTTAGGGATAATTCAAAACCATTTGCATTAGTGGTTTCAATGAATCCACCTCATTCGCCTTATGACCAAGTACCGAAGAAATACCTCGATGCTTATCAAGGTAAAACATCTAAAGAGCTCAACACTCGCCCGAACGTACAATGGGAAAGTGAATACCAAGAAGGCTATGGGCCTCAATATTTCAAAGAATACATGGCAATGGTCAACGGTGTTGATGAACAATTTGGTCGCATCGTCGATGAATTAGAAAAACAAGGCCTTACAGATAATACTCTCGTTGTTTTCTTCTCTGATCATGGTAGTTGCTTAGGATCAAATGGACAGGCAACAAAAAATAATCCTTATGAAGAATCCATGCGTATTCCTATGATGTTTCGTTTACCGGGTAAAATTAAACCAGGTTCTGATGATGCACTAATGTCAGCTCCTGATATTTACCCGACAATCTTAGGACTACTAGGCTTATCCGAATGGATACCTGATTCTGTCGAAGGTAGTGATCTTTCAGACCGAGTGGTCACAGGAAAAGGCGACACAGCAAACTCGCAGCTTTATCTTTTTATTCCTTATGGAGAACCTTCATTTGGTAAACGAGGTGTCAGAACCAAAACACATACACTGGTTATCGATAGACAAGATGGTCAACCATTGAAATATACCTTATATGACAATGTGAATGATCCTTATCAAATAAAAAATATTGCCAAAGACAATATGCCTTTAATTGAGAAATTAATTAAAGAAGAACTGACCCCTTGGTTGGAAAAAACAGGAGATTCTTGGCGCGCCTCTGAATTTATTACGGCAACAACCAATAAATTAAATAAAACAATATCGACATGTAAAGAAAAATAATAAAAATATCTGCGCCATTATTTTATGGCGCTATATATAAACCCAATTCGCTTATATAAAAATCCTTTTAATAGAATAAAAGGAAAGACGTCCTACACCTAAAAATTGACATTAATAAAAGCGAATAAAGAATTGGATATATACCATGAACAAACTTCGTATTGCTCTTTTCTTACCTCTTCTTGGCTTAGGTTTAACTTCTTTTCATTCTCAGGCAGCTAATGTCAACGCTATGTTTTCTTGGGAAACAGCAGATTACGACACACCCAATAACTATGCCGGTTATCGTGTTGATTTTAATATTAATCCAGAAAAATCTAACTGGTATTTCGATGTCGGCTTTCGCCAACGTGAACATGACAATAAAAACCGCTACCAACGTTATGATTTACAAGGTAGTTATCGTTTTAAATTAAACAATGGTTGGATCCAACCTGGTTTGAAAATCCGTCAAGATCTCACTAATTATGATAACGGCAGTCGCTTAACTATTGATTTTTATGAATCAAAAACCAATTACCAATTTCCAATTAATAAAGATTGGGTTTTAACAGGTAGTGTTTTATTTGGCTTACAAAAGAAAGAAGATAAACGTAGCAATGGCGTCACCAATACGGATTATTTAGGCTGGGAAATTGAACCTGGTCTACGTTATTTTGTTACCCCAAATATTAATACTACTGTTGCTTATTTTGATGGTGGTAAGCAAGCAATACGACATGAAGAATACGACACAAAAGAAACAAACCATAATCAACAATTACGTATGTATGTGAACTGGACAACACCAATAGGATTAATAGTTTCTCCATCAATGCGTAAATCTATTTTTGGAAAAATAGAAGATAGAACAAATAAAGGCGTATATATCGAAAAAGATATGACACGTTATACCCTACAAATGGCTTATCAAATATCACCTCAATGGCGAGTCATGACGGAATATTATAATGAACGAGTTGAAAATAAAAATGATGGTAGCAAATCGACTCAAGATTATTTCAAAGTTTCATTCCGAGCAACATTCTAATAATTAAAATCATATAATTGTTCATGGAGTTATATTGTGAAAAATAAAAAATTGTTATTTTTGAGCGCGGCTATTTTATCAGCTATTTATGGTTCGGCATGGGCGACAGAATGTGATCCCACTTTAAATATCTGTGAAACAGTTAATGTTAATGACGGTAATACGGCTCAAATAAATAAAGATGTCACTGTTTCTCAAGGTGATGGCGTTGTATTTAATGGCTCATCAACAGAATATAAAGCTCAAGCAATTACAAAAAATATTACTGTCACTGGTGATGGTGCAAATGGCCTCAAGATAAATCAAGGTGCTTCTTTTAGCAGTAATATCAACTTAAATGGCGCTAACGTAACCAGTGAAAATGGTACAGCCATATTGGTTGAAGGCGATTTCCCTAAACGAGGTACTGGCGTTTATGTAAGAGACGGTGCCATTATTCGTGGAAAAACTGCAGCCATTGATTTTAGAACACTAAAAACAGGTTTTAGAAGTGATGTAAATGGTGAGATCCACGGCGATATATTAGGAAATGGTCACGCAGATACTAAAATAAATTTTGCATATCAAGGTGGTGCTCAAAATGCTTTATTTGATGGATATCAAATCACGGGTGTTCCATTAATTGAAAACCATGGCAATTTAACTATCCAAGGAAAAGATAAAACGATTCATTGGGAAGGTAATTTCATGAATAAGGAAAATAGCCAGTTAATTTTCCGTCTTGATGATAATACCAATACTGATGAAACTATTCTTCATGTTGACGGTGATGTTACTTTTAAAAAAGGTAGCCAAGCTAAATTAGATTTTAAAGGCACCAGTGTCGATAACATTATAAATAAAGATATTGTTTTGATCTCTTCCAATTCAGCGATTAAAGATGAAGCTGGAATTACGGTTACTGACGCCAATGCCATAGCACCAGATGTATCTCCATTATTAGAAAAAACAGATTCATGGTTAGAGACTACACCGCCTAATATTAGTGGTGGTGTTAGCGGTAATCAATTAGTTGCACGTTATGGTATTAGCTACGAAGGTGGTAATAATTTTATTAGTGCTGCTGAACGTGGTGGCGTCAATGAAAATGGATTAGCGGCAGCTAATTTTATTATTCCAACTGTTTTAAATGAATTTAACAATACACGTAGTCAAGTTTCAGATGAGGCTTTGAGTTTATTAGTTGCAGCTGGAAATGACGATAATAATATTGCCTCATTATCAAATGATTTAGCCCCTATTGCTGATGGCAGTGATATTCAAGCGGGATTAATCATGGTTGAAGATATGCGCAATAATATTGCACACCGCTATTTACGCTATGATAACCAATTGCCAATTGAAGAGAGAGAAGCAGGCTGGAACAGTTGGGCCAATATACTGTATGGTTATGGCACACAAAGCAATCAAGGTGGAATTAACGGTTACAACACTTATCGTACTGGTATTCAAATCGGTACTGATTATGAAATTAATCAAGATGCTCTTATCGGTGTTTCATTTGCTTATAACTATGCCAAGGCTGACGCAAAACAACGTAACGCAAGCAAAGAAATTAGCCATTTTGAATTTATGCCTTACACCGGTTGGTATAGTGACACATTATTCCTAAGCGGTAATCTAAATATTGGTTATTACACTGTCGATAGTGAGCGAGATATTGGTGGCAATACTGGATGGGAAGGAAATACCAAAGCAAAAGGTGATTATTCAGGTGTGCAATTAGGTTATCAAATTAATGCTGGAACTCATTTTGATTTTGATTTCATCCATATTAAACCGATGCTGACTTACCAATATCAATGGCTCAATATTGACTCTTGGGAAGAAACAGGCTCTGCCTTATCTATGCGTACTTATGGCCAACGCTATGCTGTTAATCAATTAGGTGGCTCAGTTGCTTTATGGAATAGCTATCAGACTGCTTATGGAAAATTAACCCCATCTCTTAACCTTCGTTATTTCAAAGATATCGCAGGTGACAATAATATTAATCAACGCCACAGTTTGACTTATTTTAATACTGGAGGAGAGACCTTTGATATTAAAGGAAATACTGTTGGTGGTGACATTATTAGTGCGGAATTAGGTGCCAATCTCGATATCACTCAATCATTAAATTTAGGCACAACAATCGGCTATCAGCGTTATGACAAATTTAATGAAGGACGCATTGGTTTCACTGTTAGCCAGCGTTTCTAAGGAGAAAAATAATGCCGATATTTCGCTTTACTGCACTTGCAATGACATTGGGGCTATTATCAGCCCCCTATCATGTGATTGCTGCAACCAGCAACCCTGCATTTGATCCTAATAATCTGATGCAGTCAGAAATCTATCATTTTGCGCAAAATAACCCATTAGCTGATTTTTCGTCAGATAAAAATTCAATACTTTCGCTATCGGATAAACGTAGCATTATGGGAAGCCAATCTCTTTTGTGGAAATGGAAAGGAGGCAGTAGCTTTACTTTACATAAAAAACTGATTGTACCGACAGATAAAGAAGCCTCTAAAGCTTGGGGGCGTTCATCTACGCCCGTTTTATCATTTTGGCTTTATAACGAAAAGCCGATTAATGGTTATCTTACCGTTGATCTAGGCGAAAAGCTCAATACAACCAGTGAAGCCCAAGCCGGCTTTAAAGTAAAACTTAATTTTACTGGTTGGCGAGCCGTAGGTGTTTCGCTAAATAACGATCTTGAAAATCGTGAAATGACCTTAAATGCGATGAATACCTCCTCTGATGGTACTCAAGACAGCATTGGGCGCGCTTTAGGCGCTAATGTCGACAGCATTCGCTTTAAAGCCCCCTCTAATGTGGATCAAGGTGAAATCTATATCGATCGCATTATGTTTTCTATCGATGATGCTCGCTACCAATGGTCTGATTATCAAATCAAAACTCGCTTATCAGAACCCGAAATTCAGTTTCATAACGTACAACCTCAGTTACCGGTGACACCTGAAAACTTAGCTGCAATTGATCTTATTCGCCAACGTTTGATAAATGAATTTGTTGGCGGTGAAAAAGAAACAAATCTCGCACTAGAAGAAAATATTGGTAAGTTAAAAAGTGATTTTGATGCTCTTAATATTCATGCTTTAGATAATGGCACAATACAAGGGCGACACCTGATCACAGATAAACAAACGATTATTTATCAACCAGAAAATCTCAACCCTCAAGATAAACAACTATTTCATAATTATGTTATTTTAGGTGATTACACTACATTAATGTTTAATATTAGCCGTGCTTATGTACTGGAAAAAGATCCTACACAAAAGGCTCAGCTAAAGCAGATGTACTTATTAATGACAAAGCACTTATTAGATCAAGGCTTTGTTAAAGGAAGTGCATTAGTCACAACCCATCACTGGGGATATAGTTCTCGATGGTGGTATATTTCCACATTACTCATGTCTGATGCACTAAAAGAGGCAAACTTACAAACTCAAGTTTATGATTCATTGTTGTGGTATTCACGAGAGTTTAAAAGTAGTTTTGATATGAAAGTGGGGGCAGATAGCTCTGACTTAGACTATTTCAATACCCTATCTCGTCAACACTTAGCCTTATTACTGCTAGAACCTGATGATCAAAAACGTATCAACTTAATTAATACCTTCAGCCATTACATCACTGGCGCATTAACTCAAGTACCACCGGGTGGTAAAGATGGTTTACGCCCTGACGGTACTGCGTGGCGACATGAAGGCAACTATCCGGGCTACTCTTTCCCTGCCTTTAAAAATGCCTCTCAGCTTATTTATCTACTTCGTGGAACCCCATTTTCAGTCGGTGAAAGTGGTTGGGATAACCTGAAAAAAGCGATGGTTTCAGCATGGATTTATAGTGCTCCAGAAGTCGGATTACCTCTTGCTGGAAGGCACCCATTTAATTCACCTTCGTTAAAATCAGTTGCTCAAGGTTACTACTGGCTTGCCATGTCTGCGAAACCTTCTCCAGATAAAACACTCGCATCTATTTATCTTGCAATAAGTGATAAAACACAAAACGAATCGAATGCTGTTTTTGGAGAAACTATTGCACCAGCAGCTCTGCCTCAAGGTTTCTACGCCTTTAATGGTGGGGCTTTTGGTATTCATCGTTGGCAAGATAAAATGGTGACACTGAAAGCTTATAACACCAATGTTTGGTCATCTGAAATTTATAACAAAGATAACCGCTATGGTCGTTATCAAAGTCATGGTGTTGCTCAAATAGTAAGTAATGGTTCGCAACTTTTACAAGGCTATCAGCAAGAAGGTTGGGATTGGAATCGAATGCCAGGAGCGACGACGATCCATCTTCCTCTTAAAGAATTAGATAGCCCTAAACCTCATACCCTAATGCAACGTGGAGAACGAGGATTTAGTGGAACATCTGCCCTTGAAGGCAAATATGGCATGATGGCATTCGATCTTATTTATCCAGCCAATCTTGAGCGTTTTGATCCTAACTTCACTGCAAAAAAAAGTGTATTAGCCGCTGATAATCGCTTAATTTTTATTGGTAGCAATATAAATAGTAGTGATAAAAATAAAGATGTCGAAACCACCTTATTCCAACATGCCATTACTCCAACATTAAATACCCTTTGGATTAATGGACAAAAAATTGAAGCCATTCCTTACCAAACAACTCTTAAACAAGGTGATTGGTTAATTGATAGTAATGGTAATGGTTATTTAATTACTCAAGCTGAAAAAGTAAATATCAGCCGACAACACCAAACTTCGGCAGAAAATAAAAATCGCCAACCGACAGAAGGAAACTTCAGTTCAGCATGGATTGATCATAGCGTTCAACCTAAAGATTCCAGCTATGAATATATGGTCTTTTTAGATGCAACGCCTGAAAGAATGGGAGAGATAGCACAAAAATTCCGTGAAAACGATGGGTTATACCAGGTTCTTCGTAAGGATAAAGACGTTCATATTATTCTCGATAAACTCAGTAATGTAACGGGATATGCCTTTTATCAGCCTGCTTCAATTGAAGATAAATGGATAAAAAAAGTTGATAAACCTGCGATTGTGATGACTCATCGACAAAAAGACACTCTTATTGTCAGTGCCGTTACACCTGATTTAAATATGACTCGCCAAAAAGCAGCAACCCCTGTCACCATCAATGTCACGATTAATGGTAAATGGCAATCTGCTGATAAAAATAGCAAAGTTAAATATAACGTTTCAGGTGATAACACTGAACTGACTTTTACCAGCTACTTTGGTATTCCACAGGAAATCAAACTCTCACCACTCCCTTGATTTAATTAAAAGGAACGCTCTTGCGTTCCTTTTTTATTTACAGGAAATCTGATTATGTTAATAAAAAACCCTTTAGCCCACGCGGTTACATTAAGCCTCTTTTTATCACTACCGGCCCAAGCTTTACCCTCTCTGTCTCATGAAACTTTCGGAGATATTTATCTTTTTGAAAATGAACTGCCTAATACCCTTATCACTTCAAATAATAACCAATTATCGCTAAGCAAACAGCATGCTAAAGATGGCGAACAATCACTTAAATGGCAATATCAACCGCAAGCAACATTAACGCTAAACAATATTGTTAATTACCAAGATGATAAAAATACAGCAACTCCACTCACTTTTATGATGTGGATTTATAATGAAAAACCTCAATCTTCTCCATTAACGTTAGTATTTAAACAAAATAATAAAATTGCACTAAGTTTTAATGTTGAACTTAATTTTACGGGATGGCGAGGTATTGCTGTTCCTTTTCGTGATATGAAAGGTACTGCAACAGGAAAATTAGATCAATTAGTTATTACAGCACCAAATCAAGCTGGAACCCTCTTTTTTGACCAAATTATGATGAGTGTACCGTTAGACAATCGTTGGGCAGTTCCTGACTATCAAACACCTTACGTAAATAACGCAGTAAACACGATGGTTAGTAAAAACTGGAGTGCGTTATTGATGTACGATCAAATGTTGAAAGCTCATTACCCCACTTTAAACTTCGATACTGAATTTCGTGATGATCAAATAGAAATGGCTTTGATTTATCAGCGTTTTGAGCATTATCAAGGGATAAACAGTAATAAGGAAATCACCACAGATATGCTAGATGAACATTTAGCATTATGGGAAAAATTAGGATTAACGCAACATACTGATGGATCAATCACAGGAAAAGCACTTGATCATCCTAATCGGCAGAATTTTATGAAAGCCGAAGGGATATTTAGTGAGGAGACTAAAAAAGCATTACTTGATACCAATATGCTAAGAGATGTCGGTAAAACGCTTCTTCAAACTGCTATTTATTTGCGTAGTAATTCATTATCAGCAACTGATAGGCAAAAATTAGAAGATCGTTATTTATTAGGCACTCGTTACGTTCTTGAACAAGGTTTTACACGTGGTAGCGGTTATCAAATTATTACTCATGTTGGTTATCAAACCAGAGAGCTTTTTGACGCATGGTTTATTGGACGTCATATTCTCGCAAAAAATAACCTTCTAGCTCCTACTCAACAGGCCATGATGTGGTATAGCGCTACAGGACGAATTTTCGAAAAAGACAATGAAATCGTTGATGCAAATGTCGATATTCTCAACACTCAATTACAATGGATGATAAAAAGTTTATTGATGCTACCTGATTATCAGCAACGTCAACAAGCCTTAGCACAACTGCAAAATTGGTTAAGTAAAACAATACTAAGCTCAAAAGGTGTTGCTGGCGGTTTCAAACCTGATGGTTCTATTTTTCATCATTCACAACATTATCCTGCTTATGCAAAAGACGCATTTGGTGGTTTAGCACCCAGTGTGTATGCATTAAGTGGTTCACCTTTTCGCTTAACTACTTCAGCACATGAGCGTTTAAAAGATGTTTTGTTAAAAATGCGTATCTACACCAAAGAGACACAAATCCCTGTAGTAATAAGTGGCCGTCACCCAACTGGGTTGCATAAAATAGGTATCGCTCCATTTAAATGGATGGCATTAGCAGGAGCCCCAGATGGCAAACAAAAGTTAGATACCACATTATCCGCTGCTTATGCAAAATTAGACAACAAAACGCATTTTGAAGGTATTAAAGCTGAAAATGAACCGGTTGGCGCATGGGCAATGAATTATGCATCAATGGTAATACAACGAAGGGCATCGGCTCAATCACCACAACAAAGCTGGCTTGCCATAGCGCGCGGTTTTAGCCGTTATCTTGTTGGTAATGAAAGTTATGAAAATAACAACCGTTATGGTCGTTATTTACAATATGGACAATTAGAAATTATTCCGGCTGATTTAACTCAATCAGGATTTAGCCATGCTGGATGGGATTGGAATAGATATCCAGGTACAACAACTATTCACCTTCCCTATAACGAACTTGAAGCAAAACTTAGTCAATTACCTGCTGCAGGTATTGAAGAAATGTTGCTTTCAACAGAAAGCTATTCTGGTGCAAATACACTTAATAACAATAGTATGTTTGCCATGAAATTACATGGTCACAGTAAATATCAACAACAAAGCTTAAGAGCTAATAAATCCTATTTTTTATTTGATAATAGAGTTATTGCTTTAGGTTCCGGTATTGAAAATGATGATAAACAACATAGGACAGAAACAACACTCTTTCAATTTGCTGTTCCTAAATTAAAATCAGTGATAATTAATGGCAAAGAGGTTAATCAATTAGGTACTCAATTAACTTTAAATAATGCAGATACTTTAATTGATCCTGCTGGAAATTTATATAAGCTCACAAAAGGACAAACTGTAAAATTTAGTTATCAAAAACAACATTCGCTTGATGATAGAAATTCAAAACCAACAGAACAATTATTTGCAACGGCAGTTATCTCTCATGGTAACGCACCTAAGAATAAAAACTATGAGTATGCGATAGCAATTGAATCACAAGATAATAAAGCACCTGAATACATTGTATTACAACATAATAATCAATTACATGCGGTAAAAGATAAAATCACCCAAGAAGAAGGATATGCTTTTTTTGAAGCAACACAATTAAAATCACCTCAAGCAATATTATTATCGAGTGACTCTCCTGTTATGGTCATGACTAAAGCTCAAAAACAAAAATTAACATTAAGTATTGTTAATCCTGATTTAAATTTATATCAAGGCATTGAAACTGACCAAATTGATAATAATGGAAATCAAATCGAAATCAGCGTTTATTCTCGTCAATGGCTAACAGCTGACTCTAAACCAATAAGCAGCACAGTTACTGTAAAAGGAGTATGGAAATTAGTAACACCACAGTCTGGTGTTATTATTAAACATCAAAATAATAATACGCTGATTACTACGACAACAATACAGGCAACACCTATTGTTATTAATTTAGTTAAATAAATATTTTAACATTTAAATTACCCACTTCGGAAAAACACCTAAAGAGGTAATTCATCACCTAACTAGTCATTTATTTTAAATAACAGAAATAAATTAAATAATTCATTATTGATAATAAATGTGTTGTCTCTAATAAATATTTTGTTATTCTCTGCGCGGGTGCTTGGATCAA